>NZ_CP102830.1:2867727-3186363 GCF_024730785.1 Pseudomonas sp. LS44
GACCGAAATGCGCCCGGCCAGCCGCTACCTGTCCGACCTGCGTAGCGAGGTCGCCGTCAACCTGGGCGAGCCCGGCGAGCGCGGCAATTTGCTCGGCATTCAGCCCGAGCTATACGCCAGCGATTACCAGAGCCCCGCGCAGCTGCGCCTGAAGCTCGCCGCCTACCTCGCCAAGGCGCACAGCGCAGGGCTGCTCAACGCCAAAACGGTGGTGGTGCTGCCTGAACACATCGGCACCTGGCTGGTTGCCAGCGGCGAAAAAGACCGGATCTACCAAGCGCAAACGGTCAGCGAGGCGATGACCTGGATGGGCCTGAGCAATCCCCTGCGCCTTGGACTCGCCTGGTTTGCCGCCAAGGGTGAGGATCGCCTGGCCGATGCGTTGTTGCGCATGAAGGCCAAGCGCATGGCCAAGGACTACCAGGACTTGTTCGGCGGCCTGGCCAAGGAGTTCGGCGTGACCCTGGTGGCCGGCTCGATTGTGCTGCCCGAGCCGGCGGTGCAGAACGGTGTGCTGCGGGTCGGCAAAGGCGCGCTGTACAACGTCAGCCTGGTATTCGGTGCCGATGGCGCGCCGCTCGGCCAGCCGCAGCGCAAGGTCTTTCCGATTCGTGACGAGCAGAGCTTCACGGCCGCCGCGCCAGTGTCCGCACTGCACGTCGTGGACACCCCGGCCGGGCGCCTCGGCGTATTGATCTGCGCCGACAGCTGGTACCCGGCCGGCTATGCCGAACTGTCCCGACAAGGCGCGCAACTGCTGGCGGTGCCGGCCTTCCTTACCGGCAACGGCAATTGGAGCAAACCCTGGGGCGGCTATAACGGCGCGCCGACACCGGCGGATGTGCAGCTGCAACCCGGCGACTTGAGCGAAGGCGAAGCCTGGCAGCGTCTAGCCCTGGCTGGACGCTTGCCGGCCAGCGGCGCGCAGGCAGGCATCACGGTGTTCATGCGCGGCCAGTTGTGGGACATGGGCAGCGATGGCCAGAGCCTGGTCGCCACGGCGCAGCAGCACCAGATGGCCGGCGACGGGCCTGGCGCGCGCCTGATCAATCTCTGGTTGTAAGCCATGAAACCTGGCCGCGTGCGTCTGGGTGATCTGACTGTCGGCTTCGTCGACAGCCTGGCCGATGCCGTGCGTAGCCATGCCCAGGACCCACTGCCGCTACTCGACCAATACGGCCTGGACATCGCCCGCCTGGCCGAGCCGCGCGCACGTTTGTCCATTCCGCGCTACATGCGCCTGGGGCATGCGGCGATTCAGCTGACCGGCGACCCGGCGCTGGGCTTACGCATGGGCCAGGTTGGCGGTTTGAACCGCATCGGCCTGACCGGCGTAACTGCTGCGCAAGCGCCAACGGTGCGCGAAGCCGCGCGCACCCTGATCCGCTTCGAACCGTTGTATGCGCAAAATTACCGTGGCCACTCGAGCCTGATCGAAGATGCCGGCGGCGCCTGGCTGCGCTTCTATTCGATCAGCCCGTACAACGGCTACAACCGTTTCGTGGTCGACAGCGTCTTGGCCAGCTGGGCCTGCCAGCTCAGCCAACTGTGCGGCGGACAGTTGAGCGTCGAACGGGTGATGATCGAGTTTCCACCGCCCAGTTACGCCGAGCGCTACACCGAGCTGTTCGGTTGCCCGGTGGAATTCACCGCGACCGACAACCAGCTCCGCCTCAACCAGGCCAACCTTGCCTTGCGCAACCCGACGCACTGCCCGAGCACCTGGCGGCACTTGTTGGAAATTTGCGAACGTGAACTGGAGCAACTGACGCGAACCCGCAGCCTGCGCGAGCGCATCGTGCATCTGCTCGGCCCGCTGCTGCTCGGTCGCGAGCCGGACCTCGAGGAAGTCGCTGCGCGCCTGCAAATGCCGGTCTGGACGCTGCGCCGCAAACTGGCCGAGGAAGGCACGCAGTTTCGCGCGATCCTCAATGACACCCGCCGGGACTTGGCGATGGCCTATATCCGCGATACCGAGCTGACCTTCGGCGAGATCGCCTACCTGCTCGGCTTCGCCTCGGCGGAAGCCTTTCAGCGCGCCTTCAAACGCTGGAGCGGCAACACTCCGGGAGAATTCCGGCGCGCCCAGCGCCAGGCCGGCTGATCACATTTCCGTGGCGTCTTCAGCCGGTTCGGCGGGGTCCTGTTCACCGGCGTGGTAGTCGAGCAATTCTTCTTGGTATTCGTCCATCTTGGTTCTCCAGCCAGCAAATTCATTAAAACAATGACCATAAAAGCAATGACCATGCCCGACAGGGTAAAGATCCGAGATGAACGAAAAATTAATCCATAACAATCAATGCTGATCGGCCCACAAGGCCGACGCTGCGACTCCATCGCGCACAAAAAAGGGCAGCCCGAGGGCTGCCCTTTTCTACTTGCTCAGTTGCTGAGCGATACGCCTTAGTGCGCGACTGCGCCAGTGGCGCCCAAGCCGGTTTGCGAGCGGATGAACTGCGAGAAGAAGCGTGAACGCTCTTCGCTAGCAGCCTTGGAGGTGTCGGTGATCGAGAAGAACCAGATGCCGACGAAGGCCACGGCAATCGAGAACAGCGCCGGGTACTCATACGGGAAGATGGCTTTCTCGTGGCCGAGGATCTGCACCCAGATGGTTGGGCCAAGGATCATCAGCGCCACGGCGGTGATCAGGCCGAGCCAACCGCCGATCATCGCCCCGCGGGTGGTGAGCTTCTTCCAGTACATGGAGAGGATCAGCACCGGGAAGTTGCAGCTTGCTGCAATGGAGAAGGCCAGGCCGACCATGAAGGCGATGTTCTGCTTCTCGAACAGGATGCCCAGACCGATGGCCAGCACACCGAGCACCACGGTGGTGATTTTCGAGACGCGCAGCTCATCTTTTTCGTTGGCGTTGCCTTCCTTGATCACGCTGGCGTACAGGTCGTGCGACACCGCCGAGGCGCCAGACAAGGTCAAGCCGGCAACCACGGCGAGAATGGTGGCGAACGCCACGGCCGAGATGAAGCCGAGGAACAGACTGCCGCCCACTGCATCGGCCAGGTGCACCGCCGCCATGTTGTTGCCGCCCAGCAGGGCGCCAGCAGCATCCTTGAACGCCGGGTTGGTGCTGACCAACAGGATCGCGCCGAAGCCGATGATGAAGGTCAGGATATAGAAGTAGCCGATGAAGCCAGTCGCCCAGAACACGCTCTTACGCGCTTCCTTGGCATCGCTGACGGTGAAGAAGCGCATCAGGATATGCGGCAGGCCGGCGGTACCGAACATCAGTGCCAAGCCCAGCGACATCGCCGAAATTGGATCTTTCACCAAGCCGCCAGGGCTCATGATCGCTTCGCCTTTCGGATGCACCTTGATGGCTTCGCTGAACAGCGTGGCGATATCGAAGTTGACGTACTTGAGCACCATGATCGCCATGAAGGAGGCGCCGGAGAGCAGCAGCACGGCTTTGATGATCTGCACCCAGGTGGTCGCCAGCATGCCGCCAAACAGCACGTACATGACCATCAGGATGCCCACCAGCACTACCGCCACGTGATAGTCGAGGCCGAACAGCAGCTCGATCAGCTTGCCGGCACCCACCATCTGCGCGATCAGGTAGAAGGCCACCACGACCAGCGAACCGCTGGCGGACAACACGCGGATCTGCTTCTGGCCGAGACGATAGGACGCCACGTCGGCAAAGGTGTATTTGCCCAGGTTGCGCAGCCGTTCGGCGATCAGGAACAGAATGATCGGCCAGCCGACCAGGAAGCCGATCGAGTAGATCAGACCGTCATAGCCGGAGGCGAACACCAGGGCGGAAATCCCCAGGAAGGACGCCGCCGACATGTAGTCACCGGCGATCGCCAGACCGTTCTGGAAGCCGGTGATGCTACCGCCCGCGGTGTAGAAGTCGGAGGCCGACTTGCTGCGCTTGGACGCCCAGTAGGTGATGTACAGGGTGAAGCCGACGAAAGCGACGAACATGACGATGGCCGAGACGTTGAGCGGCTGACGCTGCACCTCGCCTTCGATTGCGCCGGCGGCCCACAGAGCCGGGGCGATGACCATCAGCCCGAGGGCGGTGAGAATGCGCGCGATCATTGGTGCGCCTCCTTGAGAATGGCCTTGTTCATCTCGTCGAACTCGCCGTTGGCGCGGCGCACGTAGATGCCGGTGAGCACAAACGCGGAGAGAATCAAGCCGACTCCGATGGGGATACCCCACGTGGTCGGTGAGTCGTCGCTGATACGGGCGCCCAGTACCTGCGGAGCGAAAGCAATGAGAAAGATGAAGGCCACATACAGGGCCAACATGATGGCTGAGAGTATCCAAGCGAATCGCTCGCGCTTGGCTACCATCTCGTGGAATCGCGGATTTTGATCGATCCGCTTATAAAGGCTGTCGTTCATATTGTTGTTGTCCTCCGCAGCACGGGTTGCTGGTGAGTCAACTTTAAGTGGCTGGGGGCTGCACGACAGACGACCTTAGTCTTACTCGCGACCTTAGTCGTAGCAGCCGCCTTAGCCATACTTTCTCTATCAGATTAGTCTTCGCTATAGAAGCAATGCATAACAGCGATTTCCGCATCCGGTCGCCAGCGCCTACTGTCACTCCAACGGCGAATAATTCTCAATCTGGAGCGGCGATCATGATCAAGACCATCACCTTCACCCTGATGCACTTCTGCATTGCCTTCAGCGTGACCTACGCGCTGACCGGCAGCATCGCGGTTGGCGGGCTGGTGGCCACGATCGAGCCACTGTGCAATTCGGTCGGTTTCTACTTCCACGAGAAGTTCTGGAAACGCCTGGAGAAGCAGTCGGCGTCGCAGTCGGAGATTCCCAAACATGCCTGGCTGCATCATCACGCCTGAGCAACGTAGGATCGGTATTCTCGAGTTCGTAAACACCGCTAATACGCTCCGCAGTAGTCTACGAATCCGCTAAGATGCGCGGCTTTGCCACCAGCCGCGCAGCCCTATGACCGCCCAAACTCGCTTCCCGGTTCTGCCCTATCTGATCGTCAGCCTATTCGCCCTCCTTGCCCTCGCGGGCTTGTGGTACGGACTCGGCAAACCGGTGGTTCTGCCGGATGCGGCGACGCCCACGCACAAGCTGCAATGCGCGTCCTACACGCCGTTCGATAAAGATCAGTCGCCGTTCGACCAGCCTTTCACCCTGCGCCCGGAGCGCATGGATGCCGACCTGGCCCTGCTCGCCACACGCTTCCACTGCATCCGCACCTACTCGATGACCGGCCTGGAAGCCATTCCCGAGTTGGCTCGCAAGCACGGCTTGAAGCTGATGCTCGGCGCCTGGATCAACGCCAATCCGCTCGACAACCAGAAGGAAATCAGCGCCCTGATCAAGGCCGCCAATGCCTATCCGGACGTCGTCGAATCGGTGATCGTCGGCAACGAAACCCTGCTGCGCAAGGAAGTGACCGGCGCGCAATTGATCAAGCTGATCGGCGAAGTGAAAAGCCAGGTCAAGCAACCGGTGACCTACGCCGACGTCTGGGAGTTCTGGCTCAGCTACCCGGAAGTGGCGCCGGCGGTGGACTTCCTGACCATTCACCTACTGCCCTATTGGGAAGACGAGCCGACCGGCATCGACGCCGCCTTGGCGCATGTCGGCGAGATCCGCCGGGTGTTTGGCAACAAGTTCGCGCCTAAGGACATCCTGATCGGTGAAACCGGCTGGCCGAGCGAAGGTCGCCAGCGTGAAACCGCCGTACCTAGCCGCGTCAACGAAGCCCGTTTCATTCGTGGCTTTGTCGCCATGGCCGAGGAAAACGGCTGGCGCTACAACCTCATCGAAGCCTTCGACCAGCCCTGGAAGCGCGAAAGCGAAGGCGCTATGGGTGGTTACTGGGGACTGTTCGATGCCGACCGCCAAGACAAGGGCGTGCTCGCCGGGCCGGTGACCAATCTGCCGTTCTGGCCGCAATGGCTGGGCCTCGGCGTGCTGATTTTCGCCGCCACCCTGCTGCTCGCCGGCCGTCCGGCTTCGACCCGCGCGGCCATGCTATTGCCGCTCCTTGCCGCGCTGGGCGCCGCTTGCATCGGCGGGTGGGGCGAGATGGCCCGCGTCACCAGCCGCTACGCCGGCGAATGGCTGTGGGCGGCGCTGCTGGTCGGTCTCAACCTGATCGTGTTGGCCCACGCGGCCTTGGCCTTGAGCGCTCGCCACCGCTGGCGCGCAAAAGCGTTCGCCTGGCTCGACGCGCGCGGCGGCTGGTGGCTGGCCGCGAGCGGGTTTGCCGCAGCGGTGATGAGCCTCGCCCTGGTATTCGACCCGCGCTATCGCTGCTTCCCGAGCGCCGCTCTGCTGCTGCCGGCGCTGGTCTATCTGTGCCGCCCGGTGGCCGGGCCTCGCCGCGAAATCGCCCTACTCACCCTGTTCGTCGGGGCCTGCATCGCGCCGCAGTTATTCCAGGAAACCCTGCTCAACACCCAGGCAATCGGCTGGGCGCTAGTCAGCATCCTGATGACCGCCACGCTCTGGCGCAGCCTGCGGGTGCGCCACGGCTGAGCGCCCGATGTCCGCGAGCGAATTTATTCGCGAACAGGAATAGCCCTGCGCTACCCCTATCGCGAATAAATTCGCTCCTACCTACGCCTGCACAGCCTCAGACGGTATCGACCTTCAACGAACCATCGCCGAGCATGCCGCTGATCACGCCAGCCGCATCCGGCGCCGCGTAGGCCGCCTGCAGATTCACTCCGCTGAGGACGATGCTCTGTCCGCCACCGCCCGCGGCGCTGCCGTTAGCATCCACGCTGATAGTGGTATCGGTGCCGAAGGCGAACGTCAGGAACTGACCGAGACTGGTCGCATCGTTGCTCGCCCCGACCAGCAGGTCGGACAAATCGAGATGATCGATGCCCTTGAGGAAGTCGGTGACCGTATCGGTACCGATATCGCCGCCCAGCCACTTGAAGGTATCGGCTCCGCCGCCGCCGGTGAGCGTGTCGTTACCCAGACCGCCGATCAGCGTGTCGTCGCCGAGTAGGCCACTGAGGCTGTTGTTTCCGCCGTCACCGGTCAGCGTGTCGTTGAAGTTTGAACCAAGCAGGTTCTCGATCTCCGACAGCGTATCGATGCCGGCGCCCAGAGTGTCCTGCGCACCGGCATTACTCAGATCCACCGTCACGCCGCTGCTGGCATCCAGATAACCCGCGGTATCCGTACTGGAGCCGCCGATCAGGATGTCATTGCCGCTACCGCCGATTAGCAGATCGGCGCCGCTACCACCGATGAGCGTGTCGTCGCCATCGTTGCCGATCAGAATGTCATTGCCACTTTTACCGTCGAGCGTATGGCCGCCGGCCAAGCTATCGATAAGGATGTTATTGCCGCTGCTGCCCTCCAGCTCGCTGCTGACGTCCTGCCTCAACGTCACCGTCGCGCTGGCGGTCAGGCTGCCATCGGAGACCGTGTAGCCAAACGAGCCGCCATTCGGATTGCTTCCGCCTCCCGTATCGACCACCGTCACCACGCCGGGAGTGGCCAAGCTGACCGAGCTCAGGCCGCTACCGCTATCGACACTGGCGATGTGCAACAGGCTGTCCGGATCGCTGTCGTTGTGCAGCAACGCCCAGTGCGGGATGACGATGTTTACGCCATTGCCGGCATTGCTGTAGACCGAGTCAGCGAGCGCCGACGGCGCATCGTTGACCGCGGTGACATTGATCAGCGCGGAATCCATATGAGTCAGCGCGCCACCGCCAATGTTGCCGTTGTCGTTGATCATCAACACCAGCGCGACCGCTGCCGACGGGGTATTGAGGTTGGCGGTGTAGGTCAGCGAACCGCCGCCGCTACCGAGTAGCGCATTGATCTGCGCCAAGGTGCCGGTGAAGGTCAGCACACTGCTGTTGTTACCACTGATGGAAACTCCGGTGTTGCCGGCTACCGCCTTTAGCAGGCCCTGGGTGACGCTCAGGGTCGCGGTCATGCTGCCGCTGCCGCCGTCGCTCGGATCGCCGACCGACAAACCGGTGTTCTTCAGCACCAACGCCACCTTCTCGGTCGCGGTGTAGCTAGTCGGCGTGATGGTCGCCACCGGCGCATCGTTCACCGGCGTGACGTTGAAGGTGATGGTGTTGGCGCTCGGGTCCAGATTCACCCCGCCGTTGGCGGTACCGCCATTGTCCTGCACCTGGAAGCTGAACGTGGCATAGCCGGTGCCATTGCCGTTGGCCGCCGGACTGAAGACCAGCTTGCCGGCAACGATATCCGCCGCACTGACGAGGGTTCCGGCAGCGATAGCACCGCCGTCCAGGGTCAGGCTGCCGGCAGTCGGCAGCGTGGTGATCTTGACCGCCTGCAAGGTATTGCCGTCGTTGTCGCTGAAGCCAAAGTCGGTCGTGCCAAGCACTTTGCTGGCATCTTCCAGCAGGCTGAGGATCGCGTTGGTGCCCGTCGGCGCCGTGTTGATGTTGAGCACGGTGACCTGCAGGGTCGCCGGACTGGTGTCGCCGTCGTTATCGACCAGCGTGTAGGCAAACGTCTCGGTGGTATCGGCACTGACGCCGGCCACCGGCGAGACATAACTCCACGCCCCGGTTGCGAAGTTGAAGGACAACTTGCCGCCGGCCGCGGTGGCGATGTTGCTCAGCTGGCTGCCGGCAATATTCGCGCCGCTGCTTGGGTCGATGGTGTTTACCCCGTCCCACACGTAGGTCACGTTATTGATGACGATCGACTGGATATGCCCGCCGTCGGCGCCAAATACGTCATCGTCGCCACCGCCCACCACACCGTTGTTGCCAAGCCGCACATTGCCCTGCAGACCGCTGCCGCCGACCTGTTCTAGCAATGTATGGACCAGGCTGTTGAAGTCGCCGACCAAAATCGGCGCGCCGCTGCCATCCACGTCCACATCAGCCAGACGCTCGATTTTGATGTTGTCTCCAACGCCAATGGTGGTGACATTGATGCCGTTGTCATCGATGAAGGTATTCCATTGAGTGGCGGTGGTGTCCTCCAGCGAATGACCGTTGCTGCCGGTCTGCTCGTTGGGATTGCCGTCGCTAATGAAGAACACCTGATTGCTCGCCCCAGGCACTGGCGCGTAGACGAGCATGGTCTCCTGGATGCCGGCAGTAAAATTGGTGTTGTCGTCGAACGGCCGGTGGCTGCTGATCCACGTGACCAACGCGTTGAAGTCGTTGAGCGTGCTCACCCCGTCGTAGGATGTCGCGGTCTCGGAAAACGCCACGATCTTGATGCTCACATCGCCACTTGTGCCGGCGAACAAGGCCTGCCCGGCGGCACGCACCGCATTCATCATCGTCGTGAATTCGCCGCCACCGATGCTGCCGCTGGAGTCGAGCACGAACACCACGTTGAAGTCCCTGCCGCTGCTCTCCACCACCGAAGCACTGTCGTTTTTCGCCAGCGGCGCATCGTCGACGATGCGGATATCCAGGCTGCCCGTGGCGCTGGAGCCATCGCTGTCAGTGGCCAGCACGCTGAACTGCTTGTCGATTCCGCTGCTGTTGACCAGTGCGTTGTCGTTCAGTGTGTAGCTGTAGCTGAAGGTCTTGGTCGACGCGTCATAAGCGGTGATCTTCAGGGTGCCTTGCGCATCGCTGATGGTCCGCGGGATGAAGGTGCTGCCGTTGAAGACGCTCAGACCATTGACCGTGACGCTGCTCAAGCCGTCTGGCGCGGTCACGCTGAAGCTGCCGGTCTGGAGCAGGGCTGACGGGTTCGGACTACTGCCATCGCTGAGGTTGGCCTCGTATACCACCTCCTCGCCGCCCCCGACGCTCAGGCCGTTCAAGGTCACCGGGTCGTTCTGACCGGTGATGGTGATGGTCAACTTGGCGGTGGAAATATCGCCATCCTTGTCCTGCATGGTGTACTGCAGGTCCCGGCTGATCGTCGTGCCGCTCCCCAAAGCAAGGACATCCGGGTCGCTGCTGTCGAGCACATAGCGGTAATCGCCGGTGGTTGGATCGAGAGTCAGCGTGCCATAGCGGGCCAGCTCGGTAAGCGCGGCGCTATTGGCCGAGGTGTCCCAGCGCACGAACTGTTTGCCGCCATCCGCGCCAGGGATGTCATTGAGCAGCACGTTGCCTTCGGCGACGCTCAGCCCGCCGGCCACCAGTCCGCTCGGGACATCGTTGACGGCGGTTGGCGCATCATCCTTGAAGCTCAGCAGCGGGCCGAGGTCGATATTGGCTGAAGCCGAGTCGCCATCGTTATCGACCACGGTGCCAGTCAGCGTGACGAGGGAAGCCGCCAGGCTCTTGGCTTCATCCGGATCGGTAGACGGATGCATGATGGCACGTTGCTGGTCGAGCGCGACCACACCCGAGGTGCTGTTCACGCTGACCCGGAAGACCAATTCATCGCTGCCTTCGGTGCGCCCTTCGACGACGGTGCCGGCGACATTGCGGGTCAGCACCACCGCCTGGCCCGTGGCGGTGTCGACCAGGCCACTGTCGACTCCGGAGCTCTGAATGTTCAGGGCATAAGTCAGTGATTGCTGGCCATCGGCGCCCGGCTGTGCGGTGAAAAAGCCGCTGAAGTTTTGCGAGGCATCGATGTCCAGACGAGTCTCATCGACCTGCAGGCGACCGCCCCAGGTCACGCTAACGCTGACATCGTTGTAGTCCCAGTCAGCACCTTGCGTCTGGTCTTCCCAGTTCTGGTTGCCGTCGGCGGCGGTGTCCTGCAGATGCGCGCCGCCAGGATTGAGACTGGCGTCGCTGAACAGCACATTGGCGCCATCCGCACCGGTCAACGACGTGTTGCCCAGGACGGCCTCCCACTTTCCATTGCTCAACTGGAAGGTGATGTCGGCACCATTGCTCAGGCCGGCATTGGCACCTCCATTGGGAATGATGAAGAAGCCCACCTGCGCCGGATTCAGCCCGTTCAGGCTGGCGGTGTCATCGGCAGACTGATTATGCACGTTGGCCCAGAGCACCTTGCCGCTGATCGGTGTACCGTCCACACCCTTGATGTAGTAGCCGTAGCTGTTGCCGTAACCGGCATTGGTGCCGGTGAAGGTGACAAAGGAATCCTCACCGACCGTACTGGCCTGAATGGTCGGGACGTCGTCATCAATGACCACCCGCAGCGTGGCATTGGCGGTATCGCCATCCTTGTCGGTGACTTGGTAGCCGATCGCCAGGGTGAAGTCGTTTTCGTTGTCACCCGCCGCATGCATGATCGGTTTCACCAGGGTGACCGTGTAGGCACCACTGGCGAGATCGGTGATCTGTACGCGGAGTACTTCGCCACGCGCGGTAGACAGGCTCAAAGTGCGGCTCGTGGCATCCCAGCTGGAGGCCGTGACCGCTTCGCTGCCGAGCATAGTCGGCCCGCTGAGCACCACCGACTGCACGCCGTCGGCGCCGCCGTGATAGGCAAGATTGCCGGTAATGCTGGTCGCCACACCCGGCGCATCGCCCTGCCCGGCACTCGGAATGCCGCCCAACAGTCCTTCGTCGTCGAGAGCAACCGCGGCGGACACATCGTTGGCATGCGGCACGTCGTCGACGATGCTGACCACCAGGCTGCCGCTCGCCGTGTTGCCGTTGGCGTCGGTAACCGTGTAGGTGAATTGCTCCTTGCCCAACTCAGTCTGGGCACCATTGTTGGTGGCCGGGTCAGTGTCATACGGTTTGGTCAGGGTGTAGGTGTAATCGCCGTTGCTGTCGATCGTCAGGTTGCCGTAGAGGCCCTGGCCGTTGCCATCGACGGCGAAGCTGTAAGTGCCGACCCCGTTGGCGGCGGTCAAGGTGCCTCTGGCGACCTCATCGCCGGTAGCCGCAGCGCTGCCGATCCCGTCCAGCCCCGCCTCGCGCACGTCGGTGTCAGCACCGCTGCCCAGCTCGGTGGTGACGGTGATGTTCGCCACGTTGATGTCCAGGGTGGTGGTGCTCAGATCACCGTCGCCATCGACGATGGTGTAGGTGAACGTATCCGTCGCTCCCGGCGGCGTCACGCTGTCGGCGGTGCTCTGGTAGCTGTAGCTGCCGTCGGCATTGAGGATCAAGGTGCCCCAGGCGCCCACCACCCCAACACCGCCCAAACCGCCGCTGACCGGCGTCGCGGTGTCGCTGCCGGCCTTGACGCCGACCACCTCATTCGCCCCGGGACCGTCGGCGCCAAAGCTGTCGGCCACCGAGCCAGTACCGACCCCGGTGACCACGTTGCCCTCGACCTCGCCACCCTCGATCACCGTCGCGGTATCGGCTCGCGCCGTCGGTACGTCGTCGACGATGCTGACCACCAGGCTGCCAGTCGCCGTATTGCCGTTGGCGTCGGTGACCGTGTAGTCGAAGCTTTCCGTGGTCTGGATGTTGTCGGCGTTGTTGCCGGCTGGCAGGTTCACTGGCGAGGTCAGGGTGTAGGTGTAATCGCCGTTGCTGTCGATCGTCAGGCTGCCGTAGAGGCCCTGGCCGGTGCCATCGACGGCAAAGCTGTAATTGCCGACCCCGCCGCCGGCGGTCAAGGTGCCAATCGCAATCTCATCGGTGCCGGCCTCATCGCTGCCGATCCCGTCCAGCCCCGCCTCGCGCACGCTGGTGTCAGCGCCGCTGCCTAGCGCGGTGGTGACAGTGATGTTCGCCACGTCGATGGTCAGCGTGGTGGTGCTCAGATCACCGTCGCCATCGACGATGGTGTAGGTGAACGTATCCGTCGCCCCTGGCGGCGTCACGCTGTCGGCGCTGCTCTGGTAGCTGTAGCTGCCGTCGGCATTGAGGATCAATGTGCCCCAAGCGCCCACCACCCCAACACCGCCCAAACCGCCGCTGACCGGCGTCGCGGTGTTGTCGCCGGCCTTGACGCCGACCACCGCACTCGTCCCGGCGCCGTCGGCGCCAAAGCTGTCGGCCACCGAGCCAGTACCGACCCCGGTGACCACGTTGCCCTCGACCTCGCCACCCTCGATCACCGTCGCGGTATCGGCTCGCGCCGTCGGTACGTCGTCGACGATGTCGATATCGATCGTGCCGCTCGCCGTATTGCCGTTGGCGTCGGTGACCGTGTAGGTGAATTGCTCCTTGCCCGACTCAGTCACGGCACCATCGTTGGTGGCCGGATTAGTGTCATACGGCGTGGTCAGGGTGTAGGTGTAATTGCCGCTGCTGTCGATCGTCAGGCTGCCGTAGGTGCCCTGGCCGTTGCCATTGACGGCGAAGCTGTAAGTGCCGACCCCGCCACCGGCGGTCAAGGTGCCACTGGCGATCTCGTCGTTGGTAGCCGCATCGCTACCGATTCCATTCAGCCCCGCCTCATGCACGTCAGTGTCGGAATCACTGCCCAGGTCGGTGGTGACGGTGATATTCGCCAGGTCGATGGTCAGCGTCGTGGTACTGAGATCTCCATCGGCATCGACGATGGTGTAGGTGAAAACATCGGTAACGCTGTCGCTTTCGCTCACCGCATCGGGAGTGCTCTTATAGCTGTAACTGCCGTCGGCGTTGAGGGTCAGCGTGCCGTAGCTGCCGGCGATATCCGTGCCCACTTGTCCGCTGACCGGCGTGCTGATATCTGCGCCGGCCCGAACGCCCACTATCGAGCTGCTGCCGGTGCCGTCCGCGCCGAAACTGTCCGCCTGCGAGCCACTACCTAGCCCGCTCACCACGTTGCCGGTAACCGTAGCGCCCTCGCCTACTGTCGCGACGTCAGCCCGAGCCGTGGGTGCGTCGTCGATAATTTCGATACTGATCGCGGCCGGCAAGGAGCTGCCGCTGCCGTCGGAAACCACCAAGGTGAACACCTCGGTTTCCGCGCCTGCGTCATCCGTGGTTGGACTGGTCAACTCGTAGGTATACGTCGCTTCCCCGGTCGCCACGTTATAGCTGCTGACCGTGAGAGTGCCGTGCTCGCCGGCTATGGTGGCGCCGGCCAGGTTGGCCAGGGGAATAACCACTCCGTTGATTGTCACGGAAACCAGATCGCCCAGGCCATCGCTGTCGAACAGGATAAAACTCCCGCCGGCGAACTCGCGGCTGGAGGCGGCATCCGAACCATCCGGATTCAGCCCGGCTTCCAACACCAGCGCCGTGTCGCTTTCGCTCAGCGGCGCGTTATAGCGGACCTCGATCTGCGGAATGTTGTTGATCGGTGGCTCTAGCTGAGGTTCTGGCTGAGGTTCTGGCTGAGGCTCCGGTTCGACTGCGAGCGCCGCCTGGAGGGCCGGGAGTCCGTCGACCTCGCCTTCGGGAAAACGTGGGCCAGTGCTCAAGCCGGCGGTGGGAAAGCCGATCTGCGGGTCGACCTGTCCGCCGACCGCATTGAGCAGCACGAAGGAATGTCCCCCTCCTACGCCCCCTCCTGCGCCACCCGCGCCGCCGCCAGGGCCAGCTGCGGTGGCCTCAGCTTCAAGTGTTGGGTCGACACCGGCTTCGATGGCTGCCTGGAGTTTTTCGACGTCGGTAAGGTCTTGTTCGCTGGGCGCGGCGACTGGTTCCGGAACCTGACCCGTGGCGTCTTGCGGGCCGGCGAGCATCTGCTGGGTGAGCTCCAGCGTGCTTTCGCGTCCGAGGGTCAGCTGTTGGCCATTGGACAAAGCGATATCGATGGCGCCACTCGCGCCCGTTACCAGCTGTTCGCCGATATGAACCCGATCACCCTCGGCCAACAAGCGCCGCGCTCCATCATTCGCAACCGCGTACACCTCGCCGATAACTTGTCTGACGACACCGATCGTAGTAGCCATGATTTCTTCCCTCTACTGCCGTAGCGCAGCTCTTAGCCAAGGTCGTAACGCCCTCTGGGACAGCTGCTGGAACGAGAAAGAAACCCCTGGAAACGCATCAGCGCACTTCAAAAACTGCAACGCGACAAAAAAATGTCACTCTCCGTGCAAACCGACTAGCCACCCTGCTTTCTCTCCGCCAGAACGTCCTAAAACGGTGTCCGCCTACTTAAAGAAGTGGTGCAGCGCCCGAGAACAGGCTCCCTGCCGACTTCACAGCGGAAAGAATGTGCCGGATATCACAGATGGCATAAGACTTATTTCTCATAACGCTTGTGAAGATTTTTTCTTAGCGTCTTCCCGAAAATGTTCTTAGCTGTGTTGTTACAAACGTTGAACATTGCCAATACATAAAAAGTCAATTAATTGGCGCCGGAAGTAGGTTTATCAAACGGACTTAACAACGGAGTAAGCACCTATGCGCGTCATGACCCCTATTTTCAGCGGCATGCTGATCACGATGGCCTGCGCCCACACCCAAGCGATGACCCTCTCAGAAGCCATTCAAAGCACCGTTGATTACCACCCCGAGATCCAGGCCAACATCAGCAGCCGGCTGTCTTCCGACGAGGAAGTCAAAGTCGCCAAGGGCGGTTACCTGCCCGTGGTCGATGCGCTGGGAGGCTACGGCCGCGAACGCTCGGACAATCCCACCACCCGCTCGCTCGGCGACCATCACAAGGAAACCCTGACCTACTCGGCCGCTGAGCTGCGCCTGCGGCAGATGCTCTTCGATGGTTTCAACACGCCCAACGAAGTGGCGCGGACCAAGGCAGTGAGCAATTCGCGGGCTTATTACCTGCAAGGCACTGCGGAAAGCCTGGCTCTGCGGACAGTCGAGGTTTATCTGGAAGTGCTCAAGCGCCGCGAGATGGTGACGCTGGCGAAAAACAATCTGCAGACCCATACCCGCATCGGCGACCAGATCGGCCTGCGCAAGGATCGCGGTGTCGGCAGCACGGCGGACCTGGATCAGTCCGAAGCGCGCCTGGCCCTGGCGAAAAACAATCTGTACACCGAACAGGTCAACCTGGCCGACGCGGAAGCCAACTTCTACAGCGCCGTCGGCCGCATGCCCGACGAGCTGGTCGCCCCCACCACAGTGAAGGGCGAAATACCGGAGAACCAGCTGGCGGCCCGGCAGATGATGATGGACAACAACCCGCTGCTGAAATCCGCGCAAGCCGATGTGAACGCCGCGGAGAAGCAATATGAAGTGGCCAAGTCGCCGTTCTACCCGCGTTTCGATGCCGAACTGGCGACCCATGCCGACGACAGCGTCGCCGGCGACGAAGGCCACGACACCGGCTGGCGCGCCGGCCTGGTGATGAATTACAACCTGTTCAACGGCATGCGCGACAAAGCCCGGCTGCAATCCTCCTCGTACCAGATCAACCAGGCGATGGACATCCGCAACAACGCTCTGCGCCAGCTCAACGAGAACGTCATGCTGGCCTGGAATGCCATGGAAAACGCCCGCCAGCAAACCCCCACGGCCCGGGAGTACGCCGACTACACCGCCCGTGTACGCGAGGCGTATCAACAGCAATTCGGCCTCGGCCAACGCACCCTGCTCGACGTGCTGGACAGCGAGAACGAATTGTTCACCGCCAATCGTCGCTACGTCGAAGTGCGCTACACCGAAGAGTTCTCCATGTACCGGCTCCTCGCGGCCACCGGCGAACTGCTGCGCAAGCAAGGCACCGTGCTGCCGGCCGAAGCCACCGCACTGTCGGCCGTCAAGAGCGAAGCCCATCTACCAGACCTGAAGTAGGCCCGCCTGCAGGGGCTGGGCGCGCTTCATCGCCCGGCCAAAACTCGTCGGGAACGGCGAGTCGGGGGACCTAGGAGTAGTCAAACGTGACGACCATGGAATTGGCCAGTTCGAATGACCCGCGGCTGAGCCACGACGACCCGTTGCTCGATGGCTTGCTGATTCTCTGCAAGCTGCACGGTTGCGTGGTCAGCCGCAGCAGCCTGAGCGCCGGCCTGCCGCTCCCCAAACAACGCCTCAGCGCCGACCTGCTGCCGCGCGCCGCGGCGCGTGCCGGCTTGCAGGGACGCATGCTGCGCCGCGAGTTGCAGGCGATTTCTCCACTCAATCTGCCGGTGCTGCTGCTCCTCAAGAATGGCCGCAGCGCCGTGCTGCGCCAGTGGGCGGACCAGGACCGCGCGTTGATCCTGCCCTGCGAAGCCGACGGCGGCGAGCAGTGGGTAAGCCGCGAACAACTGGCCGCCGAATACAGCGGCCAAGCGCTGTTCGCCCGCCCGCGGCATGAGCTGGAAGACCTGCGCAACCCGCTACTGCCGAGGGTCGAGGCCTGGTTCCGCGACACCTTGAAGCTATCGCGCTGGCTGTATGCCGACTCCATCCTGGCCAGCCTGCTGATCAACCTGCTCGGCCTGATGGTGCCGTTGTTCGTCATGCAGACCTACGACCGCGTGGTACCCAACCAGGCCACTGCGACGCTCTGGGTGTTGGCCATCGGCCTGTTGCTCGGCACCCTGTTCGAGCTGTTGCTGCGGGTATTGCGCGCCCATCTGCTGGATGTGGCCGGCAAGAAGACCGACGTGGTGCTGTCCGCCACACTGTTCGAGCGGATCACCGGCATGGCCCTGAAAGCACGGCCGGCCAGCGTCGGCGGCTTCGCGCAGAGCATCCATGACTTTCAGGGCCTGCGCGAATTCCTCACCGCCGTGACCCTGACCAGCATCATCGACCTGCCCTTCGCCCTGCTGATGCTGCTGGTCATCGGCCTGCTGGGTGGCTGGTTGGTGGTGATCCCGCTGCTGGCCTTTCCGCTGACCATTCTGTTCGCGGCGATCATCCAGACCCGCCTGCGCGACACAGTGGAGAAAAGCCTGGCGCTCGGCGGTGAACGTCAGGCGCTGTTGATCGAAACCCTCGGCGGCCTGGAAACCCTGAAAGCCTGCGGCGCCGAAAGCGAGCGTCAGCATCAGTGGGAAGCCACCCACGGCGCGCTCACCCGCCTGGACACCCATGCGCGCTTTCTCTCCGCGCTGGCCACCAACGGCACGCTGTTCATTCAGCAGCTGGCAGGCATGGCGACCATCGTCGCCGGCGTCTACAGCATCATCGCCGGCAACCTCAGCGTCGGCGCCCTGGTCGCCACCTACATGCTCGGCAGCCGGGTGCTCGCCCCGCTCGGCCAGATCGCCGGACTGATCACCCGCTACCAGCAGGCGCAGCTGACCATGCGCAGCACCGATGCGCTGATGGCCCTGCCGCAAGAACGCCAGGCCAAACAGCGGCCACTGGAACGCACCGTGTTGCATGGCGACTTGGCCATCAGTCAGGCGACTTTCCGCTATCCGGGTCAGGACAGCCCGGCGCTGGCCAATATAAACCTGCACGTTCGCGCCGGTGAGCGGATCGGCATCATCGGCCGCAGCGGCTCCGGCAAAAGCACCCTGGGGCGCTTGCTGATGGGTTTCTACAGCCCGGATGAAGGCCAAGTGCTGCTCGACGGCCTGGATCTGCGGCAGATCGATGTGGCCGATCTGCGCCAGCAGATCGGCTATGTCACCCACGACATGCCCCTGCTATCCGGCAGCTTGCGCGACAACTTGACCCTCGGCGCCCGCTACGTCAGCGATGCGCGCATGCTCGAAGTCGCCGAAATCACCGGCGTCAGCGAACTCGCCCGGCAGCACCCGCAAGGCTTCGAACGCCCGGTCGGCGAGCGTGGCCAACTGCTGTCCGGCGGCCAGCGCCAGGCGGTATTGCTGGCCCGTGCGCTGCTGCTCGACCCGCCGATTCTGCTACTCGACGAACCCACCAGCGCGATGGACAACAGCAGCGAAGAAATCCTCCGCACCCGCCTGCACAGCTGGGTGCAGGGCAAAACGGTGCTGCTGATCACCCATCGCTCGTCGATGCTCGGCCTGGTCGATCGCCTGCTGGTGCTCGACAACACCCATCTGGTGGCCGACGGACCGAAGCTGGCGGTGATGGAAGCGCTGCGCAAAGGCCATGTCGGCCCGACCGCCGTTTAGGAGCGAAGGATGATCGAAGCCATTGGCGGTTACTTCGGCAGCATTCGCCAGCGCCGGCAGGACACCGAATTCATGCCGGAAGTCGAAAGCGCGATCCTCGAGGATTCGCCGTGGCTGGCGCGGATCACCGTGTGGGCCGCCGCCGCGCTGCTGCTGGTGGCGCTGGTCTGGGCCAAGTTCGCGGTGCTCGAGGAAATCACCAGCGGCGAAGGCAAAGCCATTCCGTCGAGCAAGGTACAGGTGATTCAGAACCTGGAAGGCGGCATCGTCACCGACATCTTCGTGCGCGAAGGCCAGGTCGTGGAAAAAGGCGACAAGCTGCTGCGCCTGGACGACACCCGCTACCAATCCAACAAAGGTGAAAGCGAGGCCGATCGCCTGGCGCTGGTCGCCCGCGTCGAACGTCTGGCCGCCGAAGCCGAAGGCCGGCCCATGGCACTGTCCGAGGAAATCACCCGCAGCGCACCGCAGCTCGCCGAAGACGAGCTGGCGCTCTACACCTCTCGCCAGAAACGCCTGAGCAGCGAACAGCGCACCCTCAGTGAACAACTGCGGCAAAAAAACCAGGAACTCGCCGAATTCCGCTCCAAACAGCAGCAATATCGCTCGAGCCTCGGCCTCCTCCAGCAGGAGCTGAACATGTCCAGCCCGCTAGTCGGCACCGGGGCCATTTCCGAGGTAGAAATCCTCCGCCTGCGGCGCAGCGCCGTGGAGGTACGCGGCTCGCTGGACGCCACGACGCTGGCGATTCCCCGAGCCGAAGCAGCGATCAACGAGATCAAGAGCCGCATCGAGGAGTCCGAACTGGGCTTTCGCTCGGACGCCTCCAAAGAACTCAACGAAATGCGCACCGAACTGAAGAAGATCACCTCCACTGGCGTCGCCATTCAGGACCGGGTCAGCCGCAGCACGGTGGTGTCGCCGGTCAAGGGCATCGTCAAGCAGCTGAAGGTCAATACGATTGGCGGCGTGGTGCAGCCCGGCAGCGACATGCTGGAAATCGTTCCGCTGGAGGACAGTCTGCTGATCGAAGCGCGGGTCCGTCCGCAAGACGTGGCGTTTTTGCACCCGGGACAGAGCGCCACCGTGAAGTTCACCGCCTATGACTACACCATCTACGGCGGCCTCAAGGCCCGCCTCGAACTGATCGGCGCCGACACCGTCACCGACGACAAGGGCAACAGCTTCTATTTGATCCAGGTGCGCACGGACAAAAGCCACCTGGGTACCGACGAGCATCCGTTGCTGATCATCCCCGGCATGGTCGCCAACGTCGGCATCATCACCGGCGAGAAAAGCGTGCTGGACTATCTGCTCAAACCAATTCTCAAAGCCCGCTCGGAAGCGATGCGCGAGCGTTGATGTCGATGTCGTCCCGAAATCGGCCGATGGGTATCGCTGCGCTCGGACTGCCCGCCCCAACCTACGGGTCTTGCGTAGGTTGGGTTGGGCGCAGCGATACCCAAAAAATGTCTGTCCTACTGACCCGGTCGTCTCTTCGCCAGCCTACTGATCCGCATGATTACGCCGAAACGTCTCCTCGCCCATTGCCGAGATCTGCCCGTCGATCAACGCCTCGAACGGTCGCAGCAACTGCGAGAAATCCCGTGGTGCCTCGATAATCTGCAGCGCCGCGACGATCGCCTCCAGCGTCGACAAGGCGCCCGCCATGGGCGCCTTGCGCAGGCGATAGCGTGAACTCAAGCCTTCCGGCAGGCTCGCCCGCGGCAGCTCGGCCAATAGTGGATTGCAGTGCAGCAACTTGCGCGCCTTGCGCCACGTGCCGTCAGGAACCACCAACAGCAACGGTTCGACCTCGGCGGCAACCCACTCGGTGAGTGCCACGGCCCGTTCACCGGGGAACAACAGGCACGGCCGATAGCCAGGCTGCGCTAGGAGCGCCGGCAGATCCTCGAACACTTCGCCGACCAGCAGCTGCGCGTTGGGCAACCCCAGGGCCGCCAGCCGCGCGGTGTTCAGCGCATGATTGGCCTCGCTCGGATGCTGCAGGATCAATAGCCGCGTACGACTGTCGACTTGCGTAATCAACGCGCACAGGCAATGGTTGAGCGGGCGGTTACAGCGTGGGCATTGGGGGCGTGACATACGACTTCTCCTGACCCGTCAGTGTGCCACAAGCCCTCTTCCCCCGACCCGACGAGCACCCGCATGAGCCAGCCACTGCCATCGCAAACCCTCAGCGTGCATATCCAGCGCGAGCTGGACACGGTCTACCGCTTCCTTGCGCAACCGGCGAACTTCCCGCTCTGGGCGTCGGGGCTGGGCGATGGCCTGCAATCCATCGACGGTGAGTGGTTCGCCGACACCGCCAATGGCCGGGTACGCATCCGTTTCAGCGAAGCCAACGCCTTCGGCGTGCTCGATCACTACGTCTATCCGGCGCCGGGCATTGAAATCTATGTGCCGCTGCGGGTGCTCGCCAACGGTGATGGCTGCGACGTGGTCTTTACTTTGTTCCGCCAGCCGGACATGGACGATGCCAGTTTCGCCGCCGATGCGGACTGGGTCATGCGCGATCTGGATGCGATGAAGCAACTGCTCGAAACCCCTGACCAGGAGCCGCGATGATCACTGTCCACCACCTCAACAACTCCCGCTCGCAGCGCGTGCTCTGGCTGTTGGAAGAACTGGAGCTGCCCTACCAGATTCAGTATTACCAGCGTGATCCAAAGACCATGCTCGCCCCACCGGAGCTGCGCGCCGTGCATCCGCTGGGCAAATCGCCGGTGCTCAGCGATGGCGAACTGGTACTGGCGGAATCGGGAGCGATCATCGAGTACCTGGTGGAGCGCTACGGCAATGGCCGTCTGCAGCCGGCCGACGCCGGTGAGCGCCTGCTGTACCGCTACTGGCTGCACTATGCCGAGGGCTCGGCGATGCCGCCGCTGTTGCTCAAGCTGGTGTTCGACCGGATCGAACGCGGGCCCATGCCGTTCTTCATCCGGCCGATCGCCAAGGCCATCGCCAGCAAGGCGAAGAGCAGTTTCATCCAGCCGCAGATCAACCAACACCTCACCTATCTGAAGGGCGCACTGGCCAGCAGCGGTTGGTTTGCCGGCCATGCATTCAGCGCCGCCGATATCCAGATGAGTTTTCCGCTGGAAGCGGCACAGGCCCGGGGCGGCCTGGACAACCGTTACCCACAGCTGACCGGGTTCCTCCAGCGCATCCACGACCGTCCGGCCTATCAGCGCGCGCTGATCAAGGGTGGGCCTTTTGAGCTCGGCTGAAGGAGCCGGTATTAGTCATCGAAGCCTTGCGGCCGCACCATCAACCCCGGCATGGCTTGAGTCGTCGAGCGCACCGCACGCAGGGCCTGGCTGGCGGCCAGATTGGCGACTGCCCAGCAGCGCACAGCGGGGTCTGCCGACTGGGCGAGATGCTCGATGATGTAGGGCGGAACGATGCAATGGAGCGGATTGCGCGAGCACATGGATCGGGCTTCGCAGTGGCCGGAGATAGTGAAGGTGTAAGCCACACCTACCGAAAAACCCACTCGATGCGCCGCGCACCGAGATAGATGGGGGTGAACTCCCCGACAGCGAAAACCATATGCCAGCAGCGAAGCACCAATTGATATCAATGCGCCGCAAAAATCTATCCAAACCCTTCTAAAACAGCCACTTGCCCTGCATTTAAGAACAATTCCGATCTAGACTAATATTTGACACTTTCAGCAACAATCTTCCAGCCACTGAGGATTCGGACGCTTGTTTGCAAGCGTTGTGATGCACAGGAGAGGGTGCTGCGCCGTATCCAGGGCCATCACCACGGCAGAGATCATTCCTGGGCAGAGAGCAAGTCGCCCGCAGTTAAGAGCATCGACCTACCGGCTTTTTCCACACTCCCTTCACGCACCCTCACAGCGACCACCTGGCCACTCTCGTCAATGCATGGCCGCCTGCGGCACGAAAGCGAGCCTGAGAAGAATTCGGCCGTGACCGTCAGCCCGCCAGCCGAATGCCCGGCGTGAAACCGCCGCTGGCCGTTCATCGCCCAGCCAGACGCGACGTTGAGCCAGCGACGAGCACGCTATCTGCAGGGAGTATCGCCATGAAAACTACAAAACTGAAACATGGGCAAGGTCAGCTGCCAAACCCACAAGACCCGGCCGCTATCGAGGGGCGACGCACATTCCTCAAGCTTGGCGCCGCCGCGCTACTGACGCCGGTCTTTCTGAACGGGCGTACTGCTGTCGCTGCGGTTACACCGGTGTACCCGCCCAGCCCGCCAACCACGCCCTGGCTGGTGACGCTACCTAATGCGATTACTCCACTCCAGGCAGTTCCTGCCCTGAACCCGAGCCCCACCGAGGCGGCAAATACCGCCGCTGGTGAAGCAGGACGCGCACCCCACCAACGTTTCAACGAGCTGATCGGAGTGCTCGGCGCGCCGCTGCTCTACGAGCTGAGGGCCAAGGAGCGTCTCGATTGGGTGTTTCACCCAGCCTATCCGCCGCAACCCATCTGGGGCTACGAAGGCACTACGCCGGGTGCCGTCAGCCCTGGCCCAACGATCTTCGCGCACTATGGCAAACCGATCATCGTCCGCTTCCGCAACCAGCTGCCGCAGGATCACGTCGGTTTCGGCACCCCGGAAATCTCCACCCACTTGCACAATGCCCACACGGGGTCGGAGAGCGACGGTTTCCCAGGGGACTACTACAGTGCGAACAAGGCCGGCCCGACCTTGGCCGCGCCTGGGGAATTCAAGGACCACTTCTACCCGAACATCTATGCCGGCTACGACCAGCTGCAAGACCACATCGGCGACCCGAACGAGGCCATGGGCACGCTGTTCTACCATGACCACACCTTGGACTTCACCGCTCCGAATGTAGTGCGCGGCTTGTTTGGAAGTTACCTGCTATTCGACGACGTCGACTCGGGTGACGAACTTGATCCGAGTCCGAGCGCGCTGAACCTGCCGAGCCATCCGTACGACTACCCGCTGGCCTTCGCCGATCGGCGTTTCGATGCGAACGACATGCTGTTCTACGACCAGATCAATCCCGAGGGCGTGTTGGGCGACAAGGTGCTGGTCAACGGGTACATCGAGCCAGTGCTCAAGGTCGCGCGGCGTAAATATCGCCTGCGTTTGCTGAACAGCGGGCCGAGCCGCTTTTATGCTCTCTCCCTGGTGACCTCGAGCGGTAAAGTCGAGAAGTTCACGCTCATCGCCAACGACGGTAACCTGCTACCGGCCCCGCTGCTCAATCAGACGCGGGTGATGCTCGGCATGGCCAACCGCTCCGACATCGTCGTGGACTTCTACAAGTACCCGATCGGTACGGTGCTCTATTTCGTCAACAAGATGCGCCAGCTAGATACCCGGGAAGGCAAGGACATCAAGGAGCCGGGCACCCGCGTACTCAAGTTCATCATCGATCGTGAACCACCGCAGCAGGACCTGAGCGAGGTGCCGAGTACCCTGCGGCCGCTGCCGCCCATCACTGCAGCGGAGATCGCCGGCGCACCGGTGCGCCGCTGGATATTCGACCGTTCGGGTGGCATGTGGACGATCAACGGCCAGCTGGTCAACGTGAAGCGTCCGCGAGCCTTGATTACCCAAGGCCGCGCCGAGATATGGGAGTTGGTGAACCCTGAAGATGGCTGGACTCACCCTATTCATATCCACTTCGAAGAAGGACAGATCATCGGCAAGATCCAGAAGGGCGTGAATAAGCCTCTGCTCGCGCACGAGCTAGGCCGCAAGGACGTTTACGTACTCGAAGAATTCACGACCCTGCGGGTGTTCCTGCGCTTCCGCGACTTCAAAGGCAAGTACGTCATGCACTGTCACAACCTGATCCACGAGGACCACGCGATGATGCTCAGATGGGACATCGTCTGAGTCACGCGACAACGTGTTTCGCAGGGTGGAGGGATTACATGAACACTCGCAGAAATCTATTGACCGGCATAGGCATCACCGCGCTCGGTGTGCTGACCTGGCAAAGCGGCACCGAGCCACAGCGTGCGCGCAGTGGCACAGCAGGCGGCCGCTACTTCCCGAACACGCCGCTCATCACCCACGAAGGCAAGGCAGTCAGATTCTATGACGACCTGATCCGCGGCAAAGTGGTCGCCATCAACATGATGTACGCCTCATGCACAGGGAACTGCCCGACCGCGACGGCGAACTTGCGGCTCGTCCAGACAATGCTTGGCGCCCGAGCAGGTCTCGACGTCTTCATGTACTCGATCACCTTGCAGCCGGAGTTGGATACACCGGCAATCCTCAAAGAGTTCGTTGAGCGGCACCGCATCGGGCCGGGCTGGCTGTTCCTGACCGGCGCGCCGGCCGATATTGAAGAGCTGCGCGTCAGTCTCGGCTTCTACGATGTCAATCCATTGATCGACGCCAACAAGGCCAACCACTCTGGCATGGTGCGCATCGGCAACGATGCCTACCAGCGCTGGACCATGGCGCCCGCGCTGGCGGAGCCAGAGCAAATCCTCGCCACCATCAATCATGTGGACAGAACCGTCGTGCATACGGCGTAGGGTGGCTTAGCCGTAGGCGTAACCCACCATCCGAACCGCACGCGGCGCTGCTTGGCGGCACCGTTGTGGGCGGTGTCTGTTGCTGACACCGCTGGTGGGTTACGCCGCGTTGCTCCTAACCCATCCACTTGATGACTCAAGGCGGCGCGGGATCGGTGCGAGATTAAATCCGACGAAAGCGCCGAGTTTCTGTCGCCCTGGACTTTACGCCCCTCAGACCCTGGACTTTAGTCTTACCGTCAATGACGTTTTGCGCGGCAACGAAGAACGCGCCGCGGACTGTCAGCGTCAAGCTAGCGCTGGGGAGAACAACCTCCATGGACCAAGCATTCATGAGAGGTGGGAGCGCCCAATTGGCAACCGGGGGGTAGGTATGCCCCATGAAAAGCAAGGTTTGGAAAGCTAGGTCGAAGCGTTTTAAGGATTCAGCCGAGGGCGAAGCCAGACGCTCATTTCTCAAATTGTCCGCCGCGGCCATGGCGGCGCCGCTGCTCCTCAGAGCACGTAACAGTGCTGCCGTGGAGTGGGTCACCACGCCCCAGCCGATCTTCCCCCCCAGCCCGGCCACCAGGCCCTGGCGGGAGGAACTGCCCAGGCAGATCGTGCCGATCGAAGGCGTCAGCACCCTGAGCCCGAGCCCCACGCTGGCGGCGAATATCGCCGGTGGCGAAGCCGGGCGAGACCCGCACCAGCGTTATGCCGAGCTCACCGCAAGGTTCGGCGCGCCGCAACTCTATGAATTGGAGGCCGTGGAGAATCGCGCCTGGGTGACCCATCCGGACCTGCCCTTGCAGACCGTCTGGGCTTATCGCAGAGCCACGCCAGACACGACCGTGCCAGCCACACCAGACACGACCGTGCCCGCCACCATCTTCGCGCGCTATGGCCGGCCGATCCTCTGCCGCATCCACAACAAACTGCCGGAGACCCACGTCGGCTTCGGCAGCCCGGAAATCTCCACCCACCTGCACAATCTGCATACGCCGTCGGAGAGCGACGGTTTCCCCGGCGACTTCTACAGCCCGACTCATGCCGGGCCGACCCTGACTGCGCCCGGGGGATTCAAGGACCACTTCTACCCCAACATCTATGCCGGCTACGACGAGCAGAAAACGCCCCTCGGCGATCCGAACGAGGCCCTGGGCACGCTGTTCTTCCATGACCACACCCTGGATTTCACCGCGCCGAACGTCTACCGCGGCCTGGTCGGCTTTTACCTGCTGTTCGACGAGCTCGACTCGGGCGACGAGCGCGATCCGAACCCGGGCGCACTGCACCTGCCGAGCCATCCCTACGACTACCCGCTGGCCTTTGGCGACCGGCGCTTCACCCCGCTGCCGGACGGCCAGCTGTTCTTCGACCAGCTGCATGCCGAGGGCGTACTGGGCGACAAGGTGGTGGTCAACGGCAAGGTCGAGCCGGTATTGCCTGTGGATCGCCGCAAGTACCGCCTGCGCCTGCTCAACAGCGGCACCAGCCGCATGTACGAATTCTATCTGGTCAACTCGAGCAACGTCGTGCAGCGCTTCGACTACATCGCCAACGACGGCAACCTGTTGCCAGAAACGCTGCGCGGCCAGACCAAGGTGCGGCTCGGCGTGGCCGAGCGCGGCGACATAGTGGTGGACTTTTCCAAGTACCAGATCGGCGCCGAGCTGTACCTGGTCAACCGGATCCGCCAGCTCAGCACCCGTGGCCCCAAGGACGTCAAGGCGCCGGGCACCCGCGTGCTCAAGTTCATCGTCGATCGCGAGCCGCCAGAGCCGGACATGAGCGAGGTGCCGGCCAAGCTGCGGGACTTGCCGGAGCTGCCCACCGACATCGCGGCATTGCCGGTGCGGCGCTGGGAGTTCGATCGCAAGAACGGCCTGTGGGTGGTCAACCAGCAGCTGGCCGACGTGAACAACCCGCGGGCCAAGATCAAGCAAGGCAGCGCCGAGGTCTGGGAGTTTGTGGATGACGGCGGCGGCTGGACTCACCCCATCCACAGCCACTTCGAGGAAGGCCGCATGCTCAGCAAGACCGTCGATGAGATCGAGGTGCCGGTGCCGCTGCACGAGCGCGGCCGCAAGGACGTTTTCGTGCTGGAGAAAACCATGAGCATGCGGGTGTTCTTTCGCTTCCGCGACTTCAAAGGCAAGTACGTCATGCACTGTCACAACGTGATCCACGAGGACCACGCGATGATGGTGCGCTGGGACATCGTCGGCGAGGGCGAGGAAGACGTGGGCGAGGACGTGGGCGACTGAACGCTGCGCGACAACGACGCTCATGAACCTGGAGGAATGCAGATGAACACTCGCAGAAATCTATTGGCCGGCATCGGCGCCCTCGGCGCCGCCGCACTCGGCTGGGCCGCCTGGCACGAGGCCGGCGAAGCACCGCAACGCCTTCGCAGCGCCGCCGCTGGCGGTCGCCTGCCGAACACGCCGCTCTATACCCACGAAGGCCGGGCGGTGCGCTTCTACGACGACCTGGTGCGCGACAAGGTGGTCGCCATCAACATGATGTACGCCTCGTGCAGCGGGATTTGCCCGACCGCGACGGCCAACCTGCGGCTGGTGCAGCAACTGTTGGGCGAACGCCTGGGGCGCGACGTCTTCATGTACTCGATCACCCTGCAGCCCGAGTTGGACACGCCGCAGAGCCTGAAGGAATACGTCGCGCTGCACCATATCGAGCCGGGCTGGTTGTTCTTGACCGGCGCGCCCGCCGACATCGAGGAGCTGCGCTACAGCCTCGGCTTCTACGACCCCGACCCGCTGGTCGACGGCAACAAGGCCAGCCACTCCGGCATGCTGCGCATCGGCAACGACGCCTATGAGCGCTGGACCATGGCGCCCGCACTGGCCACGCCCAAGCAGATCCTCGCCACCATCAATCATGTGGACAGAGCCGTCGTGCATATGGCTTAGCGCGTTGGCGCCTGGATTCAAACCGAGAGCCAACGAAGGGTGGGAAAATTGTCCGCAAAAAAAGGCCGAAGCGTCATACCCCTCCCCAGGCGTATTTGACGTTCCGGCCTTGCCCCGCCCAACACATTATTTTCTGACAGCGACCGACTGGAACTGTCGCAGCCACTGGCTACGTCGTCGGCTCTACTGAGGTAATCCGTCGCGATGGGGAAATCTTGAGAGGCGAGACAGGCCTGGCGACCAACGGTGCGCCAGGGTCGAACCACTAGCGAAAGTAGATACAAGCAAACGGCGCAGATAGGCAATCAGCACCGTGGGAGGCAGGCACTGCTAGTGCAGTGCCTGGATGGAAGCGAAATCGCTGGCGAGCTTTAGGCTCGCGCTTCAACGACGCTGACGTTGCTCAGCCAGACGACGTTGTTCTTCGCTTCGAACCGGTATCGGTTGTAGGCGCGGCGCATCGATCAGACCCAGCGCGACGCCAACTTGCCACAACCACGCGTTCAGCCGACTTTTCATAATGCCCCTCCTGGAATGGTGGTCGGGCGGCCCTTGCTTCTCGGACCGCCCTAAGCAGGAGCTTAGTCGCTCCTGATGGATTCAGACTAGGCCGGCGACGGAGTGCCGTACTTGACCTAGGTCAAGTACGGCCCAGTTCACCGCACTCACACCGGGCGCTCCGCTGAACGGTTCTGTCAGCCCGTAGGGCGGATACAACCCGCCGCTGTGCAGCATGCGGGTTGCACCCGCCCTACGGTTTGGCGCCCAGACCGAGAGCCGTCGGCCCTACGCGACCGTTCCCCGCTCGCTCTTGCGCCGGTAGGGGAACACATCGATCACTTTGCCTTCGCGGATGGCGTCCTGCAGGCCCTTCCAGTAGTCGGCGTCGTACAGGTCGCCATGCAGTTGGTTAAACAGCCGGCGCTGGGCCAGATCGACGAACAGGAACGGCGGGAATTCCTCGGGGAATACATCGTTTGGGGCGATCGAATACCACGGCTCGGAGGCCATTTCGTCCTCCGGATAGCGCGGCGGCGGGATGCGCCGGAAGTTCACTTCGGTGAGATAACTGATCTCGTCGTAGTCGTAGAACACCACCCGGCCGTGCCGGGTGACGCCGAAGTTCTTCAGCAGCATGTCGCCGGGGAAGATGTTCGCCGCGGCCAGCTGCTTGATCGCCAGACCGTAGTCCTCCAGCGCCTCATGCATCTGCGCCTCGTTGGCGTGCTCCAGGTAGATGTTCAGCGGGGTCATGCGCCGCTCGGTCCAGCAGTGGCGGATCAGCACGGTATCGCCGTTCTCGATTTCCACAGTAGAGCGCGCCACTTCCAGCAGCTCGGCCAGGCAATCGGGGTCGAACTTGGCCTTGGGGAAACGGAAGTCGGCGAACTCCTGGGTGTCGGCCATGCGCCCCACCCGGTCGACGCTCTTCACCAGACGGTACTTCTCGAACACGGTATTGCGATCGACGTTCTTGGCGTGCGCAAAGCGGTCCTTGATGATCTTGAACACGGTGTTGAAGCCCGGCAGGGTAAACACGCTCATGACCATCCCGCGCACACCCGGGGCCATGACGAAGCGGTCGTCGGTATTCGCCAGGTGGTTGATCAGCGCGCGGTAGAACTCCGACTTGCCGTGCTTGTAGAAGCCGATTGAGGTGTACAGCTCGGCGATGTGCTTGCCCGGCAGAATGCGTTTCAGGAAGCCGATGAACTCCGCCGGCACCGGCACGTCGACCATGAAATACGAGCGGGTGAAGGAGAAGATGATCGACACCTCCGCTTCATCGGTGATCAGCGCATCGATCTGGATGCCATGGCCTTCGCGGTGCAGCAGCGGAATCACCAGCGGCCACTGCTCGTCGCGGGTATAGATGCGCCCGACCAGATACGCGCCCTTGTTGCGGTACAGCACCGAGGAAAACAGCTCGATGCACAGCTCCGGGTCCTTGCACACCCAGTCCGGCAAACTGGCGCGCAGTTGCGCTTCCAGGCGCTGCAGGTCACGTGGCAGATCCTCGTATGGCGCACTGAAACCGTAGTCGCTGAAAATCTGCTCGAGCATGCCAGCAAGATCGGCCCGCGGCAGATAGCTGCGGGTTTGCGCCGCCCGCTCATGGCTGCGCAGCGACGGCCGGGTGGTATGGATGAACATGCAGCCGTCGCTGATCAGATCGTGGCTGAACAAGCTGCAGAAAATCGAGTTGTACCAGGTCTCGGCCAACTCATCGTCGAAGCGCAGGTCGATCAGATTGATATAGGCACTTTTCACCAGCGGCCAGAGCTGCACGTCGAGGAGGATCTCCTGGCCGACCGTAGCCTGCAGTCGCGCATTGGTAGCGCTGACTTTCTCTTCGTACAGGGCGATGCGCGCCGCTGCCGCCTGTTGGGTTTGCGCCCATTGCGCCTGCTCGAACCGCGACCGCGCGCCGTCGGTGATCTGACGGAAATACTCGCGGTAATCGTCAAAGCCATCGAGGATCAATCGAGCGATGTCGGCGGCCGGCCAGTGCTGGGGCATACGCAACCCTCTGTCTTTCTATCTGAACCGCGAGCTTAGTCATTGCTCTTGCGCAGGGAAAGCACACCAGCCTCCACGCGGCACGACTGTTGATAAAAACTGGGCCGATAACCACTGTGCCGCTAATTTGAAAGCCAGTTGTGGATTGCCTGATGCCACCAGCGGGGTAATCTTCCGGGCTCCAGTCCATGGACGCCCATCATGAAGCCTGCCGACCTGCTGCGCCTGATCAGTCTCGCCGCCATCTGGGGCGCCAGCTTTCTCTTCATGCGCCTCTTGGTGCCGCAGATCGGCGCCATGCCGACTGCTTTCCTGCGCGTGTTGCTGTCGGTCATCGGCCTGCTGGCCTTGCTCGCCGTGCTGCGCTGCACCTGGGACTTCAATGGCAAGCTGGGTAAGACGCTGATGATCGGCGTGATCAGCTCGGGCATTCCGACCGCCATGTACAGCCTCGCCGCGCTAGTGCTGCCGGCCGGCTATTCGGCGATTTTCAATGCCACCACGCCATTGATGGGCGTGCTGGTCGGCGCGCTGTTCTTCAGCGAGGCCTTCACGATGGCCAAGGCCATCGGCGTGTTAGTCGGTCTGGCCGGCGTGGCTCTGCTGACGCGCACCGGTCCGGTAGCGTTCGACCTCAACCTGCTGTGGGGCGCCGCCGCCTGCCTGACGGCGACCACCTGTTACGGTTTTTCCAGCTTCATGACCAAGCGCTGGATCAGCGAACGTGGCGGTCTGGACAGCCGCTTGGTTGCTTTCGGCAGCCAGCTGGGTGCCACGCTCTGCCTGCTGCCGGTCTTCCTCTTCACCAGCGCAGACATGCCCCTCGCGCCGCTGGCGCTGCCGCAGGTCTGGCTGGCGCTGGCCGGCCTGGGTTTCATCTGCACGGCATTCGCTTACATCCTGTATTTCCGTCTGATCGCCGACGTCGGCCCGCTGAAGACCCTGTCGGTGACCTTTCTGATCCCGCTATTTGGGGTGTTCTGGGGCGTGCTGCTGCTCGACGAAACGCTGTCCTGGGCGCACCTCTACGGCGGCCTGCTGATCGCTCTGGCGCTGTGGCTGGTACTCAAGCCCGCACGCCCGGCGCTGCAGGCTGAAACGTCGCCGTGAAGCTGGGGCTGCACTCCCCGGATTTCATCCGGGGAGTGCAGGGGTAGCCCGGATGAAATCCGGGGGCGGCGATGCCGAATTCCCGCCGCCTGACGACCATGCTGGCAGGCCCGACGTTTCGGCCCTCTCCCACCAGGGCAGCGCTGCCCCTCAGGCCGACGGTGCCTCGTAATCGCCGGACTCGTAACTCACCCCATGGCGTACCCGCGGCGGCGCATCGCCTTGGTGCAGGCAGGTGACGTTGTCGAGGATGGTCTTGTCGGCGATGGTCAGCCGATCGAGCATGCGCAGGTGCTGCAGCCAGTTGTCGACCACCAATATCTCCTGCCAAAGCTCCTGATTGCTGACGTCGCGGTACAGCGCCCAGCGCTCGGCACCGTTGCGCAGGCGCAAACGGCGCAGCGCCTGCACCGCCTTGACGAACTCGCGGGTACGCTCGGTCGGGATGCGGTACTCGATGGTCACCAGCACAGCACCGCGCTCCGGGTTGAACACGAAGGTCGGCTCGCCCGGGCGGGTCGCCGGCGCGTGGGCGATGTCGCTGGCGTCCAGCTCTGGCAGCCGGGAGTTGTAGAGCAGCACGGCGGAGGCCAGCATCAGGCAGCCGGCGGCCAGCAACGCGCCCTTCACGCCCATGGTCTCGGCCAGATGCCCCCAGAGGAACGAGCCGACCGCCAGCCCGCCGTACAGCGCGGTCTGATACAGCGCCAGGGCACGCGCCTTGACCCAGTCCGGAACGAGGATCTGCACCGCCGAGTTGTACGACGCCAGCGCGGCAATCCAGCAACTGCCGGAAATCAGCAGCGCGGCGAACAGTACCCACAGACTGTCGATGGTGCCGGTAACCATCATCATCAACGCCAGCAAAGCCCCGGCGAAGCTGATCAACCGGCTGGTGCCGACCTGCTGACGCAGCTTGTTGACCAGCGCGCTGCCGATGATCGCGCCGATGCCCAGCGCGCCGAGCATGTAGCCATACACCGAAGCATTGCCGTCCGGATTGCGGTGCGCCAGCAGTGGCAGTAGCGCCCAGATTGCGCTGGCCGAGAGGCCGAACGCCGCCGAACGCAGCATCACCAGGCGGGTGACGCTGGAGTACTGGGTGAAACGCAGCGCGGCGATCACTCCTTCGAAGAGGTGCTCCGGCGGCAGCTGGTGTTCCGGCACCGGCCGCCGCCACTGCCAGATCGCCCCGATCAGCGCCAGGTAGCAAAGCGTGTTGAACAAAAACACCCAGGCCGGGCCGATGGCGCTGAGCATCAGCCCGCCGAGCGCCGGGCCGACCGCACGGGCGACGTTGTAATTGACGCTGTTGAGCAGCACCGCGTTGCCGACCAGCGGCGCCGGCACCTGCTCACCCACCGCCGCCTGCCATGCGGGAATGGTGATCGAGCCGCCGATGGTGATCCACAGGATCGAAATAATCAGCAGCACCGGGTCGAGGTAGCCGAGGAAGGCGATGGTAGTGAGGAAGATTGCCCCGCTCATCTCGAACACCAGGCCGACCAGCATGATTTTGCGCCGGTCGTGGTTGTCCGCCAGCACTCCGGAGACGATCGACAACAACACCAGCGGCAAGGCCGAGGCGACCTGGATCATCGCCACCATCAGCGGGCTGGCGTGCGCCGCGGTGACCACCCAGGCGGCCGCCACCGACTGCGCCCAGGTGCCGAGGTTGGCGAACAGGTTGGCGATCCAGATGATGCGGAACGCGGCGATGGCGAACGGCGCCAGCACACCCTTGGCCGACGGCGGCGGCGCCTCGCTGCCACTGGGTTCGGGGGGTAGGTCGTTACGGGGGGAAACCGACTGCAGCATGGAAATGACCTTGGACAGCCAGGCCGATCCGGGCCTGTGACAGGTCTTGAGTGTAGTCAGCGCAGGTCGTAAGTCAGGGGCGGCATAGTCCGTAGGATGGATTAGCCGCACAGCGGCATAACCCACAAAAGCTGGTTTCAGCACTCTGGTAGGAGCGAATTCATTCGCGATCCGCGGCGCCGGCTATCGCGGATAAATCCGCTCCTACAAAAACATCTATGTCAGCCCCGTAGTCCGTAGAGTGGGTTAGCCGCACAGCGGCGTAACCCACCCTTGAAGCCCGGGCTCATAAAGCCTGACGCTCACGGGCGAGAAACCACGTCGACTTACTGCACCATCTCCTGCTCACTGAACAGGTCGGTGAAGAGCATGCTCGACAGGTAGCGCTCGCCCGAATCCGGGAGGACCACCACGATGGTCTTGCCCTGCATTTCCGGACGCTCGGCCAGACGCACCGCGACCGCCATCGCCGCACCGCAGGAAATTCCGCAGAGAATCCCCTCCTCCTGCATCAGCCGCAGCGCCATGTTCTTGGCTTCGTCATCGCTGACCTGCTCGACGCGGTCGACCATGCTCAAGTCGAGGTTCTTCGGCACGAAACCGGCGCCAATCCCCTGGATCTTGTGCGGACTCGGTTTGACTTCCTCACCGGCCATGGTCTGGCTGATCACCGGCGAGGCGATCGGCTCGACTGCCACCGTGAGAATCGGCTTGCCCTTGGTCTGCTTGATATAGCGCGACACGCCGGTGAGGGTGCCGCCAGTGCCAACGCCGGTGACCAGTACATCGACCGCGCCGTCGGTGTCGTTCCAGATTTCCGGGCCGGTGGTTTTCTCATGGATCGCCGGGTTGGCCGGATTTTCAAACTGCTGCGGCATGAAATATTGCGCGGGGTTCGAGTCGGCGAACTCCTTGGCCTTCTCCATCGCGCCCTTCATGCCCTTGGCCGGATCGGTCAGCTCCAGCTCTGCGCCCAGTGCCTTGAGCACCTTGCGGCGCTCCAGGCTCATCGACGCCGGCATGGTCAGCAACAGCTTGTAGCCACGCGCGGCAGCGACGAAAGCCAGGCCAATGCCGGTGTTGCCGGAAGTCGGCTCGACGATGGTCATTCCCGGCTTGAGAACGCCGCGCTCCTCGGCATCCCAGATCATGCTGGCGCCAATCCGGCACTTCACCGAATACCCCGGATTGCGGCCTTCGGTCTTGGCCAGGATCGTCACGCCCTTGGGGCCCAGCCGGTTGATGGCGACCAGCGGCGTATTGCCGATGGATTGGGCGTTGTCTGCGTAAATGCGGCTCATGGCGTCCTCCCTTGCTCGAAATAAAGAGAGTCAGCCTATGCCTAGGGCCAGTGGTCGTCTAGTCGAGCGCAGCAGTTCGCCAGCCGCGTCAAACTCAGCGGCAGCGTGCACCGCAAAGACGTCAACGCCTTCCAGGCGTTCCTGCGCAATGCCTTCATCCAGGCATTCAGTGCGCGCCTCGAGGGCGCGACGCCGGAAAGGGGTAAATAAGCCATTCAATGACTGAATACCGCCCCTGCGTTCACAGCCGCCCAGCTGGCGCGGTATAGTCGACCACTACCCAATTACTGAACCGCCCGGTTTGCCCCAGCGCGCGTTACCGTTCCGAGGATTTTCCCGATGAAGTTCGAAGGTACCCAGTCGTACGTCGCCACCGACGACCTCAAGCTTGCCGTCAACGCCTCCATCACCTTGCAGCGCCCGCTGCTGGTCAAGGGCGAGCCCGGCACCGGCAAGACCATGCTCGCCGAGCAATTGGCCGAGGCCTTTGGCGCACGCCTGATCACTTGGCATATCAAGTCGACCACCAAGGCGCATCAGGGTTTGTACGAGTACGACGCGGTTAGCCGTCTGCGCGATTCGCAGCTGGATTCCGACAAGGTCAACGACGTTCGCAACTACATCAAGAAAGGCAAGCTGTGGGAGGCGTTCGAGTCCGACGAGCGCGTGATCCTGCTGATCGACGAGATCGACAAGGCCGACATCGAGTTCCCCAACGACCTGTTGCAGGAACTCGACAAGATGGAGTTCTACGTTTACGAGACCGACGAGACGATCAAAGCCAAGCAACGGCCGATCATCATCATCACCTCGAACAACGAGAAAGAGCTGCCGGACGCCTTTCTGCGCCGCTGCTTCTTCCACTACATCGCCTTCCCGGATCGCGAGACGCTGAAGAAGATCGTCGATGTGCATTACCCGAAAATCAGCACCGACCTGGTCGCCGAAGCACTCGACGTGTTCTTCGATGTACGCAAGGTGCCGGGCCTGAAGAAAAAGCCTTCGACTTCCGAACTGGTCGATTGGCTGAAGCTGCTGATGGCCGACAACATCGGCGAAGCCGTGCTGCGCGAACGCGATCCGACCAAAGCCATCCCGCCGCTGGCCGGTGCGTTGGTGAAGAACGAGCAGGACGTGCAGTTGCTCGAGCGCCTAGCCTTCATGAGCCGCCGCGCCTCGCGCTGAACCTCGTCTGCACTCCCGTAGGGTGGATTAGCTGCGCAGCAGCGTAACCCACCATCGGCACCGAGAGGTGCCACCTACGGCGGCTGCTACTCAGGAGGAGCTGAACCATGCATAGCGGCAGTTGCCTGTGCGGAGCGGTGAAGTACCGGCTTGATGCCCCCATCAAGTCGGTCATCCATTGCCATTGCTCAATGTGCCGCAAGGCTCACGGTGCAGCGTTCGGCAGCTACGGCAATGTGCGACGCCAGGACTTCCACTTCACCCAGGGCCAGGACTCGGTCGCCGAGTACCACTCCTCGCCCGGGGTGACGCGGACTTTCTGCAAGCACTGCGGCGCTACCCTGCAATGGTTCAGCGAACAGCCCTACCCGGATTGGCTATCGGTGGCGCTGGGCACACTGGATACGCCGCTGGGCACGGTCCCGCAGAAGCATATTTTTTCCGAGTCGAAAGCAGACTGGTATGCCATCGCCGATGGCCTGCCACAAGAAACCCGCTCCTAGCCCGCGCTTTTGGCGCCGGCCCGAATACACGAGGGTGCAGCCATGCTGCTCAACCTGTTCAACGAAATGCGCGCAGCCAAGGTACCGGTCTCGGTGCGCGAGTTGCTCGATCTGATCAATGCGTTGAAACACAACGTGGTGTTCGCCGACATGGACGAGTTCTACTTCCTCGCCCGCACTGTGATGGTCAAGGACGAGCGCCATTTCGACAAATTCGACCGCGCCTTCAGTGCCTACTTCAAGGGCCTGGATAAACTCGACGATGCCATCCAGGCGATGATCCCGGACGAGTGGTTGCGCAAAGAATTCGAGAAGCACCTGACCGACGAGGAAAAGGCCAAGATCAAGAGCCTCGGCGGCCTCGACAAGCTGATCGAGGAATTCAAGAAGCGCCTCGAAGAGCAAAAAGAACGCCATGCCGGCGGCAACAAGTGGATCGGTACCGGCGGTACCAGCCCGTTCGGCTCCGGCGGCTTCAACCCGGAAGGTATCCGCGTCGGCGACGCCGGCCAGCGCCAAGGCAAAGCCGTCAAGGTTTGGGATCAGCGCGAGTACAAGAACCTCGACGACCAAGTCGAGCTGGGTACGCGCAACATCAAGATCGCCCTGCGCCGCCTGCGCAAGTTCGCCCGTGAAGGCGCGGCGGAAGAGCTGGATCTCGATGGCACCATCGACCACACCGCCAAAGACGGCGGCCTGCTCAACATCCAGATGCGCCCGGAGCGGCGCAACACGGTGAAGCTGTTGCTGCTGCTGGATATCGGCGGCTCGATGGACGCCCACGTCAAGGTCTGCGAAGAGCTGTTCTCGGCCTGCAAGACCGAGTTCAAGCACCTCGAGTACTTCTACTTCCACAACTTCGTCTACGAGTCGGTGTGGAAGAACAACCTGCGCCGCGGCTCCGAACGCACCTCGACCCAGGACCTACTGCACAAGTACGGCGCCGACTACAAAGTGGTGTTCGTCGGTGACGCCGCCATGGCGCCCTACGAGATCACCCAGGCCGGCGGCAGCGTCGAGCACTGGAACGAGGAGCCGGGCTACGTGTGGATGCAGCGCTTCATGGACAAGTACAAGAAGCTCATCTGGATCAACCCGTACCCGAAGGACACCTGGGACTACACCTCCTCCACCGGCATCGTCCGCGACTTGCTGCACGATCAGATGTACCCGCTAACCCTGCGCGGGTTGGAAGATGGGATGAAGTTCCTGACCAAGTAAGACTGCCACACAGCAAAACGGGCCCAGCAGGGCCCGTTTTCATTTCTGGGGCATGTGGTTTGAGGGACTTCAAGCGGCCATTGAACAACACTCCAGTGAGCGTCTCTTCGGAACAGCATCTCTCACCTCATCAGCGGTCGCTCGGGAGCTTCCATTCAGGCTGCTACCACGCGAGGACTGCATCGCAGTTGCGCTTGGACGCTTTTCCCAAATCGACCAACTTGGCACATTGTTGGGCGCAGCATCCCTGACTAGACTGGCAAGCATGAAACGCTACCTGCGGTTTTACCTCATCGTCCTGCTTAGCTTGGCGCTTCCCCTGAGTGGGATGGCAGGCCTCGCCACAGCGACAGAACCTTGCCCGATGAAAGCGGCGGGCATGGAGATGATGGGGGATATGGACCAAGACTGTTGCGAGTATCTGGGCAATCCTTCCGATCACGGCAAACCCTGCAAGTCCGGCCAGGAATGCAAGACCGCCAGCCAGCTGCAAGTGTCGAGCGTGAAGCCGCCTGTCACGTTGTCCAGTCCCATTGTGGTTTCCTTCTCCAGCGACCTCCTGCCTGCCCAGGTCCCTTCCGGGGTGTGGCGACCTCCCCGCGTTTGATTCCTGGACCTACCTGAGTTCCATTCCGCCGCCAGCGGAATGGTTGGCCTGCGCGCTCGCTCGAGCGGCGAGCAGGATCATCACAGGAATCATGAACATGCACTCCAAACGCTATTGCACAGGTTGGCCCGTCGCGGCTGCCCTGGTGGCGACCGTGCTGGCATTGCCGAGCCAGGCCGCCCCCCTGACACTCGATGAAGCCTTGCGCTTGAGCGAAGACAATGCCCCTTCGCTGACCGCCCAGGCGGCCAAGTTGGAGGCGGCCAATAGTGCCGCCATCCCGGCCGGCGAATTACCCGATCCGAAGTTGCTGCTGGGCGTGCAGAACTATCCCATTGGCGGCCCCGACCGCTGGAGCATCGACCAGGACTTCATGACCATGCAGATGGTTGGGGTCATGCAAGAGGTGCCCAACCGGGACAAGCGCCGGGCGCGCATCGAGGTGGCCGAGGCGGCAGTCGACCGGGCCACGGCCGAACGCCGGGTCGAGCGCCTGAACGTCCGTCAGGCTACCGCTCTGGCCTGGATCAGCAGCTACTCGGTGGAGCGCAAACAGGCGCTGTTCCAGGACTTCTTCCGCGAGAATCGCCTGCTCGGCGATGCCGTCCGCGCGCAGATCGCCGGCGGCCGAGCACAGGCCGCCGATGCGGTGACGCCGAGGCAGGAGGCGGCCCTGCTGGATGAGCAAGAGGACGAGCTGATCCGTTTGCGCGCGCAGGCCCGCGCGGCACTCAGGCGCTGGATCGGCCCGGCCGCCGATGAGCCGTTGGCCGGCAACTTGCCGGAGTGGCCCATCGATGCCTCAGGTTATGCCCATAAGTTGCCCCACCATCCCGCGCTGACAGCCTATGTCCCGATGACCCGCGAGGCGCAAGCCAAGGTGCACGAGGCCGAGGCGGAGAAGAACTCCGACTGGAGCTGGGAGCTCGACTACCAGCGCCGTGGCCGCGAGTTCGGCGACATGGTGAGCGTGCAATTCAGCTTCGATTTACCGCTATTTCCCGGCTCCCGGCAGAACCCCAAGATCGCCGCCAAACATGCCGAGCTGAACCAGTTGGAGGCTGAACGCGAAACCCTTGCCCGCGAGCATGCCCAGCAGCTGGAAGATGATCTTGCCGAGTACGAGCGCCTGAGCCGCGCTGTACGCCGTAGCCAGAACAGCTTGCTGCCTCTGGCGAAGGAAAAGGTGGCGCTGAGCATGGCCAGCTATCGCGCCGGCAAAGGCGAACTGGCGCCAGTTATCGCCGCCCGTCGCGAATTGATCGAAGCGCGGCTCAAACAGATCGATTTTGAAGAACAGCGAGCACTGACCAGCTCCCGTCTGTATTTCACTTATGGGGAGGCTAGCCAATGAGTGCCCGACTCTTGATTGCTCGAGCATGGAAAGGAGCCTTGCTGGCAGGTTTGTCGGTCGCCCTCGGCGTTGCCGGCGGCTACTGGTTCGCTCAGCAGCGTCTGGGCGGAATGCCCGGTGCGGCTACCGAGCCGGGTGCCAGCGCGCAAGACCAACGCCAGGTGCTGTATTGGTACGACCCGATGTACCCGCAGAAAAAGTTCGAAAAGCCGGGCAAATCGCCCTTCATGGATATGCAACTGGTACCCCAATACGCCGATGCGGCGGCGGACAGCGCGGCCATCAGCATCGACCCCAGCCTGACCCAGAATCTCGGCCTGCGCCTGGCCACAGTCACCCGCGGGGCCCTCGCCAGCAGTTTGGAGGCGGTCGGCGTACTGGCGTTCAACGAGCGGGATATCGCGGTGGTGCAGGCGCGTACCGCTGGCTTTGTCGAGCTGGTCTATGCCCGTGCGCCCGGCGATGTGCTGACGGCCAATGCGCCGCTGGCCGACCTGTTGGTGCCGGAATGGGCCGCGGCCCAGGAGGAGTTCCTCGCGCTCAAGCGCAGTGGCGACGCCGGCTTGCTGGCAGCAGCACGCCAACGCCTGCGCCTCACCGGCATGCCGACGGCGCTGATCGCCCGGGTGGAACGCAGCGGCAAGCCCCTGCCGGTTCTGACCCTCACCAGCCCCATTGGCGGTGTGTTGCAGGAGCTGAATGTGCGGGCGGGCATGAGCGTCGCGGCCGGCGACACCCTGGCCCGCGTCAACGGTTTGAGTAGCGTCTGGCTCGCGGTAGCCGTTCCGGAGGCCGAGGTTGGAGCGATTGCCGTTGGCCAGGCGGTCGAGGCACGCCTGCCGGCCTTCCCAGGGGAAGTGCTCGGCGGCACGGTCAGCGCCGTTCTACCCGAGACGAATCCGGACAGCCGCACGGTTCGCGTGCGTGTCGAACTACCCAATCCCGACGGCCGCCTGCGGCCAGGCTTGACCGCGCAGGTGCGCCTAAACCGGTCGACAGAACAAAGCCTGTTGTGGGTGCCAAGCGAGGCGGTCATCCGCACCGGCCGGCGTGCCCTGGTGATGCTCGCCGAAGACGGTGGGCGCTACCGCCCGGTCGAAGTACAGCTCGGGCGGGAAAACGAAGGCAAGACGGTGGTGCTGCAAGGTCTCGAGGAAGGCCAGCAGGTGGTCGCCTCCGGACAATTCCTGCTCGATTCCGAGGCCAGCCTCAAGGGCATAGTCGCGAGCCCTATGCCAATGCCGGAGCCCGCCCCCGCCTTGCATGAGGCCGAGGGGCAAATCGTCGAGATCAATGACCAGGGCGTGACCCTTGCCCATGGTCCGTTCAAGACCCTGGGCATGCCTGGCATGACCATGACCTTCCCCCTGGCCGACCCCGCCCTGACGCAGGGGTTCAAGGTGGGTGACAAGGTACGTGTGGCGGTGCGCCAAACCGACGATGGGCTGTTGATTGAGCGCCTGCGGAAGCTGGGAGGCCAGCCATGATCGCCGCACTGATCCGCTGGTCGGTGGCCAACCGCTTCCTGGTGTTGCTGGCCACGCTGTTCGCCAGCGTCTGGGGTATCTGGTCGGTGCAAAGCACGCCCATCGATGCGCTGCCGGATCTCTCCGATGTGCAGGTGATCATCCGCACCCCCTATCCCGGCCAGGCGCCGCAGATCGTCGAGAATCAGGTCACCTATCCGCTGGCCACCACCATGCTCTCGGTGCCGGGGGCGAAGACGGTGCGCGGCTTCTCCTTCTTCGGCGACAGCTTCGTCTATGTCATCTTCGAGGACGGTACCGACCTCTACTGGGCTCGCTCGCGGGTGCTGGAGTACCTCAGCCAGATCCAGAGTCGCCTGCCGGCCAGCGCCAAGCCGGCTCTGGGGCCGGATGCCACCGGGGTGGGCTGGATCTACCAGTACGCTCTGGTGGATCGCAGCGGCGGGCACGACCTGGCGCAACTGCGCGCGCTGCAAGACTGGTTCCTCAAGTTCGAGTTGAAGAGCCTGGCGAACGTCGCGGAAGTGGCGACCGTCGGCGGCATGGTCAAGCAGTACCAGGTACTGCTCGATCCGCTCAGGCTGGCCAGTCTGGGCATCACCCAGGCCGAAGTGATCGAGGCCATAGGCCGGGCCAACCAGGAAACCGGTGGTTCCGTGCTGGAGATGGCGGAGGCCGAGTTCATGGTGCGCGCTTCCGGCTACCTGAAGACGTTGAATGACTTCCGCGCGATTCCCCTCAAGCTCGGTGCCGGCGGCGTGCCGGTGACCCTCGGCGACGTGGCGACTATCCAGCAGGGACCGGAGATGCGCCGCGGCATTAGCGAGCTCGACGGCGAAGGCGAGACGGTCGGCGGCGTGGTGATTCTGCGCAGCGGCAAGAACGCCCGCGAAACCATCGCCGCGGTCAAGGCCAAGCTCGAGGAACTGAAGAGCAGCCTGCCGGCCGGGGTGGAAATCGTCACCACCTACGACCGCAGCAAGCTGATCGACCGCGCCGTGGAAAACCTCAGCCACAAGCTGCTCGAGGAGTTCATCGTCGTCGCCCTGGTCTGCGCGGTCTTCCTCTGGCATTTGCGTTCCTCCCTGGTGGCGATCATCTCGCTGCCGGTTGGCATACTCATCGCGTTCATCGTCATGCGCTATCAAGGGATCAACGCCAACATCATGTCCCTCGGCGGAATCGCCATCGCCGTCGGCGCCATGGTCGATGCCGCGGTGGTGATGATCGAGAACGCCCACAAGAAGGTCGAGGCCTGGCACGCGGCCCACCCTGGGGAAGAATTGGCGGGCGAGCATCACTGGCATGTGATGACCGAAGCCGCGGCCGAGGTCGGGCCGGCGCTGTTCTTCTGCCTGCTGATCATCACCCTGTCGTTTATCCCGGTGTTCACTCTGGAAGCCCAGGAGGGCCGCCTGTTCGGCCCGCTGGCCTTCACTAAGACCTATGCCATGGCCGCGGCGGCCGGCCTCTCGGTGACCCTGGTGCCGGTATTGATGGGCTACTGGATTCGCGGACGGATTCCCAATGAAGAGCAGAACCCGCTGAACCGTTGGCTGATCAGGATCTACCAACCGGCCCTCGACGCGGTGCTGCGTCGGCCCAAGGTCACCCTGTTGGTCGCGCTGCTGGTGTTTCTCAGCGCACTGTGGCCAATCTCCCGGCTGGGCGGCGAGTTCCTCCCGCCGCTGGATGAGGGCGACCTGCTCTACATGCCTTCGGCCCTGCCTGGGCTGTCGGCGCAGAAGGCCGCACAGCTGCTGCAGCAGACCGACCGCCTGATCAAGACGGTACCGGAAGTCGAGCATGTGTTCGGCAAAGCCGGACGCGCCGAAACCGCCACCGACCCGGCGCCGCTGGAGATGTTCGAAACCACCATCCAATTCAAACCGCGCGAGCAATGGCGACCCGGCTTGACCCAGGAGAAGCTGGTGGAGGAACTGGATCGGGTGGTCAAGGTGCCGGGGCTGACCAATATCTGGATACCGCCGATCCGCAACCGCATCGACATGCTCGCCACCGGGATCAAGAGCCCGATCGGGGTGAAGGTCGCCGGCAGCAACCTGACGGAGATCGACCAGGTCACCCAGGCAGTCGAGCACGCGGCCAAGACCGTTCCGGGCGTGAGTTCGGCCCTGGCCGAGCGCCTGACTGGCGGGCGCTACATCGATGTGGACATCGACCGCCAGGCCGCCGCCCGTTACGGGCTGAATATCGCCGATGTGCAGTCGATCGTGGCCGGCGCCATCGGTGGCGAAAACGTCGGGGAGACCATCGAAGGGCTGGCGCGCTTCCCGATCAACGTGCGCTACCCCCGTGAGTGGCGCGACTCGCTCGGCGCCCTGGAGCAACTGCCGATCTACACCCCGCAGGGAGGCCAGATCACCCTGGGCACGGTGGCCAGGATCAAGGTCAATGATGGCCCACCCATGCTCAAGAGCGAGAACGCCAGGCCTTCCGGCTGGGTGTATATCGACGTGCGTGGCCGGGATATCGCCTCGGTGGTCGCCGACCTGCGCCGAGTCGTCGGCGAGCAGGTCAAGCTGCAACCGGGGATGAGCCTGAGCTATTCGGGGCAGTTCGAGTATCTCGAACGGGCCAACGCGCGGCTCAAACTGGTGGTGCCGGCCACCCTGCTGATCATCTTCGTGCTGCTCTACCTGACCTTCGCCCGCTTCGACGAAGCCTGCTTGATCATGGCCACGCTACCGTTCGCCCTGACCGGCGGGGCCTGGTTCCTCTACCTGCTGGACTTCAACCTGTCGGTGGCCACCGGCGTCGGTTTCATCGCGTTGGCCGGGGTGGCGGCCGAGTTCGGCGTGATCATGCTGCTCTACCTGAAGAACGCCTGGGCCGAACGTGAAGACACCGGTGACAACACCGAGCGTGGGCTGGTCGCAGCGATTCGCGAAGGTGCCGTGCAGCGCGTGCGGCCCAAGGCCATGACGGTGGCGGTGATCATCGCCGGCCTGCTACCGATCCTCTTGGACAGCGGTACCGGCAGCGAGGTGATGAGCCGCATCGCCGCGCCCATGGTCGGCGGCATGGTCACCGCGCCCTTGCTTTCCCTGTTCGTCATTCCGGCGGCCTACCGCTTGCTGCGCCGCCGAAACCTCCCCACTGTATCCCCCATTCACCAAGGAGAAATTGTATGAAGAAAACTTTGATCGCCGTCGCCAGCTCCATCGCCGTGCTATCCCTTCCCGTCGTTGCCGAGGACATGCCGGGCATGAAGATGGACGACATGCCTATGGAAGGCATGCAGATGGAGCAAGAAGCGCAGCAAACCCCAACGGCCAAGGCCAGTGGCACGATCAAGGCGATAAACATGCAGAAAGGCACTATAACGATCGCCCATGGCGCTGTTCCGACCTTGAAATGGCCGCCCATGGTCATGGGCTTCAAGGCTACGTCGGAGCAGCTTGGTCAAGTGAAAGCCGGTGACCGGGTGGAGTTCGAGTTCAAAGCAGAGGGCATGGTGGCCACCATCATCTCGATCAAAGTGATGAAGTAACGGCTATAGCGGGGCAGCGCAGGGTTACGTCTAACCTGCGCCACGTTACTAACAGCCGAGGCCGATGGCATTGGCTTGCATGCTGGCGCTTCGACGGAAAAGCGGCACCAACTGGGGTCGACTCATACTCAGTTCCCCCGCTCGATGTTGGTACTGAAACGTCATGCATGCCTTTCTCGAAGGTCCGCTTTTGGCTGAATTCTGCCGTTGCTGACCGGCATCTATGGGCGGCTCCAGCCACCAAGGACGCTCTCTGAAGATGCCTGACGGTTGAGGCGCGTGGCTGAAAAAGGCGCAGGCACTTGGATGTAGGCTCGATCCAAGTGTCATGCGCTCTTGGCACCTCAATTTTTCTCTGGCATAGCGGAAGAGTGGTGGCTGGTAATCAGCCACTGCTGCCCGTCCCACTTGTAGGTGTATGTATAGCGAGCTTTTACCTGGGTACCACTAGCGCCAAAAGTGAACGTATAGAGGCCGGCGTCAACCGCTGTATTGCAGTCAATCTCGATCATCCTCGAGTCGATCCTGCCCACCGGTTTACTTTCCAGGAAGTGATGGAAATAGTCCTTCTTTTCGGATGCGGTCAGTCGCGGTTTGTTCGATACGGTAGGAAGCAGGATCGAGCGCTCGGCATAGTTGGCGACGACCTTCTGTGGGTCGCCGGTTTGCAGTGAGCGGTTCCATCGGTCAAACAAGGCCGATATTTCTTGCTCGCTGGTTGCCTTGCAGGCTTCTGTGTGTGCTGTACCAGACTGGGATGTCGATGAGTCTGAAACACAACCTGCAAGAGTGACGGCAATGACCGCTGACAGGGCAGTTAGGTTTTTCATTGGTGGTCTTCTTGGGGCGCGAATAGCGGTGGGAAATTACTGCTGGTTATGCGACAGGGTCCGAGGAGAAGTACGGCACGGACAGCAAACCCGGGGGCTAAGGCAGTATAGGTGCCAAATCAAAACAGGCTGCTGGCATGCCTGCCGCCTGTCCACTTTCAGCCATTGGCCGTTGGTAACAGTCCGCGCCGGGTCGAAAGCAGCTTCCAAAAAAACGGGCCAGCGGCCCGTTTTGTCATTCCCAAGCCCGCCACTAACGCCAGTGCCGCTGCTCGTGCTGGATGATCTTGTGGGTGCGGCCGACCCCAAAGGTCCAGCCGATCGCCATCACCAATAGTTCGACCAACCAGGCCAGCAGCAAGGCGCAACCGAGGCCCCAGGCAATCGCCTGCGGCTGCAGGAGAATCTGGTAGTCGTAACCCTGCCAGGTCTCGGCCAGCAGCGCCTGATCGGCCTCGGCCAGCACGTGCCAGGCCTGCATGTACCAAGCCCCCTGCATGGCGTGCCATTCGGTTTCCAGCAGTTCGAAGCGCTCGACCAGATGGGCGATGCTTTGCGCGTCGCTGCGCATCACCGGATCGGCACTGGCCTGGTAGTGCGCCACCAATGCGTTCAAGTCGCCTTGGAAGAACCGCTGCGCGGTCTGGCGAAAGCCTTGCAGGCTCTGCTCCGACTCCTGACGGTGGGCGTCGATGCGCTGCGCATAGTCAGCGATGAATCCGGGCACCTGAACGCCCACCAGCAGCCCCAACGCGAATACCACCAGACGTAAATAACTGCGCAGCATCATCACTCCTGTACCCGGCATCATGCCGGGGGATTCAAGTACGCCCGCGAGCGACGCATTCGCCGCGCCGCCACAAACTCCATTCGCCGGGCTGGTACAGCGTCCAGCTTTCGTTGGCGGTCAGCGGTTCGGTAGCGATCACCGTCACTACATCGTTGGGCGTGGTTTCCGCCTGGAAGTCGACGATCACATCGACATCCTTCAGACGCGCCGGGCCAAACGGGGCACGCCGGGTGATCTGTGCCAGCTTGGTCGAGCAGAAGGCGAACAGCCAGTCGCCATTGCTCAACAGGCAGTTGAAAACGCCCTTGCTGCGGTAACCGCTGCAGGCGTTGATCAGAATCGGTAAGAGAATTTCGACCGCCACCGGCTCGGGGAAGGCCGAGCGCACCTGATTGAGCAGGTCGCAAAACGCCGCCTCGCTGTCGGTGTCGCCGACCGGTCGGTAGAAGGTCGGCATCGGCTGGAAATCGGCCAACTGGCCGTTATGGGCGAAGCACCAGTTATGGCCCCACAGTTCGCGCACGAAGGGATGGGTATTGGCCAGGCAGACGCGCCCGACATTGGCCTGGCGGATGTGGCCAATCACCGTTTCGCTCTTGATCGGATAGCGTTGCACCAGCTTGGCGACTTCCGACTCGACGCTCGCCGCCGGCTCCTGAAACACCCGCAGCCCGCGTCCTTCGTAAAAAGCGATGCCCCAGCCGTCGCGGTGCGGGCCAGTGCCGCCGCCGCGCTGCATCAGGCCGGTAAAGCTGAAGACGATATCGGTCGGCACGTTGGCGCTCATGCCCAGCAATTCACACATGATTCAGAGTTCTCGCTGCAAAGCGGTGCATAACAGGTCGGCTTGCCGGGTCAGGCGTGGACGATGCATGACGGCCCGGCTCCATGCGGCACGGGAAGTCGCTGACTAGAGCCGTGGCTCGATGCGCAAGCGCCGGTCACCGTTGCGATCGATGCGCGTGTCGGCCTGCGGCTCTGCCTGACGAGCCAGCACTTCACGCATCGTAGGCTCGTCTTCGGCCGCTACCACCGGTGTTTTGGCCGCAAAGCGATTTTGCCACCAGCGCTCCAGCGGCCAGCGCAGAGCCACTAGGAGCAGATAAACGATCAACCCGATGATGGTGTAGATGGCCAGGTCGGCGACCGCATGCCAGGCGTTGTTGCCGACCTTGAACAGCAGATCCAGGGCCGTCACCGCGATGGCCGGAGCGAACAGATCCTTGCCCGGGTCGACGATGGTCGGCGCAAACAGCCACACGGCAACCAACACCCGCAGTGGCTCGCGCAGGTAACGCCACATCCAGTTGGTCAGACGGCACCACACCAACAGACAACCCAGCGCGGCGATGGCGTAGGCGGCCCAGGCAAGCAGATAGTCGTTCTCGATCATGGAGTTCGTGGCAGGGCTGGCGAAGGGGCGCTTATCATAACGGCTTTTCGCCGCCCCGGCGCGTTTGCCGTCGGTCGCCCCGCTACCCTGGAGAAGCCCATGCCCCAAGCCCCCGTCGCCCGAATCGAAGCCGGCACCGACCCCTACCGCTGGCTGGAAAATCGCGATGCCGACGAGGTAATGGAGCATCTCCAAGCAGAAAACGCCTATCTCGAGGCCGAGCTTGCCGAGCAGGCCGCGCTGCGCGAACAGCTGTTCCAGGAGATCAAGGCACGCATCCGCGAGACCGACCTGTCGCTACCCACGCCCTGGGGGCCGTGGTTGTACTACACACGCACCACCGCCGGTGACGAGTACCCGCGGCACTACCGCTGCCCACGACCGGCGGACAACTCGCTGGTGGTGGACGAAAGCGCCGAAGACTTGCTTCTCGATCCCAATGCGTTGGCCGCTGGCGGCTATCTGGCTCTTGGCGCATTCGACATCAGCCCCGACCACGGCAAGCTCGCCTATAGCCTGGATACCAGCGGCGACGAGGTATATCAGCTGTTCGTCAAAGACCTCACCAGCGGCGCCGTGAGCGCCCTGCCCTTCGACGACTGCGACGGCAGCATGACCTGGGCCAACGACAGCCAGACGTTGTTCTTCGCCACCCTCGACGACACCCATCGACCGCATCAGCTGTACCGCCATTGCCTGGGCGAGGCGGGCGCCGAAGAGGTGTTCCACGAAACCGACGGGCGCTTCTTCCTGAGCTGCCACCGCGCCAGCTCCGAGCGGCAGCTGATCATCCAGCTCGGCAGCAAGACCACCAGCGAGGTCTGGATTCTGGACGCCGATCAGCCGCGCGGTGCATTCCGGTGCCTGGCGCCACGCGAAGAAGGTCACGAGTACTACGCCGACCACGGCCAGCTGGACGGTGTTTGGACCTGGCTGATCCGCAGCAACCAGAGCGGCATCAACTTCGCCCTCTACGCCGCGCCCGAGCAGGCACCACAACGCGCGCAGTGGCGCGAGCTGATCGCCCATGACCCCGCGGTGATGCTTGAGGACCTCAGCCTCAACCAACAGGCGATCGTCCTCAGCCTGCGCGAAGGCGGCTTGCCGATCATCGAGGTGCGCGCCCGCGGCCAGGCGCCGACCCGCGTACAGCTGCCGGATGCGGCGTACAGCCTACATGTGCAGGACAACCTGGAGTTCGCCAGCCCGGTGATGCGCCTGCGCTACGAGGCGTTGAATCGCCCGGCGCAGATCCGTCAGCTGGATCTCGCCAGCGGCGAACAGAAAGTCCTCAAGGAAACCCCGGTGGAAGGCCCGTTCGATGCCGACGCCTATGAAAGCCGGCGCCTGTGGGCCACGGCGGCCGACGGCACGCAAGTACCGATCAGCTTGGTGGCTCGCCGCGCAACGCTCACCGCCGGCGCACCGGCGCCGCTCTATCTGTATGGCTACGGCGCCTATGGGGCGAGCCTCGACCCGTGGTTCTCGCATGCGCGCCTGAGTCTGCTGGAGCGCGGTTTCATCTTCGCCATCGCCCATGTGCGTGGCGGCGGTGAACTCGGCGAAGCGTGGTACCGCGCCGGCAAACTGGAGCACAAGCAGAACACCTTCGGCGACTTCATCGCCTGTGCCGAGCACCTACTCGCAGGCGGCTACACGCGCGCCGAGCAACTGGCGATCAGCGGCGGCAGCGCCGGCGGATTGCTGATCGGCGCGGTGCTCAACCAGCGTCCACAGCTGTTCGCCGCCGCCATCGCCGATGTGCCGTTCGTCGATGTGCTCAACACCATGCAGAATCCCGATCTGCCGCTGACCGTCACCGAATACGACGAATGGGGTGACCCGCACGAGCCCGAGGTGTATGCGCGGATCAAGGCCTATGCGCCCTATGAGAATGTCAGCGCCCAGGCGTACCCGGCAATCCTCGCGGTGGCCGGCTACAACGACAGCCGCGTGCAATATTGGGAAGCGGCGAAATGGGTCGCCAAGCTGCGCGCCAGCAAGACCGACGACCATCTGCTGCTGCTCAAAACCGATCTGGACGCCGGCCATGGCGGCATGAGTGGACGCTATCAGGCGCTCAAGGACGTGGCGCTGGAATACGCCTTCCTGCTCAAGGTGTTGCGCTGAGGCGGAGGCGTGAACCCCGGATGCATCCGGGCTACCGCAATCTGCTACTCCTCAAGCTCCTGACGCGACCCGGCCGGCTGCTCGGCCGGGCGTTCCGGCTCGTTGCCCTGGAAGTTGCGCTGGCGCTGCTCCTGCAACAGCGGCAAATCCTGATCCCTGGACGGCGACGGCACCGCCTGCGGCGGTCGGATGTCTCCGTTATTGAGCAGCGGCGGCTGGCGCGGCGACACGCTCGGCACGTCGTGCGGCACGACCTGCTGATAGGGTGTGGGCGTTGGTGTGCCAGGGGCTCCCGCGGGGGCGGCGCTGGGCATCTGCAGCAGTGGCCCGGCGGCCAGCGCGGTGCCGACGGCTAAACCAGTCAACGCCAGGATCATGAGGAAGGTGCGCATCTTCGGCCTCCGTGAGTCAGCATCCCTGCGATGAATAGCCGCCCGCGCCGTGCGGGTGTGCTCAGGTTAGACTACGCCGCCAGCCGCCACAGCGCGCCTCCTTCCTTCGTTACGAGACCACCATGAAGCAACGCTTTGTCCTGCTCGACACCGCCCCGATTCCCAACGACGGCGGGGCGCTGTGCCTGTTCGAGTACGGCCCGGATTTCGTCATCAAAATCCAGGGCGGCGACGGCGGCCAATTGATGAACACCCGCATGCATGGTTCGGAAGACGCCTTGGCGGCGCTGCCCTGCCAGCGCATCGCCGCGCGCCCGCAGCCCCGGGTGCTGATCGGCGGGCTGGGCATGGGCTTCACCCTCGCCTCGGCGCTCAAGCATCTGGGCGCCGAGGCCAGCGTGGTAGTCGCCGAGTTGGTGCCTGGGGTGATCGAGTGGAATCGCGGCGCGCTCGGCGCCAAGGCTGGCCGCCCGCTCGACGATCCGCGTGCCGACGTCCGCTGCACCGATGTCGCCGAGGTGTTGCGCGCCGAGCCGCACGGCTTCGATGCGATCATGCTGGATGTCGACAACGGCCCGGAAGGCTTGACCCAACACAGCAACGACTGGCTGTATTCCGCGCAAGGCCTGCAGGCCTGCAAACAGGCGCTCCGCCCGCGCGGGCTGCTGGCCGTCTGGTCGGCCAGCGCCGAACGCGGGTTTTCCGAGCGCTTGCGCAAAGCGGGGTTCAAAGCCGAAGAGCATCAGGTGTATGCCCACGGCAATCGCGGCACCCGCCACACCATCTGGATCGCCGAGAAATCCGAGGCCTGAACAGCCGCCAAGGAAATCGCCACGGCGCTAAACTCATTACAGAAACACCACTTTCAGAGTGATACCCATGAGTTCCAACACCTCCAACCGCTCGTCCAACCACAGCCTCGCCGAGGCCCAGCGCCGCCGCGAGGAAGGCTACCGCGAGAAAGCCCTGAAGATGTACCCGTGGGTGTGCGGCCGTTGCGCCCGCGAGTTTTCCGGTAAAGGCTTGAGCGAGCTGACCGTGCATCACCGCGACCACAACCACGACAACAACCCGCAAGACGGCTCGAACTGGGAGCTGCTGTGCCTGTACTGCCATGACAACGAGCACTCGCGCTACACCGACCAGCAGTACTTTGCCGAGAGCTCGACCGCCACCCCGCAAGCGGCCAAGACCACCTACAAAGCGCTCGGTGCCTTGGCTGACCTCCTCAAGGACAAAGGCTGAACGCCTGCGCGCGAGCGTGGTCAGTGATTAAGCACTGAGCATCCTTCGGAGACAGCATCATGATCGAGCCCGTCAAGCCAAGCCGCCTGAACGCCACTTCGCTGCCTCAATCGCAGAATGTGCAAGGCTGGGAGCGCTGCGCCTCACTGGGCGGCGGCGCCTTGCTGATCGGCAAAGGCCTGCGCCGCGGCGGCGTACTGGGGCTGATTGAAATCACCATCGGTGGCGTGACCCTGGCCCGCGGGGTTAGCGGTCAATGCCCGGCCAAGCGCTTTCTGGCGGAAACCCGCGCCGAGCTGGCGCAGATTCGCGATGAGCTCGAAATCGCCGCGCGGCGCCTGAGCGAGCTGCAGGCCAAACCTTGAAGTGACCTCTGCTCAACGCAGCAGAGGCGTATCCAGCACCTTGGAAGGGCCGCCGATCAGGTCTTCGCTGATCTCGATGAAGTCCTTGGTGCTGACCGTATCCAGACGCATCAAGCCGCGCGCGACATCGTCGAGTGAATAACGCTTGTCGCTACCCTTGCGGATTTCCTTATCCAACTCCTGCAGCAGCAATACCGCTCGCGCCGTGACCGGGCCGCTGGCGTGCTCACCGCGCAGGCTGCTGACTTTGCGACTCCACTTGCTGAGTTTGCTGCGTATCGCCTGATAGCGCCCTTCGCTCATGCCGCCGGAGCGGCGCACCAATTCGATCGCGTAGTACTCGGCCAGGCCCTCGCTGATCCAGTCGCTACGGTCGGTATCGCTGATCCGGCTGAACACGTGGACCAGCTCATGCACCAGCGAACTGGTGCCGTTCTCGCTGACCAGCGGGCGCTCGGCATGCATGAACAAGGAGTTCGGTGCCGACAAGCCACCGCGCCACATCGGGTCGCCAGCGCCAACCACCAGGAGTTTCTGCGGATCACGCGGGAACACCGCCTGCACCTGCGGCCAGACGAAAGTCAGCATGGTCAGCACGTCCATACGCCGCATGCCCTCGCCCATCGGTGCGGCGACCGTGACGTCGGTTTCGCCCAGCTTGGTGCGCCGCGTGCCGATCTGCCCGGCCAGCATCCAGCCAGTCGGCCGATCGAACAGGCGTGAGGCGTTATCGATACGGAAGCGGTTCTTGCCGATCCGCGGCCAACCAGTTTCCACGCTTGTCCAGCCGGTCGGCAATTCGAATTGCAGGCGCGAGACCAGCTCGGTGCCGTCGCGCTGTTTCAGTTGCCCGCTGGGGACCAGATCGTCGCCGCGGAACAGCGCCCAATCCTTGGTCATCCGCGCATCGAAACTGCCGGATTTGCGCGGATGACTGATGCGCACTCGATAGCTGAGGCTGCTCTTGCCTTTAGCGGGCTGCCAGATGCCGCGATCAGCCTCGACCTGCCATTGGCCATCGGTCTTGAAATCGCTGTAGTAGCCCTGCTCGCCCAGCTCGAAACTCAGGCTGTGTACGGCCTGGCCATCTTCCAAGGTCAGGCGCACCTCGGCCTGATCGCTCTCGGGGAGGAAGCGGACCAGGTAATCCAGGTCCACTTTCTTTGCTGCCCAGGCCGGCAGGCTCAGCGCCAGTAGCGCGACGGACCAGCTCAGGCGTAATGACAACAGGCGTAATGACACGATGAATACTCCTTGGCGAAACCGATCCCAACTACCACGCCCGCAGGCCAGCGGGACAACGCACAGGTTAGCCGGCGCGGAAGATCATGTAGTCCTCCCAGTCATCCTCAGCGACTTTGGTTTCGCTGAGCATGTTGCCGGCCTGGGAGATACCGGCGTTGTGCACGGCCTGCGGGTCGCCGCAGACCAGCGGGTGCCAGGGCGGCAGATCCAGCCCTTCGGCGACCAATCGATAGCCGCACGTCGGCGGCAGCCAGCGAAAATCCTCGGCCTTGCCCGGGGTGAGCTGGATGCAATCGGGCACAGATTTACGGCGGTTTTCGTAATCGCTGCAACGGCAGGTGTTGAGGTCCAGCAGTTTGCAGGCGATCCGCGTGTAATAGACGCTGCCGTCGTCCTCGTCTTCGAGTTTCTGCAGGCAGCACAAACCGCAACCGTCGCACAGCGACTCCCACTCCTGCTGATCCAGCTCGGCGAGGGTTTTGCGTTTCCAGAACGGTTCGACTTTGGCGGCCATGGCAATTGAAGGGCAGGAAGTAAAAAGGGCCGGCAGTCTAGCGCCGCACCGCCAGCCGGCCAAGGCTGGCACGCCGAATGGCTTTATCTGCGAATGAAGACAACTCTGCGCTTGCCCCATCGCGAATGAATTCGCTCCTACACCGGCGTAGCTCGTAGCATCAGCCGGGGCCGACTATCCAATTCAATAGCCGCGGGCGAAATCCACTGCGCCACGCAGCTCGGTGCCGGCTCGATAGCGCGCGAGGTTGTCGAGAAACAGCTGGGCCATCAAGCGTGGCTGCGTCGGCGCCGAACTGTGTCCGGTCAGCAGCAGGCCGTAGGCGGTCCAGAACGGATGGCGCGGCGGCAGCGGCTCCTGGCGGCAGACGTCGATGATCGCGCCGGTCAGGTAGCCCTCGCGCAACGCCATTACCAGATCGGCATCCACCACCGCCGCGCCGCGGCCGACGTTGATGAACAGCGCATTGGGCTGGAAGCGCGAGAACAACCCGGCGTCGAAGACATCTTGGGTGTGGGGCGTGTCCGGCAACAGATTGATCACGTAATCGGCCTCACCGACCAAGCGCGGCAAATCCGCCATGCCGCCCACTTCACGGAACGGCGCCAGCTCGCGTGAGCTGCTGGCGATGCCGGTCAGCTCGATGCCAAACGGGGCGAGAAACTGTGCGACGCTCAAGCCAATATCGCCGCAGCCGACGATCAGCACCCGCCGGCCGGCCAGGCTATGCGGCGGGCGACTGTCCCAGTGCCGCTCAACCTGGCTGGCCAGGCGCGCCAGCACATCGCGCTCGTGATTGAGGATGTAGGTCAGCAGGTATTCGGCCATCACCTGGCCGAAGATACCCACCGCGCGGGTCAAGCGGTAGTCACGCGGCAGGCTATCCGCCAGTAGCGGGGCAACGCCGGCCCAGGTGGATTGCAGCCACTGCGGCGTCTGGCCGCGGCGCAATACGTGGGCGATCAGGTCGGGCTGGCCCAGCCAGATGGGGCAATCGCCGGCCCAATGGGCCAACTCGGCGGGATCGGCGCTGGCATGAATCAGCAAGCCCGGCTCGCCGGCGGCGAGCAATTCGGCGTACAGGGCGTGGTCTTTCTCAGCAATCAGGACGTGCATGACAAACCTTCGGAACGACACTGGTCTGGCCGCCAATCAGGACGGCCAGTCCGCAAACAAATGATGATGAACCTGTTCAGGCGCTCGCCGGCCAAGGGCTGACGAGGGGATAACGCGGAGTCACAGGCAACAACGGGCAAATGGTTTCACTAGCCGCGCGAGCGCTGGTCGCAGTCGCGCGGTGACAAGCGGAGTTATATCTAACGGAGCTACATCGGATCGTTGCGGCGCAGCAGCTCGTCCGGCAGATGCTCGATGTACTCGTCTTCCGGCGGCGGCATCTGCAGATGGAAACCCTGCTTGTCGAGGTTTTCCAGGACCAGGTTGATGTCCTCGCGCGCCAGCTTGCGCTCCGGGGTCAGCACCATGTCGAAGGCCAGCTGTGGCGTGCCAAACGCGGCCAGCAGGCCCTCAGGCACCTTACTCAAGGCATCGGCGCGCAGCACATACAGATACATCTCGCGCTTGCGGGTACTTCTATAGATGGAGCAGATACGTTTCATGCCTGTTCTCCCTCCGGCTGCTGGCTGGCCAGCAGATCGAGCAATGCCTGGCCCATGCGCTCACGGCGCCAGCCGCGCAGGGATTCCGGCAGCTGATAAGGGCCATTGGGGAAGCCGCTTTTGAGCAGCGCTTCAAGGGTTTTCTTGCGCAGCATCAGCTCGGGCGCCATATCCAATTGCTCGGCTTCGCGCTGGCCAATGGCGCGCAACTTCTTCAGCACCGCCGATGCTTCCAACGGCAGTGGCTCGGGCAACGGCTCGGGCCAATCCTCCGGCGGCGTGGCGGCCGCGTCGTTGATCAGCTTGAGCAGGAATTCGCCATCCTGGCGCACGGTACGCGGGTGCATATCTTCGATGCGCGCCAGGCTGACCAGGTTGTCGGGCTGCGTCCGAGCCAGCGGCCACAGCGAATTTTCCCGCAGGATGCGGTTGCGCGGCTGGTTGCGTGCCCGCGCCTCGCGCTCACGCCAGGCGCACAGTTCACGCAGCACGGCGAGCTGCGCGGGCTTGAGCCGCCAGGCCAGTTTGGCGTCGCGGTAGGCGTCTTCCGGAGCGGTGACGCGCAATTGGTTGGCGACCAGCTCGGCGCCGTCTTCCAGCACCCATTCGTACTTGTCGGCCGGCAGCTTGGCCTGCAGGTTCTGGTACACCTCGGCCAGATGCAGCACGTCTTCGGCGGCATAGCTGATTTGCGTCTCCGACAGCGGGCGTTGCAGCCAGTCGGAGCGCGTCTCGCCCTTGGGCAACTCGATGCCCAGCAGCTCCTGCACCAGCCGCGAGTAGCCCATGGAGAAGCCCAGGTTGAGATAAGCAGCGGCGATTTGCGTGTCGAACAGCGGCACCGGCGAAGCGCCAGCCAGGCGTTGGAATACTTCCAGATCCTCGCTGGTGGCATGCAGCACCTTGACCACCGCCGGGTTCTCCAGCAAAGCGGCGAAACTGCTCCAGTCGCCGATCAACAGCGGGTCGATCAGATGCGCCCGACTGCCATCGCCCACCTGCACCAGGCCGGCCAGCGGATAAAAAGTGTCGACCCGCACGAATTCGGTATCCAGCACCACATACGGCAGGCATTGCCACTCGGCGCAGTGGCGCGCCAGGCTGGCGTCATCACGAATCCAGTTAATTTCGATAGCCACGCGGCTCTCCCATACAGAATGCCGCGCAGTATATATCGCCCCCACCAGGGCCTGTTAACGCTACTGACACGGCGCGCCGGAGCCTGTTTTTTGCGCGGGAAATGGCCCGACTTGCCAAGGGAATGACCATTGCCTGCGTCCTGCGCTTAACCGGGGGTTATTTCTCGCTGCAACGCGGCTCGCGTCAGTAGCCTTAACAGGCCCTAACCGCGGCTATTCAGGCTTGTGGGCACTCCAGCCGCTGCCTATGCTGCCGCTGCCTCGAAAAAATCAGAATAAGGGAATGTCATGAAAAAGCTTTTGGGCCTGATTGCCCTGTTGCTCGTCGCCGTGGCGGCTTACCTCGCCGTCACCCCCAGCCCGATCGACCCGCTGGCCTGGGACGCGCCTCAAGCGCCGAGCATGACCGGCGTACTGGAACCCAACGACACCTTGATGAAGGCCGAGCTGCTCGCCAAGGGTCAGATCCATGGCCCGGAAGATACTGCGGTAGACGCTCAGGGTCGCGTGTATGCCGGCCTGCACGATGGTCGGATCGTGCGCATCAGCACCACTGGCGAGGTGCAAACCTTCGCCGACACGCAAGGCCGGCCGCTGGGCATGGACTTCGACGCGCAAGGCAATCTGATCGTCGCCGATGCGTTCAAAGGTCTGTTACGCATCGATCCGCAAGGCCAGATCAGCGTGCTCAGCCGCGAGGCCGACGGCGTGCCGTTCCGCTTTACCGACGACGTGGATATCGCCAGCGACGGGCGCATCTATTTCTCCGATGCCTCGGCCAAGTTCGAACAACCGGATTACCTGCTCGACCTGCTCGAAGCCCGCCCGCATGGCCGTCTGCTGCGCTTTGACCCGGCGACTGGCAAGACCGACGTGCTAATCAAGGATCTGTACTTCGCCAACGGCGTGGCGCTGTCGGCCCATGAGGATTTCGTCCTGGTCAACGAGACCTACCGCTACCGCATCACCCGCTACTGGCTCAAAGGCGACAAGGCTGGCACCCACGATGTGTTCATCGACAACCTGCCCGGCCTGCCAGACAACCTGCAGGGCGACCGCGCCGGCACGTTCTGGGTAGCCCTGCCGTCGCCGCGCAAGACGGATGCCGATTTCCTCCATCAGCATCCATGGCTCAAGGCGCAGATCGCCAAGCTGCCGCGGGCGATGTGGCCGAAAGCCGCCCGTTATGGTCTGGTGATCGCCGTCAATGAAAACGGTCAGATCATTCGCAGCCTGCACGACACCAGCGGCGAGCATCTGCGCATGGTCACTTCGGCCAAGCCGGTGGGCGACTACCTGTATATCGGCAGTCTGGAAAACGATCGCATTGGCAAGCTGAAGATCCGCTGAGGCTGTTGCTCGCGGCCCTGGCCGCGAGCATTCCGATGGTTCCCACGCTCCAGCGTGGGAACCTGATCCGGGGACGCTCCGCGTCCCGCAGACGCAGAGCGTCTGTAGCGGCATTCCCACGCAGAGCGTGGGGACGATCAACGATCAAATGTAGCCGTTAAGTGTTGCGCACTGCTTTTGTGGGTGGGTTAGCAGGCGAGGCCCGCGGGAATGTCGTAGTGGCCGCGCACGGGGATTGTTTCGTACGAAAAAATTCCGGGGCTATGATGCGCATTGATCCGAAAACGACACTGGAGCTCTTCATGCCACTCGCCCAATTGCTGACTGCAGAGCAGCTGGCCAGCCGCCTCGGACAACCCGACCTGGTCATTCTCGACTGCCGCTTCGCCCTCGACGATGTCGCCTACGGCCAGCGCAGTTACGCCGAAGGCCATATCCCCGGCGCGCACTTCGCCGATCTTGAGCAGGACTTGTCCGGGCCCATCGTCAAAGGCGTAACCGGGCGCCATCCGTTGCCCGAGCCGATCCGGCTGATCGAGCGCCTGCACAGCTGGGGAATCGATAACGCCAGCAGCGTGGTGCTGTATGACGACGGTCCCGCCGCATTTGCCGCCCGCGCCTGGTGGCTGCTGGCCTGGCTGGGCAAGCGTGACGGGGTGTATTTGCTCGATGGAGGTCTGGCCGCCTGGCGCCAAGCCGGCCAGCCGATAACCGCAGAAGCGCCATCGCAACGCCAGGGCGATTTTCACGGGCAAGCCGACCACAGCATGGTGATCAGCGCCAGCCAGTTGCAGCAATGTCTGGATGACCCAGGCCTGACCCTGCTGGATGCGCGCGGATTGCCACGTTTTCGCGGCGAGATCGAACCCATCGATCCTGTCGCCGGGCATATTCCCGGCGCTCGCTGCGCGCCGTTCACCGACAATCTGGGCAGCGACGGGCGCTTTCTGCCTGCGCAGGCCTTGCAGCAACGCTTCAACGAGCTGCTCGAAGACCAGCCAAAGCAAGACCTGGTGGCTTACTGCGGGTCCGGGGTGACGGCCTGTCACAACCTGTTTGCCCTGAGCCTGGCGGGCTTCCCGCTGGCGCCGCTGTACGCCGGCTCATGGAGCGAATGGATCACCGACCCGACGCGGCCGGTGGCAGTGGGCAACTGAAGACGCTGCATGAGTCAGTCGCGGTACCGCCCGGAGCACTGGCGTCCTGCCTGGTCGGCGGGTTACGCCTACGGCTAACCCACCCTACGAATCTGCAAACCCCGGAGGACGGCGGCTGGGCGGCACCGAATAGCCTGGGCTGGCTGCTTTGCGCAGCATTCTGGCTGGGACTTTACGGGCTTTTGGCACTCGGATTGGAACGCCTGATACAGCCGCTACGCCTTGATCCCTGACCCAACTAGCTAGCACTGCCCGCTATATGGCTTATGCCTTAAATCTTCAATTGATTTAAAAACAGTCCTTTACAGCAGAAATGTCTCACTACACTTCAGCATGAGCGGCTAACCCCGCTTCCGGTGGGGCCTTTCCGAGAACTAGCACAAAAAGCTGCCCATGCGCCCTGGCCTCACCGGCACCCTATTCGCAGAGGTTATATGGGTATCGCCGCCAGTGAGCTCCGCCAGCACGTCATCCGCCCTACCCTCCTCTACCTTGGCTGCCATTCAGCCAGTGCCGAAGTACTGCTGCTGGGTGTAGCGGCCAGCCAGTCGTCGCTGGGCAGTGCCTTGGACGACCACCATGGACATGGGCTGTATCGGATAGCCGACGTGCGCCACCAAATGCTCTGGGACAGGCATTTGGCGCTCGACCCCGAACTCGCCAGCCTGGTTCGCGGGCTAGCCAGCCAACATGCTTTTCTTGCCGCGCCGCATCTCGAGTTGACCGTCAACCTGCGTTACGCCACCGCCATTGCCTGGTTGTTGATAGCGGTCGAACAAACGCCCTTGCCGGCGGCCGACGATCTGGTCGGGCTTGCCGGGATCTGGTTGCGGGTGTTTCAGCCCGAAGGCCGGGTGCGGGATTTTCTGCATGCCTGGCGGCATTGCGTCGGTCATTTAAGTCATGCCGCCTGAGCGATTTGAAGCTTCCCACCAAGATTCGACAAACGCGCAAATACGCTGCTAATGCCATCAATTTGCCCGCTTTTGTCCGACAATCGCACTCAAAAGCTCACTGGAAAGACACCTGCAATCCTGCTAGCTTTCGCGCCGCTTTTCTCTCCCTGGAGTTACCGATGAAACAAGCCTGGTTCAAAACCACCCTTGCCCTGACCATAGGCGCGCTCTCTACCCACAGCCTGGCAAGTGGCTATGCCATCAACGAACAAAGCGTCAGCAGCATGGGCACCTCCTTTGCTGGCCGCTCCTCTTCCGCCGAGGACGCCACCACCATCTTCGGCAACCCGGCCGGCATGTCACGCCTCAAGCGCGAACAAGTCAGCGCCGGTGCCGCGATGATCTATGCGAGAACCGATATCGACGATGCACGCGGATCTTTCCGTGGCAGCAACGACGGCGACATGGTGCCGCTCGTCGCCGCGCCGATGGGCTATTACGTCAAGCCGATCGACGATAAGTGGACCTTTGGTATTGGCATGTATGTGCCGTTCGGGCTGGTCACCGACTACGAAAGCGGCTTTCAGGGCCGCTACTTTGGTGACCGTAGCGAAGTGCGGGTCATCACCGTGCAGCCGACTATCAGCTACCGCTTCAACGATCAGTTGTCGGTAGGTTTCGGCCCGACCATCAACCGCGTCGACGGCGAGCTGACTTCCGCCGCCCTGAATCGGGCGACGCTGGGCACCAATGACGGGAAGGTCAAGGTCAAGGGTGACGACACCGCGCTCGGCTACAACGTCGGCGTGCTCTATCAGATCACCGCGCAGACCCGCGCCGGCCTGACCTATCACTCGATGGTCGACTACAAATTGGAAGGCGACACCGAGATCAACGGCTCTGGCTTCGGCCCCTTCAACGGCAGCAAGTACGACGCCTCGCTGAAACTGAAGACCCCGGAGTCGGTGGATTTCTCGGTCACCCACGAGCTGAATGCCGACTGGACCCTCTATGCCGGCAGCACCTGGACTCGCTGGAGCCGCCTGGAAGCGATCGTGGTCGAGAACGAAGGCGTACCCGCTCTGCTGGCTTCGAGCCTGAGCCCAATCCGCGAAGACCAAAACTGGCATGACACCTGGGCCCACGCCATTGGTGTCGCCTACAAGCTGAACCCTCAGTGGACCCTGCGCACCGGTGTGTCGGTCGACCAGTCGCCGACCAACAACGAGGACCGCTCGCCGCGCATTCCGACCAACGACCGCAAGGCCATCAGCTTCGGCGCCGCCTGGAGCCCAAGCGACGAAGTCACGGTCGATGTGGCTTATTCCTATCTGCAAGAGGATGACGCCAAGATCAACGACGTGAGCGCGACTAAGGGTGCCTACAGCTCCACCTTCAAAAACAGCGCTCATGGTCTCGGTGCGCAGCTGACCTACCGCTTCTGATAAACAGTCTGGGCTACCTCGCGCGGCGCAAACATAATAAAAAGCCGCGTGAGATTGGCCCATGGCCACCTTGCTGACTGCCCTTCCCGATCCGCTCGCGTTACTGCTGGTCGACGATCCCGTATCTTTCTCGACAGCCTGACCTTCGCCCTCGCGCCGCTTGCGAATCAACACCGCGCACAACGCCGCTGAAATCGAAGCACGCCTCAAGCACGACGATTTCGACCTCACTCTTCTCGCGACCGACTGCACACGACCCAGGCTGGGTACAAACTCTCGCTGATATCTTCCGCAGAGCTTTAGCAGCTATTGCGCTTGAAATTCACGAGCACACGCCAGATTTGGTCATTGATCGACCAACCTTTGGTGCTCAAAACGTTTTTACCCAGCCTCGACCCAAAGCGCATGCCTGGCACAGGGGCGGTGCGCAGTGAGTTGGAAGGGGCTGATGTTTAGAGCCAACGTCGCACTTGCTCGCAGTATTGATAGAAGTCTGCGCCGAAGAGAGCACTGAGTGCCCGCTCTTCCGGGGCGATCTGAAAGTGGTTCATGTACAGAACGAAGCCCAGTACACCCAGCACTGCCGGCAGCCAGGCGAGGAACACCGCCCAGGCCAGCAGGACGGTGGCGAAACCCAGGTACATCGGGTTTCGCGTGTAGCGGTAGATGCCTGAGCTGACCAACGCAGAGGCCGTCTCCGGCTTCAATGGGTTGACCGTGGTGCGGGCGCGTCGGAAGGACAGTACGCCGGCCAGACAGACACTCACACCCACCAGCAGCACGGCCAGTGCAGCGCCAAGGCGCCACTCGATGGCCAGTTCCAGGTGACCTGGCAGCCGGTGGGCGACGAGCCACATCAACAGGCCGAACAGAGTGGCTACTAGGGGCGGCGGAATGCGGTTCTCTAGCCAGCGCATAGTGTCAGTTCCTGGTCTTGGCGAGTTCGCTACTGACCAGCGCGCGCAGCGGCTCTGGACCGAACTCGTCCAGTGGTCGGCCGTTGACGAAGAAGGTCGGGGTACCGCGAACACCCACGGTCTGGACATCCTGCATATCGGTCTTGAGTACGGCGTCGACTTCCGGCGAGTGCATATCGGCACGTGCCTTGTCGACGTCCAGGCCAACCGAGGCGGCTGCTTCCCAGGCTTTGGCAGCCTTGGGGTCATCGTGCCAGCCCGGCTGAGCGGCGAGCACTGCTTCCAGCACTTGCGGGAAGAGTTCCTGCTTGCGGGACGCCTCCAGCATCCGGGCAACTTCCTCTGAACCCTGGTGGAACAGCACATAGCGCACCACTAGCCGCACATCACTAGGGTTCTCGGCGAGGATCTTTTTCACGATCGGGTAGAAGGCGCGGCAGGCCTCGCAGGACGGGTCGAAGAACTCAACAATGGTCACCGGCGCCTGCGCCGGGCCGAACACTGGCGAATGGAAGCGCACTAGGGCGCTACTGCCTTGCGGGGTGGGCGCCGCCTGCTTCTGGGGCGGCGGGGTGGCACCCTGGTAGAAGAATGCAGCAGCGGCGAAGGCGGCCAGCAGCAGAGCGCTGATGACCAGTACCAAGGTACGGCGGTTCATTGGGTAGTTCTCCGACGGATGATGATAAGCAGGATGGCGATCAGGACGAATACACCCAGCGCCACTAGTGGTAGCGGGATGCCTCCGAGGATGGTCATGTTGGCGTCCGAGCAGGACGGGCCGGTGGCACTGCAAGGCTGGATGCGCTGCGGAATCAGGCCGGCATACAGCAGGCTGTGAGCAAGGGCGAGCAATGCACCGATACCGGCAAGGGGCAGTGCGTAACGCCAGACGTCGAAGTCTGAGCGATAGCAGGCCACGGCCAGGATCACTGCCAGGGGGAACATAAAGGCGCGCTGGAACCAGCACAGTATGCAAGGCGCCTGCCCCATAACCTCGCCAATGAACAGCGCGGCCAGAGTCGAGAACAGCGCAAGCAGCCAGGCCAGGAGCAGCAGCCCCCAGGGACCGCCCGGAGCCTTGGTGGTCATTAGGATTTCCTCACTAAGTGGTTGTTCTCACAGCAGCTGTCCATGATCAGCTCCTCGCTCATTCGATCTCGCCGTTAGAATGAGGGTTATAGCGACTATAAGGTCAAGCCCCATGAACGCGACAACTTTCACCGTGGGTAAACTGGCACGCGCCACTGATACTAAGGCGGTGACAATCCGTTACTACGAGCAGCTCGGCCTGCTGCCGTCGGCGGCGCGCAATGCCTCCGGATACCGCCAGTACACGGAAGAAGAGCGTGATCGCCTGCTGTTCATTCGGCGCAGCCGCGCTTTGGGATTCAGCCTCGACGATATTCGTCAGCTACTGGGGTTTGCTGACCACCGGCAGGCGTCATGCGCTGCGGTGGATGCCAAGGTCGCGGAACAGCTGGATCAAGTCAGATTGCGTATCCGCGATCTGCAAGGCCTTGAGCAGGAGCTTCAACGCCTGCTGTCCTGCTGTCATGGGGGGATGATCGAGGAATGCCGGATCATCGAATCCCTGAGTCAACGGCGCTAAGCGGTGTGTCTCTGCTTTGGGCCGAAAGCAGACTAGCCCAACAGCAAGCAGACGCCTGAGTGCGTACTTCCTCCAGGAGTGGCCGGACATGAGCTCCCGCCCGTCCAACTTCGTGCGCCTGCCTCGGCTCCCCCCACCTCCTGATCCGGCCGGCGGCTCTTCGCCGTAGCTATAGCGCACCAAGCGGCTGATAGAAGCTAAAAGCTCGGCGTTTTCAGACCTGGATTCACGCGCGAGAAAAGCTGACAACCCGCCACGAAACTTGCCGTCGTACCCCAATTCAGCTCGGGAGGGATAGCGCAATGGCGCAGCACGCAGAGACCACTACACTTGCACCTGCTCCATGAAGTAACCCTCGGGCACTTACTAGCCTGCCCCCGCGCGGACTTGATGTCCGTCACCCGGATAAACGGTGGCAACTGTCGATAGCGAAGTGGAATACGTGTTTGCCACACAAACTACGAAGTCTCAGCAAAAAGGGAATTACTATTATGAGTAGATATAACGCAGTATTGGCAAGAAATACGGAAAATGCTCCAAAAAGTATAGGTCCATATTCACAAACTGTAGCTTTCTCTCATTATAATAATCTTTCAGCTCAACTACCTATCGACCCAAAGTCTGGAGAATTGGTAGCTGGCGGTGTAAAAGAGCAGGCTGGACAGTGCTTCAAAAATATCAAGGCAATTGTAGAAAGTATCGACCATATTATGGACGATATTGTTAGAATCACTATATTCCTTAAGAACATCTCAGATATTGACGCTGTAAACGAAGTTTATGCAAAATTCTTCCCGAGTTACGTTCCTGCACTGACGACAGTCGCAGTTACAGCTTTACCCATGAATGCTTTGGTGCAAGTTGAAGCACTTATTTCAAACGGCGAGGGTACAATTCCAGAAGCACCACAGGCAGGCGACCTAATAAAAGCTGCAAGAAACACGGAAAACGCACCAGTAAGCCCTCTATCTACGCAAGCTGTAGCTTTTTCTCATTACAATAACCTTTCAGCTCAATTACCTATCGATCCAAGAACTGGCAAATTGATAGCTGGCGGTGTAAAAGAGCAAACTGGGCAGTGCTTAAAAAACATTAAGGCAATTTTAGAAAGTATCGACGTGCCTTTTGACGATATTGTTAAGATAAATATCTTCCTTAAGAACCTCTCGGATATTGAAGCTGTAAACGAAGTCTATAAAACATTTTTCCCAGATTCGGCTATTGCTAGGGCCGCAGCCTATGTTCCTGCGCGGACAGCAGTTGCAGTTTCAGGTTTGCCTATGGATGCCTTGGTACAAATCGAAGCAGTTGTGTCGCACGGAGATGGCACGCCGCCGCAAGTTGTTGAAGACAGGCATGGAATCGTCATAAAAGCAAACAATACGGGAGGCGCACCCAAAAGCTCTCTATCCACACAAACTGTAGCTTTTTCTCATTACAACCATATCTCAGCTCAATTACCTTTAGACCCAAAAACTGGTGAAGTGGTTAATGGTGGTGTAAAAGAGCAAGCTGGACAGTGCTTAGAAAATATCAAAACAATTGTGGAAAGTGTCAACCACGTTATGGGTGATGTAGTTAAGATAAATATCTTCCTTAAAAATATCGAAGATATTGATGCTGTAGATGAGGTCTACACGACATTCTTTCCAGGCGGTATTCCTGCACGAAGAACAGTGGGGGTATCAGCTTTGCCTAAAAATGCCTTGATCCAAATCGAAGCAGTTGTATCACACGCCGAAGGCACACCCCCCAAAGCGTAATAGGCATTTTTTGCAAATACAGAAGCCATCATGGTTACTTGTTAATGCCGACGGTGAATGCGAAATCGCATATCCCAATTATGAAAAAGAAGCTGAGGATAGTGCTCAGCTTCCTTTTTTCAATAAGTTCGAAGATTACACAAATGGCACATCTAAAAACTGAATCGCCCCCGGTTTTCTAGACGCTGGAACTGTCCAGGTCAGCACGAATGCAATTGAGTGGTCAGTGGCAATGCAATCTGGCGGTCAAGTTCGATGCAATTACGCAGCTATCATCGCTCAGCGTCCTACGCTGGCACTTGCCTCTTTCCTGGCCGCCAGGGCATCGAAGGCCTCCACCCGATACATCTCCTCCTCGGTGAACAGGCGCTCGCGCAGACGCGCGGTTTCGGCACGCAGGTCCTCCGTGTCCAGACCGCTTGCCGCCAACGAGAGCAACTCCTGACGATAACCGGCGTAATGCTGCTGCCAGCTCTGCTCCGAACGCTGCTCATCGATCAGCCGGTCAACCGTTGCGGCGTCATAGTTCTTGCTCAGGAAGCTGCGCATCTCCTCCTCGCTCGCCTCCTGCTGTTGCAGGCGTTCGATCTCTGCCTGCAAGACCTGTTCGTGGGCCTGACGGGCTTCGCTCGCGCGAATGGCGGCGGGCAACTGGGCGTGCAACTCCTCCATGGCGACAGCTTTGGCACTGTCGGATAAATCCTCACGCTGCTCCAGCGCCAAACTGCCCAGGGTGTAGCGCGAATAGGCCTCTTCTTTGGCAAAGAAGGCTTCCACGGCGGCTTCGGACATATATTCACGACGCAGCGCGGCCATGCGCTGGGAAGCGTCCTGCAAGGCCTGCACCTGGGCCTGCGGGTCCAGCTGCAGTTGGGCGCTGAGCGGTTGTTCCGTCAGCGCCAGGCTGGCGCGCTTATAGTCCAGATAATCGCCCAGTAACCGCGAGAACTGGCCGAGCGCCGGCTCGCGCAAGCGGCCATGGGCGTCGTCGATCAAAGCATTGACCGCTTTCTCCAGCCCGACCTCGTCGGCCGCGCGAAGGTAATAATCGATGTAGTCGCGTACCGCGGAATCGACCACCAGATTGCCTTTGCCGTCGGTTTGCAGGCGGCCATCGACATCGGTGCCAGCCCGCGTGGGAACTAAAGGTGGATTGTGCTGCGCCACCGCCACGGGCGCTGGCTCGTTCACTGCGGCAGTGACTGGCGCAGGCTTGTCGGTGCTGGTCACTGGATCTGCCGACGGGAGAGGCGCCGTGGCGGGCGGCCATTGCAGGTAGAGGGTCAAGGCGATGGCACCGGCCGATAAGACCGCAGCGCCCCCCAGCAGATACGACGTTCGTACGGTCATAGCGTCTCCTGGCGACGGGCCGCCAGACGGGCCATCGGGAACCTGTCCCGCATGGCCGGCGCAATGACCCCGCGTGGTATTACACGCCTTTATTCTTCAGACGGTTGGCGTGCTCGCGGTAGAGTGCCACAGGATTTTGCCGAGCCACGAACACCAAACAGGTGGTTGATCGCATCCCCGCGGCTCATGTAGCTGTCACCCAGGTCCGCGAGGCACCTGCCCATCTGCCGAACGCCCTTCAAGGCTGGGACGCAATCGCCTGCTTCACCGCTTCGCGCAAGCTGTCGCTGTCCGGCTTGGTCAGACTGGAGAAGCTGGCGACGACCTTGCCTTGCCGATCGACCACGTATTTATAGAAGTTCCAGCGCGGTTGACCGCTCTGTTCGGCGAGCTGTTTGAACAGCGGAATGGCTTCGGCGCCGGTGACTTTCTGCGGTTCGGTCATGGTGAAGGTCACGCCGTAATTGACGTAGCAGACCTTGGCCGTCTCTTCGGTATTGGCATCTTCCTGCTTGAAGTCGTTGGACGGCACGCCGATCACCTCCAGGCCTTGCGCCTGGTACTCCTTGTACAGCGCTTCGAGGCCCTTGAACTGCGGGGCGAAACCGCAATGGCTGGCGGTATTGACGATCACCAGCGGCTTGCCGGCGAAGCGCTGGCACAGGTCGATATTCTCTTTGGCACGCAACTTGGGCAGCTCGCCCTGCAACAGCGGTGGACACTCACTGGCCCATACGGGGCCGGTCAGCGTGGCGAGCAATAACGTGGCGAACAGCGAACGGATGAGCATGGCGTGGGTCCTGAACCGAGGGGCGTGGAACCACGCTACCCGCACTCGCCATCAGCGGCAATCGACACCGCTCAACAGGTGCCCATGCCCAACTGCATCAACGCCAGCCCGCCCTGCTGCCAACCCCACCAGGCGAGTGCCAGAAGAATCACCGCGACGCTCAACAATGCCGCCCAACCGCCTCTGGCGCTCATGCGATACCTCCCGCGGTTTGCAGCCGAGCGACTGGTTGTTCGTGGACTGGCCAGTTAAGAGCCGCGGCGAGCAGGCTGAGAACGATGGAAATCTGCCAAACCAGATCGTAGCTGCCGGTGTGGTCATACAGATAACCGCCCAACCAGCCGCCGAGAAACGCACCCAGCTGATGGAAGAGAAACACAATGCCGCCCAGCATCGACAGGTTGCGCACGCCGAACAGGGTGGCCACGGTGCCATTGGTCAGCGGCACCGTGGACAACCACAGCAGGCCCATGGCGATCCCAAAGGCATAGGCGCTCCAGACACTCAACGGCAGGCTGATAAACACCACGATCACCACCGCGCGCAGCAGATACAGCGCGGTCAGCAGGCGCGGCTTGGACATCCGCCCACCCAGCCAGCCGGCGATGTAGGTGCCAAAGATGTTGAACAGGCCGACCAGCGCCAACACCGTGGTACCGGTCACCGCCGGCAAATGCTGATCGACCAGATAGGCCGGCAGGTGCACACCGATGAACACCACCTGAAAGCCGCACACGAAAAAGCCCAGCGCCAGCAGCCAGAATCCCGAATGGCCAACCGCCTCGTGCAGCGCCTCACGCAAGGTCTGCTCATGGCCCAGCAACGGCAGCGGACGATCCTTGAGCATGCCGGCCAGCGGCACGATCAACGCCACGAGCAACCCCAGCGCCAGCAAGGCCGACGACCAACCGAGCCAGCCGATCAGGCCCAGCGTGCCCGGCAGCATGGCGAATTGGCCGAACGAGCCGGCGGCGCTGGCGATGCCCATGGCCATGCTGCGCTTCTCTATCGGTACCGCGCGCCCGACTACGCCGAGCAATACCGAGAACGAGGTGCCGGACAGACCGATACCGATCAGCAAGCCGGCGCTCAGCGACAAGGACCACGCCGAGTCGGCAAGGCCCATGAACATCAAGCCCAGCGCATACAGAATGCCGCCGACGATCACCGTCTTGGCCGCGCCGAAACGATCCGCCAAGGCGCCGGCGAAAGGCTGCGCGAGGCCCCAGATCAAGTTTTGCAGGGCGATGGCGAAGGCAAATACCTCGCGCCCCCAGCCGAAATCCACACTCATGGGTGCCAGGAACAGGCCGAAGCCATGGCGAATCCCTAGCGACAGCGCGAGGATCAGCGCCGCGCCCATCAATACCCAACCACTTGTGCGCCACAGCGAGCTCATACCAACAATCCTTTACGGGTAGCCACCCGAATACTTAATGCGATCAATCAACCGCTTCCAAATCATCCAACAAGAGCATCAACGCCTCGCGCTTGGATTCGCCCAGATGCTGAGCCAGCCGGGTCTGTGCCACTTCCCAGGCGCACTGTGCTTGTCTGAAACGCTCCTCGCCCAAGGTCGTCAGCCGTACCACGCGATGACGCTGGTCGGCACCGCCATCCAGCGAGAGTAGACCGTTGCTTTCCAGCACCCGCAGATTGCGGCCCAGGGTGCTGCGATCCAGGCCCATGGCCTCGGCTAGCGCGGAAATGCTCGGCTGATCGAGGCGCTCAAGATGGCGCATCAAGGAATACTGCGCAGCGTTAAGGCCGATCTCGGCAAGCGCATCGTCGTAGAGCTTGGTCACCGTGCGCGAGGCACGGCGCAGCTTGGTGCAGAGGCAATGAGTAGTCAGCATGCGTTGCTGTATATACCCGCAACTTCGACAGGGCAAACCAGCATGACCAATGGCGCCCGCCCGTCCGAACGCGCGAACCCTCCGAATCCCAGCCTGGTCAACCACAGCACTCCCCCCACCGCCTCCCCGGAGGAAGTCATGCACCAGCGCTATCTATCCTGCGTTCAGGCCTGCAGCGCCTGCACCATCGCCTGCGAAAACTGCGCCGCGTCGTGTTTGAAAGAGGCGAACCTGAGCGACATGCTCGACTGCATCCGCCTGGATCGCGACTGCGCGGATATGTGCCGCCTCAGTACGTCGCTGATGGCCCGCGACAGCGCCCTGGTCGACGAAATCTGCCGCCTATGCGCGATTGCCTGCCAAGCCTGCGCCGAGGAATGCGGTAAGCACGCCCACGATCACTGCCGGCAATGCGCAGAAACCTGCCAGCGGTGTGTGGTGGAATGCGAGGCAGTGTCGCGGGCGGCTTAAGCAGTCGATCGCTCTAGATCAGCGCCAGGATCAGCAGCACCAGGCATTCGCTCAGTTCGACCAATGCCCCCGCGGTATCGCCCGTGGTGCCGCCCAGGCGCGTGAGCAAGGCGCGGCGCAAGCCGATCAGCAACAGCCCGGCACCGAGCAGAATGAACACCGCCGGCCAACCGAATAACAGCATCGCCAAGACCTGTGCGCCGACTAGCCAAGGCAACTCTCGGCGCGGCAGGTGTTCCGCCAACGCCTGCCCTAACCCGCCGGCGCGCACATAGGGCGTGCTGAGAAACAGCAGCGGTAACAGGGCGCGCGCTAGCCACGGCGCCAGCAGCAACGCCGGCCATTGGTCGTGCTCAAGCAACACGACCAGCGCCGCGAACTTGAGCAGCAGCAGCAGGACCAGCACCACCACGCCGACTGGCCCGCAATACGGATCCTTCATGATCGCCAGGGTGCGTTGGCGATCGCCCATGCCGCCGACCCAGGCATCGGCCGTATCGGCTAGACCATCGAGGTGCAGCGCGCCGGTTGCCAGCACCCACATCGCCAGCAACAAGGCCGCCTGGAGCAGCGCCGGCGTATCCTTCAGCAGCCAGTGCAGGCCGCACAGCGCACCGCCAAGCAGCAGGCCAACCAGTGGATACCAAAGCAGTGAGCGTCCCAGCTGTTGCGGCTCGGGCATGCCCGGCAAGCGCACCGGTAGACGGGTGAGAAACTGCACGGCGATCAGCAGCGCGAGCGGCAGGCGCATTTCATTCCTCCCGCATACTCAGATCCGCGCCCACCTGCAGACGGAACAACTCACTATTGGCCACCGTCACTTGCATCAGCTGCCCCGGCGCCAACTGGCGCGCGCGGGCCAGCAGCAGACTCATGACTCCGCCGTGGGTGATCAGCAGCACGCGCTGACCGGCGTAGGCCTGCTGCAAACGCGCCACAGCCGCCAGAACCCGCGCCTCGAACTGCCGCAGCGATTCGCCCTGCGGCGGGGTGTAGGCATAGGGATCGTTCCAGAACAGCCCCAGCTCCCGTTCCGCACTGACCATCAGTTCGGCAGCGCTGCGACCTTCCCATTCGCCGAAGTGTAGCTCTTGCAGATCGGCCTCGAGGTGCAACGGCAAACCGCGCTGGGTCGCCAGCTCCGTAGCGAATGCGGCGCAGCGTTGCAGCGGCGAGCTGACCAGCGCATCCCAACCTGACTGCTGGGCAACGGCCTGGCGCATCTGCGCCCAGCCCACCTCGGTCAGGGCATCGTCGAGACTGCCGCGAAAGCGACCGCTAAGGGTGGTTTCGCCATGGCGCAACATGTCCAGGCACAGGTTCATAGCGGACGCTGCGCCACCGCCGCTTCCGCGAAGGTGGCCATCTCGTTGTGCAACCGGCAGGCCAGTTGCAGTAAGGGCACCGCCAACGCCGCGCCGCTGCCTTCGCCCAGACGCAGATCGAGTTCCAGTAACGGTTCGGCCTCCAGCGCCGCGAGCACGTGACGATGACCCGGCTCGGCACCGCGATGGGCGAACAACAGCCAATCGCCGCAGGCGGGGTTGAGGCGCACCGCGCACAGCGCCGCCGCCGTGCAGATAAAGCCATCCACCAGCGCCGGGATACCGTGCTGCGCACACGCCAGATATGCGCCAGCCAAGGCGGCGAGCTCAAAGCCACCCAGGCAGCGCAGGATCGCCAATGGATCGCCGGACTGATCGGCGTGCAGCGCTAGCGCCCGCTCGATCACCTCGGTTTTGTGCTGCACTCCTTGCGCATCCAGACCGGTGCCCGGGCCGACCAGCTCATCCACCGGGCAACCCAGCAGCGCACACGCCAAGGCGCTGGCGGCCGAGGTGTTGCCGATGCCCATTTCGCCGCCGATGAATAGCTCGGCGCTGGCCTCGGCGGCCCGCTCGACGCAATCGCGTCCGGCCGCCAGGGCCTTGTCCAACTGGATGGTGCTGAGTGCCGGCTCGCGGGTGAAATTGGCGCTGCCGGGGCCGAGGCGCAAATGCCGCACACCGGGCAGTTCCAGGGTCAGGTCGACAGTGCCCAGGTCGATGACCTCCAGCGTCGCGCCGAGCTGCCGCGCCAGCACGCTGATGGCCGCGCCGCCCGCGACGAAATTACCCAGCATCTGCCCGGTTACCGCCTGTGGAAAAGCCGACACGCCCTCCTCGACCACGCCGTGATCCCCGGCGAAGACGGCAATCCACACCCGCTCCACGCTTGGCCGTTCGCGCCCCTGCATCGCGGCGAGATCGACCGCCAGCCGCTCCAGCCGGCCTAGCGAGCCAGGCGGCTTGGTCAACTGCTGCTGACGCGCCAGGGCCCGCTCGCGTATTGCGCCATTCAGCGGACGCACCGGTTGTTGCCACCAGCTCATAGCGGTTCGCCCTTGAGAATCATGGGGAGGCCAGCGACGGTGAACACCACCCGCTGACAGCGCTCGGCCAGGGCCTGATGCAGCCAGCCGGCCTCGTCGACATAACGGCGACTCAATTCACCCAGCGGCACCACCCCCAGACCGGTTTCGTTGCTGACCAGAATGAGCCGGCCGGGCAATTCGCCGAGGATTTGCAGCAGCGCCTGGCGCTCGCCTTGCAGTCGCTCCTGGTCGTTCAGCATCAGCAGGTTGGTCAACCACAGCGTCAGGCAATCGACCAGCAGGCAGGTGTCGGCAGCCGCCTGTTCGCGCAGGACGCGAGCCAATTCGAGTGGTTCCTCGACCAGCGTCCAGGCGGCCGGGCGGCGGTCGCGGTGCGCGGCAACCCGCTCGGCCATCTCCAGGTCGAGCGGCTGACTGGTGGCGATATAGGTGACCGCCAGCCCGGATTCGGTGGCCAGCTTCTCCGCCAGCCGGCTCTTGCCGGAGCGGGCGCCGCCGAGGATCAGTTCACGCATGCATTACCTCAGTCTTCATCACTCGAATCCACCTTCGCCTTGCGGGTTGCACCCGCCCTACCGCACTTGGTAGGAGCGAATTCATTCGCGATGGCGATCTATCGGGTAGCGCTGGATCGCGAATGAACTCGCTCCTACAGCGTCCCCACCCTACGTTCATGGCAAACCGCATAACGCCCGCAACCGCGCCACATCCAAGTTCGCCTCGACCATATCGGCCAACCGCTCGATGTCGCGCTCGCGCAGGGCGTGGTAATCCACGGCCTGCACCTCGCGCAGGCCGGCCCAGCGCAGCAGCGCGGCGCAGGCCGGCGGCGATTCAAATAGGCCGTGCAGGTAGGTGGCGGCGATCTGCCCGTCCGCGCTGATGGCGCCGTCCTGACGGCCATCGGCCAATTGCACAGCAGGACGCTCTAACGCCGCCCCACTGCTGACCCCGGCGTGGATCTCATAGCCGCTGACCGGCGCCTGTTCCAGACACAGTTGGCCGGCAACGTTGCGCAACTGTTTCTCCGCCTCCAGCACGGTCTCCAACTCCAGCAGGCCGAGGCCGGGGCTGGAGCCGGCGGCGCCCTCCAGGCCCAGCGGGTCGTGCAGGTGGCGACCGAGCATCTGCAAGCCGCCACAAATCCCCAGCAGCTTGCCGCCGTAGCGCAAATGCCGCTGAATCGCTGGCTCCCAGCCCTGCTCGCGGAGAAACGCCAGATCGGCGCGCACGCTTTTCGAGCCGGGCAGAATCAGCAGATCGGCTGGCGGGATCGGCTGGCCGGGGCCGACGAACTGCAAATCCACCTGTGGATGCAGGCGCAGCGGGTCGAAGTCGGTGTGATTGCTGATGCGCGGCAGCACCGGCACCACCACCTTGAGCACCCGTTCGGCCTTGGCAGCTTGGCGCTGATCGATGGCGTCCTCGGCCTCCAGGTGGAAATCCATCAGGTACGGCAGCACGCCGAGCGCCGGCTTGCCGGTGCGCGCCTCCAACCAGTCGAGGCCGGGCTGCAGCAGGCCGAGGTCGCCGCGGAAGCGGTTGATGACGAAGCCCTGGACACGCGCCTGCTCGCTGGGCGAGAGCAGCTCCAAAGTACCGACCAGATGGGCGAACACCCCGCCGCGGTCGATATCGGCGATGAGGATCACCGGACAGTCGACCGCCTCGGCGAAGCCCATGTTGGCGATGTCGCCAGCGCGCAGATTGATCTCCGCCGGCGAGCCCGCCCCTTCGACCATCACCACCGTATGCTGCGCGGCCAGGCGTGCGTGCGAGGCCAGCACCGCCTGCATCGCCACCTGTTTGTAGTCGTGGTAGGCCGCCGCCTCCATGCTACTGATAGCGCGGCCGTGGATGATCACTTGGGCGCCGGTGTCGCTGTTGGGCTTGAGCAGCACCGGGTTCATGTCGCTGTGCGGCGCCAGCCCGGCGGCTTGGGCCTGCACCGCCTGGGCGCGGCCGATTTCGCCGCCGTCGGCAGTCACCGCGCTATTGAGCGCCATGTTCTGCGGCTTGAACGGCACCACATCGACACCCTGGCGCTTGAGCCAACGGCACAGGGCGACCACCAAGGTGCTTTTGCCGGCGTCGGAGGTGGTGCCTTGCACCATAAGTGTGGTCAATGCTCGGACTCGTCTGTAGGAGCGGATTCATCCGCGATGGTCGGTATCGCCTGCGGCTGCGGATCGCGAATGAATTCGCTCCTACCGAAGTCCGCAAGCGCCTGTTCCAGCCGCTGCCAGTCCGATTCGCCCTTCGGCAGGCCAAAGCGCAGAGCGATTGGCTGCGTGAACAAACGCACGAGAATGCCACGCCGAGCGAGGAAATCGTGGAGCTGCGCGGCGCGCGGGTCGACCCGGTACTGGAACAGCGCACAGCCGCCCTGCGGCGCCCAGCCTTGCCCGACCAGTAACTCGGCCAGCCGCGCGCACGCCGCCTCGGCGCGCTGGCGCTGGGCGAGCTGGGCGCCGCGATCGCGCAGGCAAGCCTGCCCCACGGCGCGGGTCGGCCCGCTGATCGCCCACGGACCGAGCTGCTCGGCCAACGCCGCCAGCAGTTTCGCGTCTGCCAGCACGAAACCCAGACGCGCGCCGGCCAGGCCGAAGAATTTGCCAAACGAGCGCAACACGATCAGCCCCTCGCCCGCGCTGGCTGCCAGGCTGAGTGCCGAGGTGCAGTCGATGAAGGCCTCATCGACCACCAGCCAGCCGCCGTGGCGAGCCAATCGGGCGTGCCAGTCGAGCAGCAGAGCCTGATCGAAGCGCTGGCCGGTGGGATTGTTGGGATTGACCAGCACCAGCACGTCGAGACGCGGCAGGGCCTCTTCGAGCCCATCCGCGGCGAGTTCAATCACTTCGTGTCCGGCCTTGCGCCAGGCCTCGGCATGCTCGGCGTAACAGGGCGCCAGCACGCCAACCCGCCCGCTCGGGCGCAAACGTGGCAGCAGCTGGATGGCCGCTTGCGAGCCCGGCACCGCGAGCAATTGCTCGACGCCGTAGTAGCTGCACGCGGCGGCATCCAGGCCATCGTCGACTTCCGGCAAACGTGCCCAGGTCTGCGTGGCAAGCGCTGGCAGATCGAACGGCCAAGGCGCGATGCCAGTGGACAGGTCGAGCCAGTCCGCCTCGGCGATGCCGTACTGGCGCGCAGCCGCCTTCAGCCGTCCACCATGTTCAAGCATGCAGATAACTCCCCAGCGCCAGCACCAGCAGCCACAACCAAACGCCGCGCTGGACCAGTTGCAGCGCCAGCTCGATATGCCGCGCAGCGGCCGGATCGCCTTCGCCCAACGCTGGGCGGTTGTGCAGCTCGCCGTGATAGACCGCCGCACCGCCCAGGCTGACACCCAGCGCACCCGCGCCGGCGGCCATCACCGGCCCGGCGTTGGGGCTGTCCCAGTGCGGCGCTTGCGTGCCCCAGCAGCGCAGCGCGCGAGCCGTCTGGCCGAGCAGCGCATAGGTCAGCGCCACCAAGCGCGCCGGCACATAGTTGAGCCCGTCGTCGATGCGCGCGGCGGCCCAGCCGAAACGCTCGAACCGTGCATTGCGATAGCCCCACATGGCATCCAGCGTATTGCTCAGCCGATACAGCACCACGCCTGGCGCGCCAAGCACGGCAAACCAGAACAGCGCGGCGAACACCGCATCGCTGCCGTTCTCCAGCACCGACTCGGTGGCCGCGCGGGCGACACCAGCCTCATCCAGTTCACCCGTCTGCCGGCTGACCATGAAACCGACGCGCCGACGGGCTTCGAGCAGATCGCCCGAGCGTAGGGCCTGGGCAACCGGCAGCGCGTGCTCGCCCAAACTGCGCAACCCGAGGGCGGCGTACAACGCCAACACCTCGACCAGCCAGCCAATGGGTGGCTGACGGCTGAGCAGCCAGACCAGCAAAGTCAGCGGCAGCACCGCCAGCAACCAGGCCATCAGCCCGTGGCTGCGCCAGCCCATCGCGCCGGCGCCGTCGTCGTAGGGACGGTTCAGCCGCTGCTCCAGCGCCCCGGCCAACCGGCCGAACGCCACCAGCGGATGCCAGCGTCTGGGTTCACCGCACAGGGCATCCAGTGCCACGCCCGCCAGACTGAGCAGTGCCACACTCATCGTGATTCTCCCCAACGGTTCTCGAACAACAACTCGTGCAACGGCCGCGGGGCAGCCCAACCTTGCGTCTGCAACATCGGCTCGCGGTAAAACCTGGTCACCGGACCGAGGCACAGCACCGCCTGGGCCTTGGCGCCGGGCGGCAGACCAAGCAATTCGCCCAGCGCCTGTGGCTCGAACAGCGACACCCAGCCGAGGCCCAGGCCTTCGGCGCGCGCGCTCAGCCAGAGGTTCTGGATGGCGCAGGCCAGCGAGGCCAGATCCATCTCCGGCAAGGTGCGGCGGCCGAACACATGCCGCTCGCGATCATCCATCAGCGCCGCTACCAGCAGTTCGGCGCAGTCACGTATGCCTTCGACCTTCAAGCGCATGAACTCATCGGCGCGCTCGTTCAGCGCCTCGGCGGTGCGCAGTCGTTCAGCCTCCACCAGACCATGAATGGCCTCGCGCAGCGGCGCTGCGGTGATCCGGATAAACCGCCAGGGCTGCATCAGGCCGACGCTCGGCGCCTGGTGCGCGGCCTCCAGCAAGCGCGCCAGCAGCTTCGGCGCGACTGTGCCGCCGCTGAAGTGACGCATGTCGCGGCGCTCGGCGATGGCGCGATAGACCGCCGCGCGCTCGGCCGCGCTGAAGGCGTGCTCGCTCATGGGCGAAATAACCCCGCAGCAGCCACGGGGTTGGACGGCAGGTACAGATGGATATAGGAGGCGCTCAACCGACCCAGGCGATACACCGCCTCGGCGGTGCGCCGGTAGTTCGGGCACTCGCCGCGGGCAATCGGTTCGAGCGCGCAGTCCAACAGCGAGTGGTGGTAGGTATGGCCACGCAACCGGCCTTCCGGTAGCTCGACTTCTTGCAAGGCCAACGCCGCTAGGCGCGGTTGCATAGTCGCCGCGCCCGGCAGCAGACCCAGCATGGCGCCGCTCTGACCCTGCTGGTCAGTCAGTTTGTCGAGGAGGTAGAGCATGCCACCACACTCGGCATGGATCGGCTTGCCGGCGGTATGGTGCGCCTGAATCGCCGCGCGCATCGGCGTGTTGCCCGCCAGCTGCGCCAGGTGAAGTTCGGGATAGCCGCCGGGCAGGTAGAGGCTGTCCACTTCCGGCAACGCCTGGTCGCTGAGCGGCGAGAAGAATTTCAGCTCGGCACCCAGTGCACGCAACAGATCGAGATTGGCCTGATACACAAAGGCAAATGCCGCGTCACGGGCCACGCCGATGCGCACGCCGGCCAGCAGCGGTGGCAGCACGGCTGGCGGCGCTGCGGCAAAGGCGACTGGCGGTGGCAGGCTGCCGTCCGCACTGGCGGCCAGAGCGTCGGCGGCAGCATCCAGACGCGCATCGAGATCGGCCAATTCCTCGGCCTGCACCAGCCCCAGATGACGGCTCGGTAGCTCGGCAGCAGCACTGCGCGGCAAGGCCCCGAACCAACGCAGCGCGGGCGGCAACGAATCGCGCAGAATCTCACCATGCCGCGAGCTGCCGACCTTGTTGCCAAGCACCCCGGCGAACGGCAGATCCGCCTGAAAACTGGCCAACCCATGCGCCATGGCACCGAAGGTCTGGGCCATGCCCGAGCCGTCGATCACCGCCAGCACCGGTACACCGAAGTGCCGGGCCAGGTCGGCTGCCGAGGGGGTGCCGTCAAACAAGCCCATCACCCCTTCGATCAGGATCAGATCGGCCTCGCCCGCCGCCTCCCAGAGCAGACGCCGGCTCTCATCCGCGCCGACCATCCACAGGTCGAGCTGGTATACCGGCTGGCCGCTGGCGCGGGCGAGGATCATCGGGTCGAGGAAGTCCGGCCCGCACTTGAACACCCGCACCCGCCGCCCTTGGCGCGCATGCAGACGGGCCAGGGCAGCGGTGACCGTGGTTTTGCCCTGCCCAGAGGCCGGTGCGGCGATCAGCAGTGCGGGGCAGCTGCGTGGACCGCTCATCGAACGCTGGCCCGTAGGAGCGAATTCATTCGCGATCGGGCTAACTCGAACGTGCCTGTTATCGCGAGTAAATTCGCTCCTACATTGATAGGCATAGCGTTGCCGATACGAAGGAAGCTCAAAACTCGATCCCTTTCTGCGCCTTCACCCCGGCCTTGAACGCATGCTTGAGCAGGGTCATTTCGGTGACGGTGTCCGCCGCCTCGATCATCCCCGGCAAGGCGCCACGGCCGGTCACCACAACATGCTGGAGCGGCGGGCGCGCTTCGATGTCGGCGAGCACTTCGTCGAGCTCCAGATAGCCGTATTTCAGGGCGATGTTCAGCTCATCGAGCACTACCAGGCTGATGTCATCGTCATTCAACAACTGCCGGGCCACAACCCAGGCCTCGCGGGCCTTGGCGATGTCGCGCTGGCGATCCTGGGTCTCCCAGGTGAAGCCCTCGCCCATCACGTGATAGCTGACCTCGTCGGGGAAACGGCGGAAGAAGGCTTCCTCACCGGTGCTCGCCGCGCCCTTGATGAACTGCACCACGCCTACCTTGAGGCCATGGCCCAGGGCCCGAGCGACCATGCCGAAGGCCGAGCTGCTTTTGCCCTTGCCGTTGCCGCTGTGCACCAGCAGCAGGCCGTATTCGTCCCGGGCCTGGGCGATCTTGTCGTCGATCAGCGCCTTCTTGCGCTGCATGCGCGCCTGGTGGCGGGCGTCACGCTCGGTGGATTCGCTCATTGCGCCACCTCGACTGGGTGCGATTTGAAGTAGGCGCGCACGCCGATATACAACGCCGTCGCCACGCCGACATACAGGGTCAGGTTGGCGAGGAAGCGCGGGTAGTACAAAGCGATACGCGGCAGGAAGCCGGCCAGGGTCGGCTCCGGGTATCGCCCGGAAAGGAAGAAGAACCCGCCGCTTGATAGCAGGTGGCAGACAAACGCGCTGACCAGCACGGTCAGCGCCAGGACAATCACGCTGCGCAGATCATCGCGATGCCAGGTGGCGTACAGGCGACCGCCGAACCACAGCGCGGCATAGGCTGGTACGAGAATCCAATACGCCGGCGAGGTGCACCAATCACTGACCGAACCCATCGCCACCATGCTGAAGTCCAGCACCGATGCTTCGATGAACAGGGCCGGAAATACCCAGCGCGGCCTGAGTAGCACACCGGCAAGGAAAAATACCGCCCAGGAGGCGCTGGGTAGGTTGAGCGTGGCGAAGTGTTGACCGCGGGTCACCGCCATTAACAACCCCAGGACGAGGCCAATCGCCAGTTGGTTGCGAGTAGAGAGGATTGGCATGGTGTAGCTCCTTCTGGTTCAAATTCACGTAGAAGCGGCAGGCCGTTTAAAAACGTAGCGAGCGCAGGCTAGGCAAGGCGGAATCAGGCGAGGGCGCGGAGTGTACAAGTTGTACATGAGCAGCCCGAGCCTGATTCCAACGCCGCATAGCCAAGCGCAGTAGTTTTTCAACGGTCTGTCACAGCGCCTGGTAACGCACGGTGAAATACACCGCCTGTCCCGGCTGGTTGTAGCCGGCGGCTGTTTGGTAATCGGCATCCAGCAAGTTGGCAACGCGGGTTTGCAGGCGCCATTCCGGGGTCAGGCGGTATTCGCCGCGCAGGTCCAGGGTGGCGAAACCGGCCAGCTCATTCTGGTTTTCCAGATCGTCATAGGTCGAGTTCTGCGCACTCAGGGTGGCGCCGATACTCAAGGCGCCGAATGCCCGGTCGACATCGAGGTTGAAGGTCTGCCCCGGACGCCGGTTGAGATCCTTGCCGTAGTAGGCGATGCCTGTGCGGCTAGAGCGTTTGGATCGGTTTTCCGGGTCCATCAGGCTGTAGTTGGCGTTCCACTGCCAGCCGAACAGCTCGCTGCCAAGCACCAGCTCAAGGCCCCGAATCCGCGCCGCATCCACGCCCTCGGCCTGACTCATGCCGTTGACGGTAATGGTGGCGATCAGGTTGTCGATCTTGGTGCGGTAGGCGTTCGCGGCCCAGTGACCCCAGGCGTGTTCACCAGCCAGGCCGACTTCGACACTGTGGGATTTCTCGGCATCCAGGTCCGGATTGCCAAACCCCGGGTAATACAGCTGATTGAAACTCGGCGCCTTGAAGGCAGTACCGTAGCTGGAGGTGAAGCGCAGCTCGTCGGTCAGCGCATAACCCCAGCCCAGGTTGCCGGTGTCGTACTTGCCAAATTGTTCATCGTCGTCGTGACGCAGGCTCAGTTGCCAGTCCTGGCGGCCCATCTCCCCCAGGTATTGGACGAAAACCCCCTTGTTGTCGCGTGAGTCTTCCGAGTAGGCGGTGTTGCCATTCACGGAGTCGAGCTGGTAGTCAGTACCCAGGGTGAGCGTGTGGCCTTCGGCAAGGGTCAAGTCGTTCTGCCAGGACAACGAATCGCGCCGGGTATCGAAGCGCGAATAAAACTTACCGTCCTGGTAGGCGTCGGATTTGTCCTCGCTGCGCCCCGCCTGCAACGTCACCTTCCAGAGCTCCAGCGGATTGAATCGCGCCCGGCCGCCCACTATTTTGGTTTCGCCATCGGCATAGGCATCGAAGCCTGCGGTGCGCCGGGTGTTCACCGAGTCATAGTCGTTATGCGAGTTGGTCTGCAAGACATTGCCGTCGAGCTGCAGCCCATTGTCGAAGCGGTACCCGGCGCTGGCTGAGCCGGACAGGTTGCGGTAGCCATCGCTGTCGGACTCGTAGCTGCTAACGCCGGCCGGCTTGACGTTGATGCCGTCGGTGTCCTGGCTGGCCACGCCGAGGCTGTACCAGCCCTTGCCGTCGCCACCACTGACTCCGGCGCTGCCTTCGTAGCTGTCATGGGTACCGTAACCGGCAGAGAAGAACGGTTTGGCCCCGCCCTCGCCGCCCTTGCGGGTAAATATCTGAATAACCCCGCCGATGGCTTCCGAGCCATACAGGCTGGAGCGCGGGCCGCGCACGACTTCGATCCGCTCGATCAGCTCCACCGGCAAATCTTGCAGGGCCGTGCCACCGCTGGTTACCGAGCCGGCCTTGACGCCGTCGATCAACACCAGCACATGGTTGGAATTGCTACCGCGCATGAACAGCGAGGTGGACTTGCCCGGACCGCCGTTGTTGGCCAGCGATACGCCGGGAACCTTGCGCAGCAGCTCGGGTACCGATTGTGCCTGGCTACGCTCGATCTGCTCGCGATCGATCACCGTCACCGCCGCCAGGCTGCGCTCGGCCGCCTGTTCGATGCGGGTTGCGGTCACGACCTGCTGGTCGAGTTCGAGGGTTGGTTCGGCCGCCAGGGCCGGAAGGACAACAGCTGACACGCCGCACAGCAGAACTGCTGTCGGCGCCAAAAAGGACTTACGCATTTTTCGTTATGTGCTCCGCCGTACTCCCCGCACGGCCCAGACCAGGAAAAGCACACGGAGAAGGCAACGCATGGGCGAGGTAAATCCTCAGCCCATGCGCCAGACAGCGCCCTCCGCGATGCCATGGACTGCGACAGGCCGGTCTCCGGGCTCACGAGCGAATCCTGCTGGATTCAAACCGCGCCTTCCCGTGCGTGAGCACAGTGGCGGGATGCGGTTTTTGACTCGTCTACCGTTGCGGGGGCAGCGCCGGAATTGTCTGGCCATTGTCTGGACGGACGCACCGGCTTCCCTGTTTCACCCTCTGGCCAATGGCCGGGGCACCTGAAGCAAGGCGCGCAGGGTAGTGGGCGACGCTGCGGTCGTCAATGCACAGCGGTTCGGCACTTTCGTAGCCGCGACCTGGCTACGCCAACGTTAGCGCTTACGGCAAAGCGTCAGGCCATCGCCCAGCGGCAACAACGACAGGTCGATGCGCGCATCACCCTGCAATGCCCGATTAAGCGCCTGGATTGCCCGGGTATCGGCACTGTCTGGATTGGCTTCCAGGACCCGGCCGCTCCAGAGCGTGTTGTCGAACAGAATCAGCCCGCCGCGCCGAGTCAGGCGCAAGGCATGCTCCAGATAGTGCGGATAGTTGGCCTTGTCGGCATCGATGAAGATCAAGTCGAACCCTTCGCCCTGCCCGTCCCGCTCCAGCGCGCCGAGGGTTTCCAGGGCTGGGGCCAGGCGCAGGTCGATGCGCTCGGCAAGCCCGGCCTCACGCCAATAACGCTGGGCAATGGCGTTGTAGTCGCCGGGCAGATCACAGCAGACCAGTTGGCCGCCCGCGCCCATGGCCTCGGCCATCACCAGTGCGCTGTAGCCGGTGAAGGTACCGATTTCGAGAATTCGCCGGGCGCCCGTCAGCTTGACCAGCAGAGCCATGAACTGGCCCTGCTCGGGCGCGATCTGCCAGCGCGCCATGGGCAGCGCCTGGGTTTCCGCGCGTAGCTGGGCCAGCAACGGAGTTTCGCGCAGGGACACATCCAGCAGGTAGGCGTAGAGGGCATCGTCGAGCGGCAGCGTGCGAGCGGTCATGCGCTACCTCGCTGTTACTGGTTATGGGCCAGACCTGCCGGGATGAATACCCGTCGGGCATCCAGATAGGTCTTTTGCCAATAGGTCGCCGAGAGACTGTCCAGGCGCACGGTACCGCCGCTGGAGGGTGCATGGACAAAACGCCCTTCGCCCACATAGATACCAGCATGACTGACTTGCCGGCCGCCATTGGTGGCGAAGAACACCAGATCGCCCGTCTGCAGCGCATCACGACTCACACTCGAGCCACGCATGGCGAACATTTCACGGGTCGAACGCGGCAACTGGATGCCCGCCGCATCGCGGTACACATAGCCGATCAGGCCGCTGCAATCGAAGCCGCCGTCTGGGGTATTACCGCCATAGCGGTACGGCGTGCCCACCAGGCCGAACGCGCGAAACAGCACATCATCGGTCGTGGCGCCGTTGATGGGTGCGGTGAAGAGCGGGGCTTTCGAGGGTGGAGTGCCGGCGCAGGCAGTCAGCAGCGCGCAGAGAACAAGTAGGGCGAAGCGGGCCTTGGGGGTCATAGGCGGCGATCCTGTGCCTGGATGCGCCCTACTCTGCCCCGGTAACCCATGCCGCGCAAGCTTTGCAGCCTGCGCGAGCCATCACTGATGACGCGGCCCCTGGGTGTTGGAGGCCAGGGCGAGGGCGCGTTTCGCCTCGATGAAAGTGCGGCTCCAGTATTTGTCGCCCAGGCTGTCGACCCGCACGCCGCCACTTTTGCTGCTGGAGGAATGGATGAACTGGTCATCGCCCAGATAAATCCCGGCATGGCTGACGCGACCACGACCGGCAGTGCTGAAGAACAGCAGATCGCCCGGTTGCAGATTGTTGCGCGCAACCAGCGGAGCCTTGAGGTTGATCATTTCGCGGGTGGAACGCGGCAAACTCACGCCCGCCTCTTCCTTGAACAGATAGCCGATGAAGCCGCTGCAATCGAAGCCGGTATTCGCCGAAGTACCACCGAAACGATAGCGGGTCCCGACCAGCGACAGGCCATGGGCCAGGATGCTGTCAGCGAAACTCGGTAGTGCATAGGGTTTGGCCGTGGAGAAATCGGGCAGCGGCTCGAGCGCGGCTTCTTGCTCCATGGCTTCGGGTGCTGGAAGCGCTTGATCAGCATCTATCAGCGCGCTCGGCGAGTAGCCGGCGCAAGCCCCGAGAAAGAATGTCAGTGCGAGTGGCACGAGGGGTGCGAAGCGTTTGAGCATGGGCACGGCCGTGTCTTTAGTTCTTATAGGAGACGGGAATATGCCTTCCCGGAAGCTCTATTGCAAACTTTTGTCGCCACGGATGTGACCTAGCAGCTGCGGCAAAATGTCTAAGGCCCGCCCTTGCAGGTGTACGTCCACGGCCTGACTGAACTCTGTGCGCGATGGATTGATTTCGGCGGTAAACCCACCGGCGGCGCGCGTGCGCAGCAGGGGTTCGACGATGTACGGGAAGCTTGCCGTAGTGCCGACGCTCAGCACCACATCGAAGCCCTTGCGCAGTTCGGCATACAGCTGATCGATGGCCTGTTCGGGAAGCATTTCCTCGAACAGCACCACTGGCGGACGGAGAACCCCGCCGCAGCGCGCGCATTTTGGTGGCAACGGCCGCTGTAGATGCGCGGTCAGTTCATCGCTTTGCGCGCCGCAGGATTGGCAATACAGCGGCTCCAGCTCACCATGGATTTCGATCAGGCGCTCCGCCGGGCTGCCGGCGCGGCGATGGTAGCTGTCAATATTCTGGGTGAGTACCCAGCACGCCGGCTTGATTCGCTGTAAGTCGGCGATGGCTTGGTGGCCGGCATTGGGTTGTGCGCTCAGGCAGGCTTTACCGAGCTCGGCGAGATATTTCCAGCACAACGCCGGATCGCGCCGCAGCATCGGTCCAGACAGCGCCTCTTCAATCGGCAGACCTTCGGCGGTCTTGCCGTTATACAGCCCACCCAGGCCACGATAAGTCGGCAGGCCAGAATCGGCGGAAAGCCCCGCACCAGTGATGATCAGAATGCGCTCGGCCCGCTGGAGGGCCCTGGCGACACGCTCGATGGCCTGATTCATCTGAAAACCTCCGCTAACAGCTCGTTGCCGGATTTCTGTGCGCGTCTATCGCTCCGTCAAACGGCTCAATGATTGACCGTATGCGCCAACATCACTGACAGCTGACAGAGCGGCCGGCCACTCTGGGCATGCCAATGGTTGAAGGCGTCCTGCACGATGGCGCGATCCTTCTGGCTGGTCGGCAGTTTGTCGATGATCTTTTGCGCCTTCAGCGCTGCGACCATGTCGTCGGTGGGAATGAAGGTGTCCTTGCCGATCATGCGCAAAAACCGTGGCGCCGACAGTCCGCCGAGCTGGCTGCCGTGCTTGGCCAGATACTTCCACAGGCCAACGATGTCGGTTACCGGCCAGTCGGCAATCAATGCGCCAAAGCTGCCCTTCTCATGCACCACGTCGAGGACGAATTGAGCATTGCGCGGTACGCTCTTGAGCTTGCCCAAGTGGCGGATCAGCCGCTCATCCTGCATCAGTCGCTCCAGATGCTCGGCGCCCATCAGCACCACTTTCTCGGGATCGAAGGCAAAGAACACCTGCTCGAACGCCGGCCATTTGGCATCCACCAAACTGTGCTTAAGGCCGGCGCGGAAGACCCGCAGCGCCATGGTCGACAGATAGCGATCGTCGGCAATGGCCCGCAACTCGGCGGCAGACTGCGGCTGCGGCAGGCGCGCCTCGAGAGCAGCGGCCGAACCGAAGCGGTTCAAGCAATATTCATGCAGCCATTGGTAGTCGCGCATAGGAGATCACGTGGCCTGGTCGTAGCCCGGATGCAATCCGGGAGGATGGAGTCGCGGGTTTCCCGGATTGCATCCGGGCTACAGGCTCATCACATCGAGAAAGCGCGGCGTGGCGCTGTCGTCGATGCGCAGGCTGGTGAAGTCGAACAGGCTGCGGTCGGCCAATTGCGAAGGCACCACGTTCTGCAAGGCGCGGAACATGATCTCGGTGCGGCCCGGCGACTTGCGCTCCCAGTCTTGGAGCATTTCCTTGACCACCTGGCGCTGCAGGTTCTCCTGCGAGCCACACAGGTTGCACGGAATGATCGGGAATTCCTTGAGCTCGGAATAGGCCTCGATATCTTTCTCGTTGCAATAGGCCAACGGGCGAATCACCACGTTGCGGCCGTCGTCGGAGAGCAGCTTGGGCGGCATGGCCTTCAGCGTGCCGCCGTAGAACATATTGAGGAAGAAGGTTTCGAGGATGTCGTCGCGGTGATGACCGAGGGCCATCTTGGTCGCCCCGATTTCGTCGGCGTAGGTATAGAGCGTGCCGCGGCGCAGCCGTGAGCACAGGGAACAAGTGGTCTTGCCTTCCGGAATCTTGTCCTTCACCACCGAGTAGGTGTCTTTCTCGATCACGTGATAGGCCACACCGATCGATTCCAGATAGGCCGGCAGCACATGCTCAGGAAAGCCGGGCTGTTTCTGATCCATATTCACCGCGATGATTTCGAAGCGGATCGGCGCCACTTTTTGCAGATAGAGCAGCATGTCGAGCATGGTGTAGCTGTCTTTGCCGCCAGACAGGCACACCATCACCTTGTCGCCATCTTCGATCATGTTGAAATCGGTAATGGCCTCGCCGGCCTGCCGGCGCAGGCGTTTTTGCAGTTTGTTCTGATTGACCGAAAGGGTGCCCATGGCGCACTAAAACCCGCGAGATGTGACGAAGGGCGGCTATTTTACGCACAAACCCGCTGCCGCCCCAGCCCCGCAATCGAGCGTGCTAGGCTCTGGCGATGAATGCCGATCTCGACGCCGAACTCGACCTCGCCGAGCAACTGCTGATCCTGCTGCGCGAGGAGGTTCAGGGCTGCAGTGAGTATCAACTGATCCAGCTCCTGAAAACCCGCCATTCCACGCATATCCCGCACCGACCGCTCACCGACCGCCTAGTGCTGTTCCGCTCTCATTTCCTGGTCTTCAACGCGCTCTATCGGTTGCGTGACCGACTATGGAGCGAGCAGGTCGGTCATCTGCAGATCAATGCCTTGCATGTCCAGCTGCTGCCGTATCAAGCCGGCAACGCGGCAGTCAGCGAACACGACTCGCTGCGCGACTATTACCTCGACCTGGATAATTTGCGCGACACCCAGGAAGAGGATGTCGAGAAGCTGCTGACCAGTTTCTGGAAACGCATGCAGGGTGGCGACGAGAAACAGGCGGCGCTGCAGCTGCTGGGCTTGGACACTTCCAGAGAAATCCTCAACCGCGCCACCATCAAGCGCCGCTACCGGGAACTGGTCAGCGAGCATCATCCCGATCGCGGTGGCAGCACCGAGCGCTTGCAGTCGCTGAACCTCGCCATAGAAATTCTCGAGCGCTATTACTAGCGATTTTGACAGAGCTATTTGCTCTAACCCCGCGCGCCCCGTGGCTTCCAGCGCCTGCCTATACTTCGACGTACGGTCGCATAGGTTCGGCCCTGCACCCGGCAACGCTGCCTACGCGCGCCGGGCGCTACGCTGGGGGGCGATCGCGATAACAAGAGGAGTGTTTGGAATGATCCATCACGTTCTGGGGCTATTCACCCATCCCGATCAAGAGTGGCAAGAAATCCGTGGCGAAGAGGAAAGCATCAGCCACATGTATTTCACCCATGTACTGATTCTCGCAGCCATACCCGCCGTGTCCGCATACATCGGTACCACCCAAGTGGGATGGACCGTAGGCAATGGCGCGCCGGTCATGCTTACCGAAAGCAGCGCGCTACAGATGACCATCCTTACCTATCTGGCAATGCTGGCTGGAGTAGCCTTGATGGGTGCATTCATCCACTGGATGGCGCGCACCTATGACGCCAGCCCGAGCATGGCGCAATGCGTGGTCTTTGCCGCCTATACCGCTACCCCCTTGTTCATCGGCGGCCTGGCCGCGCTGTACCCCAACATTTGGCTGGCCATGGCGGTTGGCACCGCGGCCATTTGCTACACGGTCTACCTGCTTTATGTGGGTATCCCAACCTTCATGAGTATTCCCGAGGATGAAGGCTTCCTGTTCTCCAGCTCCGTGCTGGCAGTCGGGCTGGTGGTATTGGTGGCGATGATCGCCCTGTCGGTAATTCTCTGGGGCTCAGGCGTTGGTCCGGTCTACCGCTACTGATTGTGACTGACTCATCAAGGCCGCCCCAAGGGCGGCCTTTTGCTTTCCCCGGCACTGCCTAGCTGAAGAATTAATCCTTGAGGCGATCCTCTGGACTCAAACTCTGTATCGCCTTGCCCGGGCGACAGGAGCGCGAGGAGCCCTAACCACCTGGCGAGTGGCGATTCGAAGCAGTGAGCGATTGCGGCATACTTGCGCCCTCTGGAGTGCCTAAATGCCCGAGTTACTCAATGCCCGTGTCGAGGCCTGCTACCTGCAGGCTGAAGAGTTTTTCAAGCGCCCTTTCCAGCGCCCGCAGGTGTGTTTCAAGTTGCGCGGCCAAAAGGCCGGCGTGGCCCACTTGCATGAAAACAAGCTGCGCTTCAACCCGCAGTTGTATCGAGAGAATCAGGAGCACTTTCTCAAGCAGACGGTGGCGCACGAAGTCGCACACCTGGTCGCGCATCAGCTATTTGGTTCAAAAATCCAGCCGCACGGCGAGGAATGGCAACTGATCATGCGCGGCGTCTACGAATTGCCGCCTGACCGCTGCCACACCTACGCAATCCACCGTCGCCAGGTAAGCCGCTTCATCTATTTATGCAGCTGTCCGGAAGGCGAATTCCCCTTCTCTGCCCAGCGTCACGCCTTGGTTGCCAAGGGGCGGCGCTACTTTTGCCGGCGCTGTCGGGCGACGCTGAAGTTCAGCGGCGAACATCGGGCGGTGTAAGCAGGGATGTCGCTGGATTAGCCGTCGCCATCCTCAGACACCGCCACGGATAAGCCGAGGAAACGGCAGATGGCGTCTTTCTTCGCCATCGCATCGCGGTAACCCAGGTCGATCAGTTCGTTGCAATAACCCGGCTCGAACAATAGGTAGCTGAGCACCGTCGCCCCGCTGGCCTCGGTGCCTCCCGGCCCATACAGGAACATGCGCAGCGAGCGCGGCAGCTCGGCGCGATGCCGAGTTGCGATCTGATCGAGCGGCTCGCTCGGGGAAATCACCAGGACCTCCACCGGCTTCAGCCCGAGTCCATGCGGTGCCGGTGACGGTAACAAATGACTAAGCAGATTGAGGCGCTGAAGCATCTCGATATCGCTTTCCAGACTGTCGATGAAGCTGCTGTTGAGCAGATGCCCGCCGATCTGCGCAAGACTCGGCGGCTTGCCGGTGCGCGGATGCACGACTGCGGCATTGGCATCGCCGTTTACCGGGTTACCACTGACCCCGATCACCAGCACCCGGTTGGCGCCCAGATGTAACGCGGGGCTGATCGGCGCTGCCTGACGCATGGCGCCATCGCCGAAATATTCACGATGGAGCTTCTCGGCTGGAAAGATCAGCGGGATCGCGGCGCTAGCCAGAAGGTGCTCCAGCTTCAGCCGAGTGGGTACGCCAACTCGCCGGTGACGGAACCAGGGATCGATGGTTCCGCGCCCCTGATAGAAGGTCACCGCCTGGCCGGAGTCATAACCGAAAGCGGTGACCGCGATCGCCCGCAAACGGCGCTGGCGGATTGCCGCGGAAATTCCGGAAAAATCCAACTCCCGACCCAGTAAACCACGCAGTGGCGAGCTATCGAGCAACGCCACCGGTGCATTCCCGGCAAAGCCGAACAGATGCTGGGTGACGAAACGACTGGCTTGGCGCATCACCCCCGGCCAATCGCTGCGGTATACCTGACCGGTATGGAAGCCGCGCCAAACGGCGGTCAAACGCTGTACGGCCTCGTTGAAATGCAACGCCCCGCAGGCCAGCCCCACCGCGTTGACCGCCCCCGCCGAGGTACCGACAATTACCGGAAAAGGATTGACTACCGAATCAGGCAGCAGCTCAGCAATCGCTGCCAGCACCCCGACTTGATAGGCCGCTCGCGCACCACCGCCGGACAGAATCAGCCCAGTGACAGGCGATGCGGGGCTGACAGCAGACGGCATAGACATTCCCTGTTCGCGCGGGCTGATGCCGCTAAGTACGTTTCTTGTAAAGACTTGGCTCGCCCTCAGGGCGCGTTTTGAAGCGCCGGTGAGCCCACAGGTATTGCTGCGGGCATTCGCGGATCGCCGCTTCTACCCACTGATTAATGCGGATGCAATCGGCCTCTTCATTGGCGCCAGGAAAGTCACTCAGCGGCGGATGGATCGTCAAGCGATAGCCGGAGCCGTCAGCCAGGCGCATCTGCGTGAACGGCAGCACTTGGGCGCGGCCTAGGCGGGCAAATTTGCTGGTTGCCGTGACGGTCGCCACTTGAATGCCGAACAGCGGCGCGAAGATGCTTTGCTTGGGGCCGTAGTCCTGATCCGGCGCATACCAGATGGCCCGGCCGCTGCGCAGCAACTTGAGCATGCCGCGCACATCGTCGCGCTCGATAGCGGTGGCCTCCAGGCTATGCCGCTCACGGCCATTGCGCTGCAGGTAATCGAACAATGGATTGTCGTGCTCGCGGTACATGCCGTCGATGGTGTGCTGTTGACCCAGCAACGCCGCGCCGATTTCCAGGGTGGTGAAATGGATGGCCATGAGGATCACGCCCTGGCCGTCAGCCTGCGCGCGCTTGAGATGCTCCAGCCCTTCGATGTGCGCCAGGCGGCGCAGACGCTTTTTCGGCCACCACCAACTGATAGCCATCTCGAAAAACGCGATGCCGGTGGAAGCGAAATTGTCCTTCAACAGTCGCTTGCGCTCGGTTGCCGACAATTCCGGGAAACATAACTCGTGGTTGCGTGCAGCAATCTGTCGGCGCGAAACCGCCAGGCTGTACATAAGCCCGCCAAGGCCACGCCCGCAACGCAACAACAGCGGATACGGCAACTGGACGATCAACCACAGCAGCCCCAGGCCGAACCACAACGGCCAAAACCGTGGATGCAGGAAATAGCTACGAAATTGCGGACGATCCATCACAGCTTCCGGACAAACGACATGGCCGGGCATTCTACACGCCGCACGCAGCTTGCGGCCCACCGGCGTTCTCGCTATAAGTCGCGGCTATCGCTAACCGCAGGCACCCCTAGTCCGACATGAGCCAAGCCGACCTTCTCGACCAAGACCCCGTGTTCCAGCTCAAAGGCAGCATGCTGGCCATCACCGTGCTGGAACTCGCCCACAACGATCTCGCCCGCCTCGATTCGCAGCTGGCGGCCAAGGTCGCGCAGGCCCCCAACTTCTTCAGCAACATCCCCTTGGTGCTGGCGCTGGACAAACTGCCCGAGGACGAAGGCGCCCTGGATATCGCTGAATTAATGGCCATATGCCGCCGCCATGGGTTGCGCACCCTGGCGATCCGCGCCAACCGCGAAAAAGACATCGCCGCCGCCAGCGCCCTGGACTTGCCAGTGCTGCCGCCCTCCGGTGCGCGAGAAAAACTGATCGAACCGGCGGAAAGCGCTGCCGCTCGCAAGAAGGCCGAAAAGGCCGCCGAGCCGCAGCTCAAGCCAACCAAGATCGTGACCTCGCCGGTGCGCGGCGGCATGCAGATCTATGCCCAAGGCGGCGATCTGGTTGTCATGGCGCCAGTCAGTGCCGGTGCGGAACTTCTCGCCGATGGCAACATCCATGTGTACGGCCCGATGCGCGGACGCGCTCTGGCAGGCGTCAAGGGTGATACCAAAGCGCGAATTTTTTGCCAGCAAATGGGCGCGGAAATGCTCTCCATTGCGGGCCAATACAAGGTTGCCGAAGACCTCCGGCGCGACCCTAACTGGGGCGACGCAGTGCACGTCAGCCTGTCGGGTGATGTGTTGAACATCACCCGCCTTTAACGGATACTGCCGCTCATTTTCAGGGACCTGAAATCCTTTTCCTTAGGGGTGAATCACCTTGGCCAAGATCCTCGTAGTCACTTCCGGCAAGGGTGGCGTGGGTAAAACCACCACCAGCGCCGCCATCGGCACCGGCCTGGCCCTGCGCGGGCACAAGACCGTCATCGTCGACTTCGACGTCGGTCTGCGGAACCTCGATCTCATCATGGGTTGCGAACGTCGGGTGGTGTATGACTTCGTCAACGTCGTCAACGGCGAAGCCACCCTCACCCAAGCACTGATCAAAGACAAACGCTTGGAGAACCTCTACGTTCTCGCCGCCAGCCAAACCCGTGACAAAGACGCGCTGACCAAGGAAGGCGTGGAAAAAGTCATGGACGAGCTGCGCAAGAATTTCGAATACGTAGTCTGCGATTCGCCGGCGGGTATCGAAAAAGGTGCGCATCTGGCGATGTACTTCGCCGACGAAGCCGTAGTGGTGACCAATCCGGAAGTTTCCTCGGTACGCGACTCGGACCGCATGCTTGGCCTATTGGCGAGCAAATCGCGCCGTGCCGAGAACGGTGAAGAGCCGATCAAGGAACACCTGCTGCTGACTCGCTACAACCCCGAGCGCGTTTCCAAAGGTGAGATGCTCGGCGTCGAAGACGTCGAGGAAATCCTCGCCATCCGCCTGCTCGGCGTGATCCCCGAATCCCAAGCGGTACTCAAAGCCTCGAACCAGGGCGTACCGGTGATTCTTGACGACCAGAGCGACGCCGGCCAGGCGTATAGCGATGCCGTCGATCGCCTGCTCGGCAAGGAAGTCGCTCATCGTTTCCTCGATGTGCAGAAGAAAGGACTCTTGCAACGCCTGTTTGGAGGCCGTGAATGAATATTTTTGACTTCTTTCGTGAACGCAAGAAGGAATCCACCGCTTCGATCGCGAAAGAGCGTCTGCAGATCATCGTCGCCCACGAGCGCGGTCAACGCAGCAAGCCGGATTACCTCCCGGCCTTGCAGCAGGAGCTGGTCGACGTCATTCGCAAGTATGTGAACATCGACTCCGATCAGGTGCATGTGGCTTTGGAGAATCAGGGCAGCTGCTCGATTCTCGAACTCAACATCACCCTGCCGGATCGCTGATTCGACAGCTCAATACGACGGCGGCCTAGGCCGCCGTCTGCGTTTTTGCGATACAACTTCCCGCTTCGCCCAACGAGCCTCGAATGCCGCTGTCGACCATCGAAATCCTTCACCAAGACGCCGCCATTCTGGTGATCAACAAGCCAACCCTGTTGCTGTCGGTGCCCGGTCGCGCGGACGACAACAAGGACTGCCTAATCACCCGCCTGCAGGAACACGGCTATCCCGAAGCACGCATCGTGCATCGCCTGGATTGGGAAACCTCGGGGCTGATCTTGCTGGCGCGCGATGCCGACAGCCATCGTGAACTGTCCCGCCAGTTCCATGACCGGGAAACCGAGAAGGCTTACACCGCACTGTGCTGGGGGCAACCGGAACTGGATAGCGGGCGCATCGACCTGCCACTGCGCTATGACCCACCCACCAAGCCCCGTCATGTGGTGGACCATGAGCAGGGTCGTCATGCCCTGACGTTCTGGCGTGTACTGGAACGCTATGACGATTACAGCCGAGTCGAGCTGACCCCGATAACCGGCCGCTCGCATCAATTGCGCGTGCACATGCTCTCCATTGGCCATCCCCTGCTCGGCGATCGCCTGTACGCCCACCCACAGGCACTCGCTGCGCATGACCGGCTCTGCCTACACGCCAGCATGCTGGCCTTTACCCACCCGCAGAGCGGCGAGCGTTTGCGCTTCGAGTGCCCGGCACCGTTCTGAAGTAACGAATGCAGTAAACTCAGGCCATCTGCTGCTTGGAGTCCCGTATGCCCGAAGACCTGAATCAAGGCCTGATCGACTTCCTCAAGGCCTCGCCCACACCCTTCCATGCCACTGTCAGCCTCAGCCGGCGCCTCGAGGCCGCGGGTTTCCGTCGACTCGACGAGCGTGACGCCTGGCAAACCGAGGCCGGCGGCCGCTATTACGTGACCCGCAACGACTCCTCGATCATCGCGTTCCGGCTAGGCAAGCGACCGCCCGTTGAGGCTGGTCTCCGGTTGGTCGGTGCCCACACCGACAGCCCCTGCCTGCGCGTCAAGCCGCAACCCGAACTGCAGCGCCAAGGCTTCTTGCAGCTCGGCGTGGAAGTTTACGGTGGCGCCCTGTTGGCTCCGTGGTTCGACCGCGACTTGTCATTGGCCGGGCGAGTCACGTTCCGCCGCGACGGCAAGGTCGAAAGTCAGCTGATTGACTTCCAACAAGCCATCGCAGTGATCCCCAATCTGGCCATCCATCTGAATCGCGAAGCCAATCTCGGCTGGGCGATCAATGCGCAGAACGAACTACCGCCGATCCTCGCCCAGGTTGCCGGTCACGAGCCGTATGATTTTCGCGCCTTGCTGGCGGAACAATTGACCCGCGAACACGGCTTCAATGCCGATGCGGTGTTGGACTACGAGCTGAGCTTCTACGATACCCAGGGCGCTGCTGTGATCGGCTTGAACGGCGACTTCATTGCCGGCGCACGCCTGGACAATCTGCTGTCCTGCTATGCCGGCCTACAGGCGTTGCTGCAGGCCGAGGGAGAGGAAAGCTGCGTGCTGGTCTGTACCGACCACGAAGAAGTTGGCTCCTGCTCGGCTTGCGGCGCGGACGGTCCGTTCCTCGAACAAGTCTTGCGCCGCCTGCTGCCGGATGGCGATGGCTATACCCGGGCGATTCAGCAGTCACTGCTGGTCTCTGCCGACAACGCGCATGGCGTGCACCCCAATTACGCCGACAAACACGACAGTAACCATGGCCCGAAGCTGAATGCTGGCCCGGTCATCAAGATCAACAACAACCAGCGCTACGCCACCAACAGCGAAACCGCCGGATTCTTCCGTCACCTGTGCCTGGAGAACGAAGTGCCAGTACAGAGTTTCGTGGTGCGCAGTGACATGGGTTGCGGCTCGACCATTGGCCCGCTCACCGCCAGCCAACTCGGGGTACGCACCGTGGACATCGGCCTGCCGACCTTCGCCATGCATTCCATCCGCGAACTGGCCGGCAGTCATGATCTGGCTCATCTGGTGAAGGTACTCAGCGCGTTCTATGCCAGCCCCGAGTTGGTTTGAGCGATCGTGGCCCGTTAGCGCCACTCTGATGCGCGCGCACATGCGAGAGGTAGCTTGATGGCTTTGGCAATTTTTGCCCTCAACGACACGTTGATCGATGGCAATTGCGCCAGTTTGTGGGCGCAATGCATGGCTGATATGGCCTGGGTAGACGGCGAGTCATACCTCGCCCGCGAGCATGAACTGATGGACCTTTATCTCCGCGACGCTCTAGCGCTGGAGGACTACCTTAAGTTCAGTCTCTCCTCTCTCGTGGGGCGCACCGCAGAAGAAGTCGCGTTCGTTGTCGAGCCTTTCGTTGAAGATGTCATCGAGCCGCTTTTCCACAGCGACGCCATACGCTGCCTGGCCAATCACCGGGCAACGGGCGATCGTATTCTGCTGATCTCCGCCTCGGCGCATTTTCTGGTCAGTGCTATTGCCGCTCGTCTGGGGATCAGCGACGTATTGGCCATCGATCTGGAAGAAAGGCATGGGAGCTATAGCGGCCATACCGAGGGCGAACTGCCTTATCGGGAAGGCAAACTGACGCGCTTGCAGGCTTGGCTGGAAGAGCACACCGAAACGCTGGATGGCGCCTCCTTTTACTCTGCCTCCCACAATGACTTGGCCCTGCTGAGCCAGGTCAGCAGGCCGCATGTGGTAAACCCCGACGCGTCTCTACAAGAGCATGCGAAACAGGCTAAATGGCCAATTCTCAGCTGGCGATGATCTCATTGATGCCTTTCAATCCGAGGGAGGGAGCAGAGCTACCTGCTCCTCCATTGCCTAGCTAGGCGCGAACTTCGTTTTCAGACAAGGCTGTCGTCGATCACCAAAACCAGCTTGCCGGATACCGTGTTGGTCGCCAACTCGGCGAAAGCCACCTCCGCATCCTGAACCGCGTAGCTACGCTCTAATTGCGGACGCAAGCGGCCTTCGTCAAATAATGGCCATACGTGCTGGCCCAGATCCCCGAGGAGATCGGCCTTGAACTGATCATCACGAGTGCGCAATGTCGAGCCGATCAGCTGCACCCGCTTACCGAGCAACAGCGCCAAATCCAGCTCGGCCTTACGACCGCCCATCAGGCCAATATTCACCCAACGGCCATCGCGGGCCAGCAGCTCAAGATTCAACGCTGCATAATTTCCGCCGACCGGATCGAGAATTACATCGAACGGGCCAAAATCGCGCAGACCTTGCAGATCCTCGCCACGGATCACCCCACCTTGCGCACCTAACGCGTCACAGTAAGCCAAGCGTTCGGCCGAGCCGACACTGACCCAGCAGGGGCTGCCAAAGGCCTTACACAGTTGAATGGCTGCCGAACCGACCCCGCTGGCCCCGGCATGCAACAGCACTTTTTCGCCGGGTTTAAGGCCGGCCAGCTGAAACAAATTGAGCCATGCGGTGGCGTACACTTCCGGCAATGCCGCTGCTTCCAGCAGACTCAGCGTTTCTGGCGCCGGCAACACATGGCGAGCATCGACTACCACCTCTTCGGCCATCCCACCGCCAGCCAGCAGAGTGCAAACCCGATCCCCGACCTTCCAGGAACTACCCGCGCCGACCTCGCTGATCACCCCCGCGCATTCCAAGCCGAGAATATCGCTGGCTCCTGGCGGCGGTGCATACAGACCGGCGCGCTGAAGCAAATCAGCCCGATTGAGACCAGCGGCCGCCACACGGATACGAACCTGGCCGACATCGCATATCGGACTCTCCGCATCTCCCCATTCCACGCGTCCCTCAACGCCTTGCAATGCCTTCACGGTGCCTCCATAGTGAATCTGGACTGAGCCTGGCGCCATGCGCCGGGCTTTTTGCATTTCGCGACGGACTCCCATTGAACCGTCGCACTTAAAGACGGCCTAATATGCGTTATCAACCGCCATCACGTCGAATCAGCATGAAGCGCTTCCTTCCCAGCAGCACCCTTGCCCTATTCCTAGGTTTCAGTGCCTTGTCGGCGTTCGCCGCAACTGGCAGTGCAAATAAATGGGACAGTCTTCAGCCCGACCGCGAGCAGGTGATCGCCAGCCTCAACGTGGTGGAACTGCTCAAACGCCATCACTACAGCAAGCCGCCACTCAACGACGCCCGCTCGGTAATCATTTACGACAGCTATTTGAAACTCCTCGATCCGGCGCGCAGCTATTTCACCGCGGCAGATATCGCCGCGTTCGACAAATGGCAGACCAAGTTCGACGACTTACTGAAGAGCGGTGATCTGGCCCCAGGTTTTTTCATCTACAAACGCCATTTGGACCGAGTAAGACAGCGTGTTGATTTCGCCCTTGCCGAGCTCAACAAAGGTGTCGACAAGATGGATTTCAGCGTCGACGAAAGTCTCCAGACAGACCGCGAAAAAGCTCCTTGGGCGAAGAACACCGCCGAGCTGGACGACCTGTGGCGCAAACGCGTGAAAGACGAAGTGCTGCGTCTGAAAATTGCCGGCAAAGAGCCCAAGGCCATCCAGGAACAGCTGATCAAGCGCTACAAAAATCAGTTGGCACGCCTCGAGCAGACTCGCAGCGAAGACATTTTCCAGGCCTACATCAACGTCTTCGCCCAGTCCTATGATCCGCACACTAACTATCTGTCGCCGGACAACGCGGAAAACTTCGATATCAATATGAGCCTGTCGCTGGAAGGTATCGGTGCCGTGCTGCAGAGCGATAACGATCACGTCAAAATCGTCCGCTTGGTTCCAGCCGGCCCTGCCGAAAAGAGCAAGCAAGTCGCCCCAGCCGACAAGATCATCGGCGTGGCACAAGGTAACGGCGAGATGGTCGATGTAGTCGGCTGGCGACTGGACGAAGTGGTCAAGCTGATTCGCGGACCCAAAGGCTCGGTGGTCCGCCTTGAAGTGCTTCCGGCCAGCAATGCGCCCAACGACCAGACCAGCAAAGTGGTATCGATCACCCGCGAGGCGGTGAAGCTTGAAGAGCAGGCCGCGAAGAAGTCCGTCCTCAAGCTCGACCATGAAGGCCGCAAATATACGCTTGGGGTGATTGAAATCCCGGCCTTCTACCTTGATTTCAAGGCCTTCCGCGCTGGCGATCCTAACTACAAAAGCACCACCCGCGATGTAAAACGGCTGATCGGCGAACTGCAGAAAGAAAAGGTCGACGGCATCGTCATCGATTTACGCAACAACGGCGGCGGTTCCCTGCAGGAAGCCACTGAGCTGACAGGCTTGTTTATCAATCAAGGGCCTACCGTACTGGTGCGCAACAGCGATGGCCGCGTCGACGTGCTCGCCGATGAGAATCCTGGTGCCTACTACACCGGTCCTCTGGCTTTGCTGGTCAACCGCCTTTCGGCGTCCGCGTCGGAGATCTTTGCCGGCGCCATGCAGGATTATCACCGCGCCTTGATCATCGGTGGACAAACCTTCGGCAAAGGCACTGTGCAAACCATTCAGCCGCTCAATCACGGTGAACTGAAGCTGACCTTGGCCAAGTTCTATCGCGTTTCCGGACAAAGTACCCAGCACCAAGGCGTACTCCCGGACATTGAGTACCCAGCAGTCGTGGATACCAAGGAAATCGGCGAAAGCGCTCTGCCTGAGGCGATGCCCTGGGACAGTATTCGCCCGGCAATCCAGCAGGAAAACGATCCGCTCAAGCCATTCCTCAGCGAACTCAAGGCCCGTCACGATGCCCGCGCGGCAAAAAATCCGGACTTCGTGTTTACTCGCGACCGCCTGGCGCTGGCACAGAAACTGATGCATGACACCGTCGTCAGTCTCAACGAAACCCAGCGACGCGCCCAGCATGCCGATATCGATGCCCAGCAGTTGGCAATGGAGAACACTCGACGCAAAGCCAAGGGCGAAGAAGCGTTGAAGGAGTTAAAGCAGGAAGATGAGGATGCGTTGCCGACCGAAAGTGAGAAGCTGAAACCGGAAGACGACGCGTATTTGGTGGAAAGCGGCCAAATCATGCTCGATTTCCTAGGTCTGAACTCGGCGGTTGCCAAGCACTGACATCATAGCGTCACCATTCTGTCGTGAAATAAGGGGCTGATAGCGATATCAGCCCCTTTTATTTTGCCGACCGAGAGCTTCCATGACCGTCACCGAGCAGTTGAGCGCGCTGGATTTGATCCTCGCTCACGGCGACTTGCACAGCCTGTTCCAACCGATTCTGTCACTCTCCGAACGACGCATTCTCGGCTATGAGGCTCTGACCAGGGGCCCATCCAATAGCCCCCTGCACTCACCCATCAACCTGTTCGGCGTGGCCCGTCATGCCGGTCGCTTGAGCGAACTGGAGTTGGCCTGCCGAAAAAGCGCTTGTCGCCGCTTCAGCGAACAGCAGCTTGAGGGAAAGCTGTTTCTCAACGTTTCGCCAGAGTCCTTGCTAGACCCTCACTACCAGCCTGGCCGCACGTTACAACTGCTGCAGAAATTCGGTATCTGTCCCGAGCGCGTGGTGATCGAGTTGACGGAGCAGTCGCCGACCGAGGACTTCGCACTGCTCGATACCGCACTACACCACTATCGGGCGATGGGCTTTTCAATAGCCTTGGACGACCTTGGCGCCGGCTACTCCAGTCTGCGCCTGTGGTCCGAACTACGCCCCGATTACGTGAAGATCGATCGACACTTCATCGACGGCATTCATCAGGATGCAGTCAAGCGCGAGTTCGTCGAATCCATTCTGAAAATGGCCAAAGCGTCGCGGGCACAAGTCATAGCCGAGGGTATCGAGCGGCCAGAGGAGCTCGATGTACTGGCGGAAATGGGTGTGGATTTGGTTCAGGGCTACCTGCTCTGCCGCCCGCAAGAACAGCCCATTCGTGACGCGCGCAGTTTGCTGCCGCTCCTACAGACCAACAGCGCGGCAATCAGCGAAGAAGGAAGCGACCTCAGCGCGCTGCTTATCGAACAGCAGGCAGTCAGTCATGACCGAGCGATCGCCGAGGTGCTGGATGCCTTTCGCGTGCAGGCAAATTTGAATTCGCTGGCGGTGCTCGACGAACAAGGGCAACCAATGGGCATCGTGCATCGCCATTCGTTATCGGATGCCCTGCTCAAGCCGTTTGCCACCGATCTGCTGGCGCGCAAGCCGATCAGCCGACTGATGAGCATTGATTTTCTCGCCATCGAAATCGATCAATCGCTACAGAAAGCCAGCCGACTGTTGACCAGCCGGGCACGTCAACGCATCGAGGAAGATTTCATTATCACTCGCAGAGGTCACTACGCGGGCCTGGGGCGGGTTATCGATGTGCTGAAGCTGATTACCGAGTTGAAGATTCAGCAAGCTCGCCACGCAAATCCACTCACGCTTTTGCCCGGGAATGTACCCATTCAGCAATGCCTGACCCGTCTTCTGCAGCAAACCCGCCAAGCCGTGATCTGCTACGTGGATATCGATAGCTTCAAACCCTTCAACGATTTGTATGGCTACGCCAAAGGGGACGAAGTGCTGCTCTGCCTGGCGCAGTGCTTGAAGGAGCAAGTCGACCCGGCGCGCGATTTTGTCGGCCATATTGGCGGTGACGATTTTCTATTGGTGATGGGCTCGGAAGATTGGCGCAGCCGTCTCAATCGATTGCTCGAAGATTTTCAGGGGCAATGTCGGCGTTTCTATCACGCCGAGCATCTCCAAGCGGGTTGCTTCACTGGCCATAATCGCCAAGGTCAGCGCGAGGAATATCCGTTGCTATCACTGTCTGTCGGCGTCGTGCAGTTGCATCCACAAAGCTGCGAACAACTGGATGCCAGCCAACTGGCGAGCCTGGCCTCGGAGGCCAAGCGCCACGCCAAAGGTGTGCCTGGCTATAGCCTGCATATCATCGATACGCTGAAGCTCTCGGCCTAACTGCTTGCGGCTCTCAGAGACCGCGCTCGCTAGCCAGCGCGGCATAACGGTCAGCCTGCTGCGTATCGGCTGGCAAGCCTGCACCACCGGTACGGTACAGCTCGGCCAAACGCCGGCTCGCCAGCGGATGCCCTGCATTGGACGCCAGAACCCACCAGCGTGCAGCTTCGCGGCCATCTGGTGCTTGGCGGCTATCGCCGGCCAGGCTTAGCACACCGAGCTGGTAAGCGGCTTTACCGTCACCCGCTGTTGCCGCCTGGCGTAACAAGCGAATGCCCTCCTCACGCGAACCAAATCCCTGGCCGCGAAATATCAGCAGATGCCCGTAGAAGCTTTGTGCGGACTGATCGCCTAAAGCGGCCAGGCGAGAAAATTGACCCTGCATCCATTGCCAAGCGCGAGGCTGGCGAACCAACCACGCCCAACGCATCAGTCGCCGCGCGCACCAATAGCCGAGCCGCGCACGCAGCTGCCAGAGCCACATGTCAGCAATCCTCGGGATAGCTGAACTCAAATACTCGCACCACTTCCGCTGCATGCCAGGATGCTGCTGCCACGCCATCGGGAGGACCGGCAAAGCGTCCCAGATGTACCACGCTGTCGAAGAAACCTGTGCGCGGCAAGCGGCTTGCCCCCTGACTGATGACCAACGCGCTGCGTAACGGCCGGTCGGCGCGCGCATCCAAGGCCGCCAAGTGTTCCAAGGCGGCAGTCAGGGTCTGCATGGCCGGGGTGGGCAGTTCCAAACGTTCAATGAGAGCTCGATAGGTCAGGAGATGACGCTGTCGCCGTGCATCTTCAAGCTCGCCAAGAAGCGCCTGCCAATGCTGTCGACTGATCCGTACACTCAAACCTCTTCCCCCCAACCATCAACGCCCAGATTCCATGCCAAGGCGCGCTGGATAGCCGCGTCCGGTTGACGCTCTCCTCTTTCGATCATAGCTAAATACGGCGGACTGACGCCTACAGCCTTTGCCAATTGCTCAAGGGTCAGGCCCTTTTCTTCACGCAAACGTGTGAGCTGGTCTAAACCGCAACGTACCGTGGCTACTACGGTGGCGGCCTTCGAACCTTTTCCGGCGGCTTGCAATAACGCCTGGTACTCCGCCCAAGGCAAAACGGCGTACTCTGGCTCACCATCACGCATGATCATCTGCACGTTCATTTATTTCCCACGACATCCATTGAACGCGCTCATCTTAACAGGACAAATTCGCGCTCAGCGCACCATGCCTGATTCAATCATCCCTTACCGCGCAGGGTGCGTGGCGACGGCAATGTCAACAGCTTCGCCCGCCGCTTAGGCGACTGCGCTTCGCGCCATGTGCGAAAAGCATCCAGCTCGTGTCGCCAGGTACTCATCAGCCAAGCCAGAACGGCGAAATCATCGACAAAGCCCACGCCCAATAGAAAGTCTGGAATCGCGTCCAACGGCGAAAGGAAATACGCCAATGCCGCTACGACTGAGAGTAACGCCTGCTTGCTGATCGCTCGGTATTCGCCCCGCCACCAAGCAATACAAAGCGACTGCAGGAGGAGTAAATCGTCTTTGACGCCAGCTAGTCGTCGCCCCTTCCCTGCACTCTTTCGAGCCACAGCCAACAGCAATAACGGCAGCCGTCCTTGGCTGAGGAAACGCTGGGCAATCGGTAGGTAACGATCGAATTTCCATGGTGCTTTCATCTCAATACCTCGCAAACGCCGGTACTAAAGGGCTCGCACAGGTTATCCACGGAACCTGTGGATAACCTTGTTAACAAAATCTGAGTGATTGAGGCAAACGCCCGTCCCGCATGGCTTTCGGTTAGATCGGGCAATTTTTAAACACAGGAAAAAAACAAATAAATTCAATAAGTTAAAAAATTTGAAAAAATCCGAGATTCGCCCCTAAAAAACAATTCGGAACGCCCGTGCAATGTGCATAACCGTAACACTTCCTCCCTCATCTCGCTAAGTTGAGACGCCACGATCAACAGCGCGTTCGTTATTTTCCACCAGAAACAACAACGCCCCGTCGAGACGGGGCGTTGTTGAAATCGAGTCGCTTACTGTTGCTGTTGCTGCTGCGCCGCCGGGTCCTTGATGGACAGCAGTTCGAGGTCGAACACCAGCACCGAATTAGCCGGAATCGCCGGGCTTGGGCTTTGCGCGCCGTAGGCCAGTTCGCTCGGGATATACAGTTTGTACTTTTCGCCCACATGCATCAGCTGCAGACCTTCAACCCAACCCGGAATCACTCCGTTCACTGGCAGATCAATCGGGCTACCACGTTCGACCGAACTGTCGAACACTTTGCCATCAGTCAGTTTTCCTTCGTAATGAACGGTCACTACGTCGGTAGGCTTAGGCTGGGCGCCGTCGGCTTTCTTCACAACTTCATACTGCAAGCCAGAAGCGGTAGTCACCACACCTTCACGCTTGCCGTTCTCTTCGAGGAATTTCTTGCCAGCTGCGGCGGATTCTTCATTCACCTTGGCCATGCGCTCTTCGGAACGCTTTTGCAAAAAGGCGAAGGCCTCAACCAGTTCTTCATCTTTCAATTTTTGATCTTTCTTACCAATCGCGTCTTCGATGCCTTGCGCTACAGCCTTGGAATCCAGGTCAGTCATGCCTTCCTGCGCCAAGCTTTTGCCCATGTTCAGACCGATGCCGTAGGAGGCTTTCTGGGCTGGGGTTTTCAGCTCTACGCTGGTCTGCGAATCGCAACCCGCGAGAACCAACCCCACAAGGGCCATTGCCGCCGCTAAACGATGTTGTTTCATACTTTTTCCTTGTCTGTGCTGTGCGCCAAAGGCTGTCGAGTGAAGGCGCGAGCTTAGCAGGCCGCCACATTTACTGGCTACGGCCATAGGAACGAGAAAACCTGAATAAGTTCAGGTATTTGGGTAGCTATCGAGGAGAAATAAGGACTGAAGGAAACAGAGGTGAAGCGAGGAGGGAAAATGGCGCAGCGGACGGGACTCGAACCCGCGACCCCCGGCGTGACAGGCCGGTATTCTAACCGACTGAACTACCGCTGCGCGTAACACTAAGAAGGATTGGTGGGTGATGACGGGATCGAACCGCCGACCCTCTGCTTGTAAGGCAGATGCTCTCCCGGCTGAGCTAATCACCCTTCACTCTCGGTGTGGCGCGCATTCTACGGAGCGACAAACACCCTGGCAACCTCTTTTTGAAATAGTTTTCACTGACGCACCAAAGGCTTAGCTCAGGGTTGGCCTATTCCGGCAGGGAGAGAATAATGCGCGCTTTATGCGGCATTGGAGATTTACCGTCATGTGGTTTCGCAACCTGCTCGTCTATCGCCTTACTCAGGATCTGCCTTTTGACGCCGAAGCTCTGGAGGCAGCACTGGCCGCTAAGCCTGCTCGCCCGTGCGCTAGCCAGGAGCTGACCACTTATGGATTCGTCGCACCGTTCGGCAAGGGCGAAGACGCCCCATTGGTGCATGTCAGCCAAGATTTCCTGCTGATTGCCGCTCGTAAGGAAGAACGTATTTTGCCGGGCAGCGTGGTGCGGGATGCGCTCAAGGAGAAGGTCGATGAAATCGAAGCCACGCAAATGCGTAAGGTCTACAAGAAGGAACGTGACCAGATAAAGGATGAAATCATCCAGGCCTTCCTGCCACGCGCATTCATTCGTCGCTCAGCCACTTTCGCGGCGATCGCGCCCAAGCAAGGCCTGATCCTGGTCAACTCTGCCAGCCCCAAACGCGCCGAAGACTTGCTCTCGACCCTGCGTGAAGTCATTGGCTCGCTGCCAGTGCGTCCGCTAACCGTGAAAATCGCGCCGACGGCCACGCTTACCGACTGGCTGAAAAACCAGCAAGCCGCTGCCGATTTCACCGTGCTCGACGAATGCGAGCTGCGCGATACCGCAGAAGATGGTGGCGTGGTCCGCTGCAAGCGTCAGGACCTGGCCGGCGATGAAATCCAGCTGCACCTGTCCTCTGGCAAAGTAGCCACCCAACTGTCATTGGCATGGCAGGACAAGCTGTCCTTCGTCCTCGATGACAAGATGATCGTCAAACGCCTGCGTTTCGAAGACTTGCTGACCGATCAGGCCGAACAAGATGGCGGCGACGACGCGCTCAGCCAACAGGACGCCAGCTTTGCCTTGATGATGCTGACCTTCAACGAGTTCCTGCCGGCCTTGTTCGAAGCCCTCGGCGGCGAGGAAACTCCGCAAGGCATCTGATATTCCTGCGGGCGCAGGCCAATCGACCGCGCCCTTGCAGCCGCCCAAGAAAGCCCGAAAAACTTGCCCGACAAGTCAACAATTGGCAAAATCGGCATTCTTGTGAGGACGACCTCAACGCGCTGCTGCGTAATTCTCGTCGGGGACGGCCCCTATCAAGGAGCTCGGTATGCCCTGGATCATCTTGTTCTTCGCTGGACTGTTCGAAGTCGGCTGGGCCATTGGCCTGAAGTACACCGACGGCTTCACCCGCCCTCTTCCCACCGCTCTGACCATCGCAGCGATGCTAGTCAGCCTGGGTCTGCTTGGCCTGGCCATGAAAGATCTGCCGCTCGGCACCGCTTATGCGATCTGGACCGGAGTCGGCGCCGTCGGCACGGTAATCGCCGGGATCATTCTGTTCGGTGAATCCATGGCACTGCTGCGCCTGATCAGCGTGGCGTTGATCGTCTGCGGGCTGATTGGCCTCAAAGTCAGCCATTAACAGCTGGCCCCTCTCCGTCCACGGGAGAGGGGCCAGGCTTCAGCGCAACGAACCCCGCAACTCGTTCACCTGAGCCTGCAGAAGCTGTGGATTGGCCTGCTCGGGCGCTAGCGGCGTGCCCGCCACCAGCGTGATGCGCGACCACAGCCGGCGGAACAGCCCACGACTCGGCGCACGGCTGAAGAAGCTACCCCACAAGCCTTGCAGCGCCATGGGAATCACCGGCACCGGATTTTCTTCGAGAATCCGAGCAATGCCGCTTCTGAACTCATCCACCTCGCCGTCACCGGTCAACTTGCCCTCGGGGAAGATGCACACCACCTCGCCTGCACGCAGGTATTCACCGATCCGTTTGAAGGCCGCGTCATAGATCAGCAGATCCTCGTTACGCCCGGCGACCGGCACGGTGCCGGCGGTACGGAAGATGAAGTTGAGCACCGGCAAGCGGTAGATCTTGTAATACATCACGAACCGCACCGGCCGACGCACCGCGCCACCGATCAGCAGCGCATCGACGAACGACACGTGGTTACAGACCAGCACCGCCGCGCCTTCTTCGGGAATCGCCTGCAAGCCACGATGTTCGACGCGGTACATGGAATGGCTGAGCAGCCAGATCAGGAAGCGCACGGTGAACTCGGGGACGATTTTAAAAATGTAGCTATTCACCGCGATGTTCATCAACGACACCACCAGGAACAGCTGGGGGATCGATAACCCGGCCACGCTAAGAAACAGGATCGAGGCAATCGCCGAGACCACCATGAACAACGCGTTGAGGATGTTATTGGCGGCGATCACCCGCGCTCGTTCGCTCTCGGCGGTCCGCGACTGGATCAGCGCGTACAGCGGCACGATATAGAAGCCGCCGAAGACGCCGATACCCAGGATCGAGCCGAGTATCCACCAGGCCTGGCCGTAGCCGAGCACCGCCAGCCAATCATGCGGTGCGGCCGCCAGCGGAAAACCGCCCGAGCACCACCACAGCAGCAGACCAAACACCGTCAGGCCAATCGAGCCGAACGGCACCAGGCCGATTTCCACCTTATGCCCGGACAGCCGTTCGCAGAGCATCGAGCCCAGTGCGATGCCCACCGAGAACACGGTGAGGATCAGCGTTACCACCGTCTCGTCGCCGTGCAACCACTCCTTGGCATACGCCGGGATCTGGGTGAGATAGATCGCGCCGAGAAACCAGAACCACGAGTTGCCAACCAATGAGCGCGACACCGCCGGGCGCTGCCCAAGGCCCAAGCGCAGGATCGACCAGGATTGGCGAAAGATATTCCAGTCCAGTTTCAGCGAAGGCAACGCCGCCGCCGCATAGGGAATCCCCCGACTGCTCAGGTAACCGCCGCACGCCACCAGCACGATGGCAGTGGCTACCACGGGGGCGTAGGCGTGGCTCGACATCATCACGCCAGCACCGATGGTGCCGGCCAGGATTGCCAGGAAGGTGCCCATTTCCACCAGGGCGTTACCACCGACCAGCTCGTTCTCGCGCAGCGCGGCCGGCAAAATCGAATATTTCACCGGACCGAACAGTGCGGAGTGGGTGCCCATGCCGAACAGCGCAATAAACATCAGCGGCAGGTTATTGAGCAGGAAGCCTGCCGCACCGATCAGCATGATGACGATCTCGGCCACTTTGATGGCGCGGATCAGCCGGTGCTTGGTGAATTTCTCCCCGAACTGCCCGCCCAACGCGGAAAACAGAAAGAACGGCAGGATAAACAGCAGCGCACACAGGTTGACCAATATCGTGCGGTCACCGGAGACGTTGAGCTTGAACAGGATGGCGAGGATCAGCGACTGCTTGAAGATGTTGTCGTTGAACGCACCAAGTAGCTGAGTAATGAAAAACGGCAGGAAACGCTTCTTGCCCAGCAGGGCGAATTGCGAGTGTTGGGTCATCGTCCTTGTCACCTTAAAGGGTCGTGGAAAGCCGCGAGCGCGGCGAAACCGTCCAGAGCTGATAGGACGGCACATGGCGCACCACAAGCCACAGTTTTCGCCAGGCGGATGACCGACGCATGAAAAAAGGGCGCCAATGGCGCCCTTTTTTACCCTCTGCGGATCAGAAGCTGACCCCAGCCTGGACGAACAGGGTGCGCGGTTGACCGAGGTACTTGCCGTAGTTGTTGTCCAGCGAACGGGTGAAGTACTCGTGACCGAGCAGGTTCTTCACCCCGACGCCGAGCGTCAGGTTCGACAGCTGCGGGCCGAAGGCGTACTCGCCGCGGGCGTTCCAGATCGCGTAGCCGGGGATGTCGCCGTAGCGGCCATCGGCGGTTTCGTCGCGGTAATAGATGCCGTTGGCGACGTCGGCAACGTACTGCTGCGACTGGGCGAAGCCGTCGAGGTTCCAGGTCCAGCGGTTGCGCGTGTAGCGCAGGCCGAGGGTGGAGGTGATGCGCGAATAGAAGTTGAGGTCCTGGTCGGCGAACACACCCTTGTCGGCGGTGGCCTTGGTGTAGGTGAAGCTGGCGTAGGTGGACAGCCCGTCGAGCATCGGATCGAGGCTGCCGAGGTCGTAGCTCAGCGCCGTCTCGATGCCTTGGTGGGTGGTCGCGCCGAGCTGCGTCCAGCCGTCCTGCTTGGCGTACTGCAGCTGACTGTCGAATTCGATGCGGAACAATGTCACCTCGCCGCGCCAGGCGCCGTTGTCGTAGCGCGTGCCGAGCTCGTAGGTGTGCGCCTTCTCCGGCTCCAGGCCCGGGCCAACTTCGTTGCCGTAGGACGGTAGCGGCGCTCCGGGGTCCTGACCGAGCTGGAAGTACTGCAGGCAGCCGAACGAGGTGTTGTAGTTGGCGTACAGCTTCCAGGCATCGGAGAGGTGGTACATGACGTTCAGCGACGGCAGCGGCTCGAGGTAGTTGACCTCGCGCTCGTAGCCCTTCAGGCGGTTGTGCCAGGTGGTGCGCACCCGCTCGTAGCGCAGCCCCGGGGTGACCGTCCAGCGGCCGACGTCGATACGGTCATCGATGTACACCGAATGCGCTTCGGTGCCGCCGGTGTTGTCGGCGGTCTCGGTGAATGGCGTGGTGTACGGCGTGCCGCTGGCGCGCTTGTACACCGCGCTGCTCTTGGTCTGCTCGTGCATGCCCTCGTCGACGTAGCGGTAGCCGACGCCAACCTCATGGGCGACTTCGCCCCACAGGAACAGCTGCGAGTAGCGCGGCTCGATGCCGAACACGTGGTAGTTGCGCGGGTAGGACATCAGCTGGTCATTGACCGCGCTGCGCTCGGTGACGATATTGCTGCCTCGGTAGCTCTCGTAATAGTACGAGCCCAGCTCGAAGGTGCGGTTGGCGTCCGGGGTACGGGTGTATTTGAAGGAGAAGTCCTTGCGCTCGCCTTCGAAGCTGTCGTACGAGCGCACCGACTGGTAAGGATCGTCGTCGAATTGTGCGGCATTCAGGCCGCCAGGCATGTCGGCGTCGGCGCGGTAGTAGTGCAGGCTGGTCGCCAGCTCGTCGATCTCGCTGAGGGCAAACTTGTTCTTCAGCATGAAATCGTCGACCAGTGTGCCGTCGTTGTCGTCACGGTAGCCGGCGCCGCGAATGCCGGAATAGAGCAGCGCCGCGCCCATGCCGTTGTCGGCGGTGCCGCCGAGGAACGCGCTTGTCTGGGTCTTGAAGCCGCCGTGCCCGGCCACTTCGGTACCGATGTTGACGTTGCCAGCCTGGGTCTCGGGGATCTCGCGGGTCACGAAGTTGATGATGCCACCGACGTTCTGCGGGCCGTAGCGCACTGCCCCGCCGCCACGCACCACGTCGATCTTCTCCAGGTTGCCGACCGCCACCGGGGCCAGCGACAGCTGCGGCTGGCCGTAGGGCGCGAAGGCCATCGGCACGCCGTCGATGAGGATGGTCGAACGCGGAGACAGGCGCGCGGTGAGGCCGCGGGCGCCGACGTTGAGGGCCAGGTCGCTGCCGCCGGTGCCGTTGCTTTCCTGCACCTGCAGGCCGGGTACCCGGCGCAGCAGTTCGCGGACCTGCTTGGCGCCGCTTTCCTCGATGGTCTGCTGACTGACCACGCTACGCGCGCCCGGGTGGTTCTTGACGTCCTCATCGGTCGCCTCGCCCAACCAGTCGCCGACCACCTCGACGTTGCCCAGTTCGAGTTCCTCGGCCGCGACCGAAGTGATGGCGCCCAGCGCCAGCGCGACGCCCAGAGCCAGGCGCGAAGGCATTCCGACAGACTGCATAACGTGTCTTCCCCAATCCACGGCCTCGAGCGGCCGGTAAAAAGGGGCGCAAATTACGCGAAAGGCTTTCCGACGTAAATACGAGGAATTAGCCAATAGGAATACTTTGGCGACTTTCAGACAGGCAGTTGCCCAAGTGCCCAGCGCAGCAGGAAGAAGATCAGCAAACCACCGAGAATGGTGCCCAGCAGATGGCGACTCAGCGCGGCGATGAGGATGGTCGCCAGACCGGCCAGCAGGAAGGCGTTGTCCAGCGACACCTGCAAGTGCTGGCCATCGGGCATGAACATGCCCGGCACCACGATCGCCGTGAGCACGGCAGTCGGCACGTAGTGCAGGCCCTGACGCACCACCGGCGGGAAGCGCAAGTCCGGCCAGGCGAACAGGCTGTAGCGAATCGCGAAGGTGATCGCCGCCATGCCGAGAATCAGCCACCAGGTCTGCATCACACGCCCTCCTCTGCCTGCTGCCAGGCGGCGCGGCGTTCCAGCACGATACCCACGGCGATGCCGGACAGCGCCGCCGCCATCAGCCCGAGCTTGTACGGCAGCTCGTTGCACAGCAGCACCACTGCGCCGGCGACCAATGCCGCGGCTATCTGCGGACGACTCTTGAGCATCGGCACGACGATGCCGATGAAGGTCGCCAGCATGGCGAAATCCAGGCCCCAGGCCGCCAGGTTCGGCACCGCTTGGCCGAACAGCACGCCCACCACGGTGCTCAGCTGCCAGTTGAGGTACATGGTCAGCGCCGCGCCGCAGTAGTACCAATGCTTGTGCGGCGACGCGTCACGTTCGGCGTAGCGGTGCTGGACCACGGCGAAGGCTTCGTCGGTCAGCCAGAACGCCAGCGGCATGCGCCAGCGCTTCGGCAGATGGCGCACGAAGGGTTGCAAGGTGGCGCTGTACAGCGCGTGGCGCAGGTTGACCACGAAGGTGGTGAGCAGCACCACGGCCACCCCGGCGCCGCCGCCGATCAGGGTGATGGCGATGAACTGCGCCGAACCGGCGAACACCAGCAGCGACATGCCCAGGGTCTGCCAAACCGACAGCCCGTAGCTGCTGGCCAGGGAGCCGAAGATGATGCCGAACGGGATCGCGCCGACCACCAATGGGACGATATCGCGCGCACCTTGCAGGAATTCGTGTTGACGGGACATGCCACCTCCTTGAACGCCTGAGGTTAGCGCGCGGGTCGGAGAGCGTCTTGAACGATCTTGCTACTCGTCGGATGACTGCAGTGCGGCGTGATCCAGCCTAGCGGGTGCAGGCCTTGCGGTACTCGCCCGGCGCCACGCCATAGGCCTGCTTGAACTGGCGACTCAAGTGGCTCTGATCGGCGAAGCCCAGCTGTGCGGCGACGCCGATCGGCGCGCAACCGGCCTTGAGCAACAGCCGCGCCTGCTCCAGACGCCGTTGTTTGAGCCAGGCGTGCGGTGGCAGCCCGGTTGTAGCGCGGAACACGCGGGCGAAATGGAACGGCGACAGGTTCACCGCCGCCGCCAACTGCTCCAGCGACGGCGGCTCGGCCAACTGGCTGCTCAGCAGTTCCTTGGCCTGCGCCACCGCGCGCGGCTCGCGGCTCGCGGCCCGGTTCCAGCGCCAGCGGCAAACAGGCATGACGCTGGAACAGCAGCAGGATCGCTTCGCGCCACGCGGTCTGCTGCTGCAAGGCGCTGGCACCGCCATCCAGCAAGCGGTGCAGCGCAGCGAAGGCCACGTGCAATTTCGGGTCCTGCAGCACGCTGCTGGCGAATGACGGTAAGCCGCTGCGAGCGAATCCCAACTCGCCGAGCACGTCGCTGACCTGGGCGCTGTCCGGGTAAAACGCCCGGTAGCGCCAGCCCTGCTCATGCGCCTTGGAGCCGGTGTGCACCTCGTCCGGATTGATCAGCACCATGCTGCCGACCGGCGCCAGGTGATCGCTGCCGCGGTGGCGGAAACGCTGCGCGCCGTGCTCGATCACGGTGAACACATAGCCCTCGTGCACATGCGGGGCGAAGCGCTGCTCGACGTAATGTGCATGCAGCAACTCGACGCCCGGCAAGGCATCCGCCTGCCAGAAGTGGGTCTGTTCGCGAACCGCGCCCATGCCTCAGGCGCCGAAACGCGCCTCCAGGCCGGCCTTGACCTGCGGCCAGTCAGCGTCGGTGATGCTGTACATCACGGTATCGTCGAGGCGACCGTCGGCCAACCGCCGGTGGTTACGCAGCACGCCCTCACGTACTGCACCGAGCTTTTCGATGGCGCGCTGCGAGCGCAGGTTGCTGGCGGCGGTCTTCAGCTGCACGCGGACCATCCGCCAGCTTTCAAACGCGTGGCGCAGCATCAGATACTTGATCGTGGTGTTCAGCCCGGTGCCGTGCTGTTCGCGGTCCAGCCAGGTTGCGCCAATCTCGGCGGCCGGCAGATTGGTGATGAAATCGAAATAACGCGTCGTGCCGACCAGGCGCTCGCCGAGACGAATGCACAGCGGCAGGGCCAAATCGTTGCGCTGCTCATTCAAGGCCGCACGGTACCAGTCCAGGCGCAGCGGCCCGGCCATATAGGCCAGCTCGTCGCGGTTGGTCTCGGCCAGCGCCACCAATTCCGGAATATCGCTATCGAGCATGGGTTCCAAGCGCAGTGCGCCACGCTGTAGTGCGACCAATTGCGGCTTGAACATGGGAAATCCTCATCGACGCCAAGCGACATTGTAACTGGCGAAACACTGTGGATGGGGGCTGCGACCTTAGTCGCGCCTGACTGGACTGTACTTTGATGCGACACTGTCAGAAGCCTTAGATTCCCGGCCAACCGCCGGATTAACAGGCAGTTGAAAAACGTAGCGAGCGAAGGCTAGACAAGGCGAAGTCAGGCGAAAAAGCGCAGTTTACGAGCGGTAAATGAGCATTTTGAGCCTGATTTCAACGCGGTATAGCCGAGCGCAGTAGTTTTTCAACGGCCTGTTAGGCTCTGCGCGCAGGTTGCAGAGCATCACGCACCGAGGGGTAATCCCCCGGTGCTTTCAACCCGGAGTACGCATGTCCTTGTCCAGCGGACTGATCGCAGCAGTTGCGTTGATCTATATGGCCATCCTGTTCGCCATCGCCTTCTATGGCGATCGTCGGCGTGCGCCGCTGCCGGCCTCGATGCGCGCCACGGTGTACAGCCTGTCGCTGGCGGTGTATTGCACCAGCTGGACGTTCTTCGGCGCCGTGGGCCAGTCCGCTGGCCAGCTCTGGTCATTCCTGCCGATCTATCTGGGCCCGATCCTGCTGCTGTTATTCGCACCCTGGGTGCTGCAGAAGATCGTGATGATCAGCAAGCAGGAGAACATCACCTCGATTGCCGACTTCATCGCCGCGCGCTACGGCAAGTCGCAGTCGTTGGCGGTGGTGGTGGCGCTGATCTGCCTGGTCGGCGTGCTGCCCTACATCGCCCTGCAGCTGAAGGGCATCGTCCTCGGCGTGAACCTGCTGACCGGCGCCGGCGCCGACTCCACCGGCACCCGCGCCCAGGACACGGCGCTGATCGTCTCGCTGATCCTGGCACTGTTCGCCATCCTCTTCGGTACCCGCAACCTGGATGTCACCGAGCACCACCGCGGCATGGTGTTGGCGATTGCCTTCGAGTCGCTGGTCAAGCTACTGGCCTTTCTCGCCGTCGGCGCTTACATCACCTATGGCCTGTTCAACGGTTTCGGCGACCTGCTGAGCAAGGCCCAGAGCAGTACGGCCTTGGAAGGATTCTGGGCGGAGACGCTGAACTGGCCGGCGATGCTGGTGCAGACCGGCGTGGCGATGATGGCCATCGTCTGCCTGCCGCGACAGTTCCACGTCACCGTGGTGGAAAACATCGAACCCAAGGATCTGCGGGTGGCGCGCTGGGTATTCCCGCTCTACCTGCTGCTGGCGGCCTTGTTCGTGGTCCCCATCGCCCTGGCCGGGCAGATGCTGCTGCCGGCCGGGATCATTCCCGACTCCTTCGTCATCAGCCTGCCGCTGGCCGAGGCGCATCCGGCGCTGGCGCTGCTGGCTTTCATCGGCGGTGCGTCGGCGGCGACTGGCATGGTCATCGTCGAGGCGGTAGCGCTGTCGACCATGGTCTCCAACGACATGCTGCTGCCGCTGCTGCTGCGGCGCAAGAATGCCGAGCGGCCGTTCGAACTGTTCCGTCACTGGATGCTCTCGGTGCGCCGGGTAAGCATCGTGCTGATTCTGTTGCTCGCCTATGTCAGCTATCGGCTGCTCGGCTCCAACGCCAGCCTGGCGACCATCGGGCAGATCTCCTTTGCCGCGATCACCCAGCTCGCGCCCGCCATGTTTGGTGCGCTGCTATGGAAACAGGCCAACCGCCGCGGCGTATTCGCCGGTCTGGCGATGGGTTCGCTGATGTGGTTCTACACCCTGGTGCTGCCGGTGATCGCACGCGGTCTGGGCTGGTCGGTGGACAGTATTCCCGGCCTGGCGGTGCTGCTCTACCAGCCCATTGGCATTGATGTCGAGCCGCTGACCCGGGGCGTGGTGCTGTCGCTGGCCAGCAATTTCCTGCTGTTCGTGTGGGTTTCGTACTTCTCCCGCACGCGGGTCACCGAGCATTGGCAGGCCGGGCGTTTCATCGGCCAGTTCGCCGGCAGCAAACCCAGCAACCGCAGCCTGCTGGCGGTCCAGGTCGAAGACCTGCTGACCCTGGCCAGCCGCTTCGTCGGTGAGGAGCGCGCGCGGCAGAGTTTCCTGCGCTTCGCCTACCGCCAGGGCAAGGGCTTCAACCCCAGCCAGCCGGCCAATAGCGAATGGATCGTCCATACCGAGCACCTGCTGGCCGGCGTGCTCGGCGCCTCGTCGACCCGCGCGGTGGTCAAGGCGGCCATCGAGGGCCGCGAGATGCAGGTCGAGGATGTGGTGCGCATCGTCGACGAAGCCTCGGAAGTGCTGCAGTTCAACCGCGCCCTGCTGCAGGGAGCGATCGAGAACATCACCCAGGGCATCAGTGTGGTCGACCAGTCGCTGCGACTGGTGGCCTGGAACCGTCGCTATCTGGAACTGTTCGAATATCCGGACGACCTGATCAGCGTCGGCCGGCCGATCGCCGACATTATCCGCTACAACGCCGAGCGCGGCCTGTGCGGCCCAGGCGCAGTCGAGCAACACATCGACAAGCGCCTGTACTGGATGCGCCAGGGCAACGCCCACACCTCCGAGCGGCTGTTCCCCAACGGCCGGGTGATCGAGCTGATCGGCAACCCGATGCCCGGCGGCGGCTTCGTCATGAGCTTCACCGACATCACCGCCTTCCGCGAAGCCGAGCAAGCGCTCAAGGACGCCAACGAGGGGCTGGAACAGCGGGTCGTCGAGCGCACCCAGGAGCTCTCGCAACTGAACCAGGAGTTGGGCGCCGCCAAGGGCGTCGCCGAGTCCGCCAACCAGTCGAAAACCCGCTTCCTGGCTGCCGTCAGCCATGACCTGATGCAGCCGCTGAATGCCGCGCGACTGTTTTCCGCCGCCCTCGCCCACCAGCCTGAAGTGCTGCCGCGCGATGCACAGGAGTTGGTACGTCATCTGGACAGCTCGCTACGCTCGGCCGAAGACCTGATCAGTGACCTGCTGGACATCTCGCGCCTGGAAAATGGCCGCGTCACACCGGAGCGCATCGCCTTCCCGCTGAACAACCTGTTCGATGCCCTGGGCGCCGAGTTCAAGGTTCTCGCCCTGGAGCAAGGCATAGATTTCCGGGTGCAAGGCAGCACGCTACGGGTCGACAGCGATATCAAGCTACTGCGCCGGGTGCTGCAGAACTTCCTCACCAACGCCTTCCGCTACGCCAAGGGCCATGTGCTGCTCGGCGTACGCCGGCAGGGCGAGCAGCTGCGCCTGGAGGTCTGGGACCGTGGCCCGGGGATTCCCGAGGACAAGCGCAAGGTGATTTTCGAGGAGTTCAAACGCCTGGATAGCCACCAAACCCGCGCCGAAAAAGGCCTGGGGTTGGGCTTGGCCATCGCCGACGGGCTCTGTCGAGTGCTGGACCATCAGCTGGAAGTCCGTTCATGGCCAGGCCAAGGCAGCGTATTCAGCGTCAGCGTGCCACTAGCCAAAAGCGCGGCACCGGCCAAGAGCGTGGTCGCCGAAATCAACGGCCAGGCACTCAGCGGCACCCAGGTGCTGTGCATCGACAACGAAGACAGCATCCTCACCGGTATGCACAGCCTACTCTCGCGCTGGGGCTGCCAGGTCTGGACGGCGCGCAACCGCCTGGAATGCGAGCACTTGCTCGACGAGGCGGTGCGTCCGCAAGTGGCGCTGGTCGACTATCACCTGGACGAAGGCGAAACCGGCACCGAGCTGATGGCCTGGCTGCGCACCCGCTTGGGCGAGCCGGTGCCGGGCGTGGTGATCAGTGCCGATGGGCGCCCGGAATTGATTGCCCAAGTGCACGCCGCCGGTCTCGACTACCTGGCCAAACCGGTCAAGCCGGCGGCCCTGCGCGCCCTGCTGAGCCGCCATCTGGCGTTGCGCTAACAGGCCGTTGAAAAACTACTGCGCTCGGCTATACCGCGTTGAAATCAGGCTCAAAATGCTCATTTACCACTCGTAAACTGCGCTTTTTCGCCTGATTGCGCCTTGTCTAGCCTTCGCTCGCTACGTTTTTCAACGGCCTGCTAAACGGCGCGCGGCAGGTTATGAAGGGCTGAGGAAACCGCGCAACACATCACCGACCCGCTCACCCAATTCCACATCCGCCGCGGCGTGCAGCGCCTGCGCCAGTTCGCTGTCGACCACTTGCTCGACCAGCGGCCGCAGCTGCAGCAATTGCTCGTTAAGCGCTTGCAGCTGATCGACATGCGGCAAGCTGTTGCTCAGCAGCGGGTTAACTAGATGCTGAACGATCATCTGCACGATGCTACTGGCCACCGGCTGCAGACTCTGGCGGATCGAGGCGAACAGTTCGAGCAGCGTCGGCAGCGGAATCCCCACGCGATGCAACTCCACGCCAGCGGCAAACACCCGCGGGTTGAGGACGCGCAGGTGATCGCCGGCGAACTCCACCAGGCCCAGGCGCTGGGCCAGATCCAGGTTGTGATCGGTCAGCTCAGCGCCGAACAGCGCCTGTAATTCGGCGAACTCCAGGAGGGTCGGCTCGACCTGATTCCAGGCGCCGACGATAGCCTGCTCCAGACCCAATACCTGCGCCAGACCCTGGCCCTGCTCCCAGGCGGCGAGCAACTCGCGAATGCTCGCCAGGCTATAGCCACGCTCGAGCAGTTGGCCGATCAGCCGCAAACGCGCCAGATGCGTTGCGTGGTACACGCCGATGCGGCCACGGCGCTCTGGGGGCGCCAGCAGGCCGCGATCCTGATAGGCACGCAAATTCCGCACGGTGGTACCCGCCGCGTCGGCCAGTTCATCGACACTGTATTCGCGCGCGGCAGCCACTTGTGCGGCGCTTGGCCCGCGGGCCAACAGGCGGCCGAGAAAGCTTGAGGAGTCGTTCATCGCCCGATCATAGCGGTCGCGGCAAGCCACCAACAACACACCGAGATTGAATGCCGAGACATTGAGTAGCTCGGTAACAGCGCTAGCGAGCGCGCATATTGCGACTGACCATTGGATAAGTTTCCGACCGCGGCCGAACTTGCCATCGTTTGATGTAACAATTGATCGGAGATGGTTTATGCCCACCGCCTTGTCTGCATCTGCACTGACTGCAACTCATGCCCTGCCTGTGGCCAAGATGCCTGCCGCTGCGGAAAAACTACGTATCCAGGGCGATGGCGTCGAACTGGCCGTCTATCGCTGGGGCAATAGCGAGGGCCCGGTGCTGTTGCTGGTGCATGGTTACCCGGACAACCATGAAGTCTGGCTGCCCTTGATCAACGAGCTGTCCGCCGACTACCAGATCATCAGTTACGACGTGCGCGGCTTCGGCGCCTCGCAGATCCCCCGGCGCACCCAGGACTATCGTCTGGCCCGGCTGGCCAACGACCTGGAAGCGGTGATCAAGGCCCTCAGCCCGGACCGCCCCGTGCACCTGGTCGCCCATGACTGGGGTTCGATCCAGACCTGGGAAGCCGTCACCGAACCGCGTATCCAGCCGCTGCTGGCGTCTTACACCACCATTTCCGGACCGTGCCTGGATCATGTCGGCCACTGGATGCGCGATCGCCTCAAGGAAAAACGCCTGGCCTCGTTGCTCAAGGTCGGCAGCCAGTTGCTCAGCTCCTGGTACATCGGTTTCTTTCATACCCCATGGTTGCCGGAGTTCCTCTGGCGTAATGGCCTGACCCGCGCGTGGCCGACGATCTTGGCGCGCCTCGAGGGCATCCACGACCCCCACCCCAACAGCACGCTCTGCTCCGATGGACAGCATGGGGTCAAGCTCTACCGGGCCAACTTCATCACTACGATGTTCAACCCGCGTGAACGTTACACCCCGGTGCCAGTGCAGCTGATCGTGCCGACTCGCGATCGCTTCGTGCATCCACAACTGTTCGAACAACTGCAGCGCTGGGCACCCAATCTGTCGCGCCGGGAAATCCGCGCCGGGCATTGGCAGTTACTCACCGAACCGCAGCAGCTGGCCCTGTGGATCCATGAGTACATCGAGCAGTTGGGCGCCCCCGCCCCACACGCCTGACGCCGCTTCACTCAATACCCCGGCCTGCCGCCGCCAAGGAGAACAACAATGACCGAGCAACATCACCGCCTGGAGCAACGCAAGGTGCGCTTCGACTTCGCCGATACCCCGCTGCATTGGGTACCCAACGAACCGGAGGCCTCGCACATCATGAACACCTTGCACATTCTCCTGCCGGCCGGCGAGTTCTGGTTCTGCAAGGTCTACAACAAGGCTCTGCCGCTGGTGACCGACGAGCGCCTGCGCGACGACGTGCGTGGCTTCATCAAGCAGGAAGCACAGCACGCCCGAGCCCACGACAGCGCCCTGCAGCCTTATCTGGATCGCCACGGGATCAATTCGAAACCGTTCACCCGCCGCCTCAGCTGGCTGTTCGACAAACCCTTGGGCGAGCTGCCGATCGGCGACCATGCGCTTGGCCGAGGCTTGAAACATTGGTGGCTGCTGCAGCGGGTCGGCCTGATCGCCGCTGTCGAACACTTCACCTGCGTGCTCGGCAACTGGATCATCACCACCGATAAACTGGACAACGCCGATCCGGTAATGATCGACCTGCTGCGCTGGCACGGTGCCGAGGAAGTCGAGCACCGCTGTGTCGCTCACGATCTGCACGTCGGCCTGGGCGGCAGCATGGTGATGCGTTGGTTCTATATGGTCATTGCCTGCATTGCGCTGACTTATCTGTTCAGCGCCGGCTCGGGAATGATGATGCGCCAGGATCCGGCCACTCGCCGCAGCCCAGGCTTCCTGCGGCTGTGGTCGCGTTTGGGCAAGCGCGGTTTTTTGCCTACCCCAGGCAGCATCGGTCGCGCAGTGGGGCGTTACTTCGCGCCCGGCTACCATCCGCGTACCGAGGGCGATGTCAACGTAGCGCTGAACTACCTGGCCAACTCACCGGCTGCCCAGCGCGCCGCCGCGGAACTGCAGGCCATGGCCTAGCGGCGGCGCACGTCGCCCCTCTCCTATTTATGGGGGAGAGAGCAAAGCTGTCACTCCCCCGCCTCATCCAGCAACGGCACAGCGGCGCGCTCGAGCAATTCGACCGGCAGGCTCTTGCTGGCCCGCGCGCCCAGCAGCTTGAGATTCTCGACCCGACTGACGATGTTGCCGCGGCCATCGCAGAGTTTGTTGCGCGCCGCCGCATACGCCTTGTCCAGCTGCACCAGGCGGCTGCCCATCTCGTCGAGATCCTGAATAAAGGCGGCAAACTTGTCGTACAACGCCCCGGCGCGCTCGGCGATTTCGCGGGCGTTCTGGCTCTGCCGTTCCTGGCGCCAGAGGCTGTCGATCACCCGCAACGTGGCCAGCAAGGTGGTCGGGCTGACGATGACGATGTGCTGATCGTAGGCTTCCTGGAACAACCCGGGATCGGCCTGCAACGCGGCCGCGAAAGCCGCCTCGATGGGCACGAACAGCAGCACGAAATCCAGGCTGTGCAGGCCTTCCAAACGCTGGTATTCCTTGACCGACAAGCCTTTCAGATGGTTGCGCAGCGACAGCACATGCTGTTTCAGCGCCAACTGGCGCACTGATTCGTCGTCGGCGGCGATCCATTGCTGGTACGCGGTCAGGCTGACCTTGGCGTCGACCACCACTTGCTTGTCGCCCGGCAGTTGGATCAACACATCCGGCTGGAAGCGCTCGCCATCACCACCCTTGAGACTGACCTGCGTCTGGTATTCACGACCTTTCTCCAGCCCGGCATGTTCGAGTACCCGCTCAAGCACCAACTCGCCCCAATTGCCCTGTGTTTTCTGGCCCTTGAGCGCCTGGCTCAGGTTGGTCGCTTCATCGCTCAAGCGCTGATTGAGCAACTGCAGGCGCTCCAGCTCCTTGCCGAGCGAAAAGCGCTCCCGCGCCTCTTGCTGATAACTTTCCTCGACGCGCTTTTCGAACGACTGGATGCGTTCCTTGAGCGGATCGAGCAGCTGGCCGAGGCGTTGCTGACTGGTTTCGGCAAAACGCTGTTCGCGCTCGTCGAAGATTTTCCCGGCCAGCTCGGCGAACTGCGCACGTAACTCGTCGCGCGAACCCTGCAAATCGGCGAGCCGCTGTTGGTGACTGTCTTGCTGCTCGCGCAGTTCGGCGGCGAGCGAGGCGCGCTCGGCATCCAGTCGGCGCAACTCGCTTTCCTTCTGCTCGCGCTCGAGGGTCCAGGCGTGGGCGGCATCACGGCTGGCGCGCTGATCGACCCGCAACAGTTCGACCTCACGCCGCTGCGCCGCCAGTTCCGCCTGCTGCAGCGCCTTCACTTCAGCGAGTTCGGCGACTTCCCCGCGGTAGTCGTCCAACTGCGCGCTCAGACCATCCTGCGCCAACTGCGCATGGCTCAAGCGCTCCTCGAGCAACGCCGTGTCGCTCTGCAGTCGGCTCAGACGCCGATACAGGTGCCCCGCCAAGGCCAAAAGCGGCAACGCGGCGGCGACCAGGCCAATTAACAGGTTGGATACATCGATAGGCATACGTGGCTCCGCACCAGACTGCCGGGCAGTATACCCAGCGCCGCGCAACTCAGCGGGCTTCGCGGGGACGGCAGCAGGCTGCGCTTGTGAGCTTTTTATTTACCCGAAAAAGGCTTGCGCAAACGGCCGGAAAGTGAACTTCGCCACTGGCAAATTTCAATCCACAAAATCTGTGGATAACTCCGTGGACAACTTGGGCGCAAGCCTCGCCACCCCCTGTGCAGCGGGCCTCACAGTCAAGTTGATGTTTTTTTCACCAGCAAAAAAATCCCATATTTTTCATTGACTTAAAAAATTGCCATACAGAATCAAGATGTTACGCGCGACTGCCACAGTAGCTTAATAAGGAGCCTTTCCATTGTGCACAACACTGCTCCGCCGATGGGCGTAACGCCCTTTTTGTGGGCAAGCAGCACAGCCTGACTCTGGCCCGCTCTCGCTAAAAAAGACCATCCCAGCGAGTCGTTTATGGCAGAAGAAAAGGTGTATCTGCCGAGCAATCGGGCATGCTCGGATCAGGCCCCAGCCTGGGCATGGACAAAAAGCCCGCAGCTCAGGCGGGCTGTGCTCGATTGCGAACACCTCACGGACCGCCCTGACCTAAAGGGTTGCCCCCTTTGACCCAGAAACGAACGGGGCATCGTCTTCAGACTGCTCGGGCGACTGCGTATTTTCAACCGGTTCCACATCCGTATTCGGAGCGTCCTGAGGCACACCCTCGGGCGGAACGGTATCCGGGGCCGGATAATCTGGACTTGAGTTCATGGCTAGCTCCTTGCCGGGTTTACCCGGCCGTACTAGCTCTGAACTGCGCGGCTGGCTGGTGGTTCTAGCTGGATCGAGACCGGTTCTCCGATGCGCTCCTGCACGCTGACGGCGGATCGTACGGGGCGGGATCTGAGTTCGGCGCTAGCTATTAAACCGACCGCATGGGCATCGCTGCGCTCTTCCATTTCGACGAGCACACGGCATAAGCGTATTTCTTCTTCTACGCTAGCAGTGCCATTCGCCGCGGTGAGATCACCGCGTCCTAGGCTGCCGAGAGCCGTGCCGTTATCCCGCAGGCAGGCTCAGGTGTTTCACTCCGCGTTGTCCGCCAGAGGAGAGGCGTCATGTTTGCCTGCCGCTATCACGCCGTCCTGTTCGCCTTCTTGGCGCTGACAGGCTGCGACAAGGAAGACCCGCCGCCCGCACCACCAGCGGCGAACGCCTCGACCACTGTCGCCACACCGCCCGCCACTCCTGCTCCCGCCGCGCCAGCAGCCGCGCCTGCCACACCGCCACGCGAGACGGTATTCAGTGTCGAAGAACTCGACCAGATGCTCGCTCCGCTGGCCCTATACCCCGACTCCCTGCTCGCCCAGGTACTAATGGCAACAACCTATCCGGGCAACGTCGCCGACGCCGTGATCTGGTCCAAGGCGCATCCGGATGCCAATGGCGACGCTGCTGTGGCCCAGGTCGCCAATCAACCATGGGATCCTAGCGTGCAATCGCTGGTGGCCTTCCCGCAGGTGCTCGCCACCCTCGGTCAGGACCCGGCGTGGGTACAGCGGGTCGGCGACGCCTTCCTCGCCCAGCCCGACGCGGTAATGGATTCAGTGCAGCGACTGCGGCGCAAGGCGCAGGCGGCCGGCAACCTCGAATCCAACCAGCAGCAGCGGGTCAGCGTACAACCGGCCGCAGCGCCAGCCCCCGCGCCGCAAGGGGGTACGACTACCGTGGTGCAACAAGCCGCGCCGGCGCAGACCATTGTCATCCAGCCGACCAATCCGCAGGTCGTCTATGTACCCAGCTACAACCCCACCGTGGTCTATGGCACCTGGTCCTATCCATCCTATCCGCCCCCCTACTATCCACCGCCGCCAAGCTATCCAGTGGCGACTGCGCTGGCTAGCGGCCTGGCGTTCGGCGCCGGGATTGCGATCGCCGACTCGCTGTGGGGGGACTGTGATTGGGATCACCACGATGTCGATATCGACGTTAATCGCTACAACAACATCAACGTCAACCACCGACTCGACGCCAACCAGAACAACTGGAGCCACAACCCTGTGTACCGCAACGGCGTGCCCTACCGCGATAACGTCAGCCGCCAGCAGTTCGACCGCCGCTTGCCCGGCGGTGAACAGCGCGTCGGCCTGCGCGGCGACGACCCGGCACGGGCCGCCGAGCGCACGCGTGCCCGTGACAGTCTGGCGCAACGCGGCCTAGCCGCTCCGGCGACAAGTAACCGCGAGGCGCGCGACCGCGTGCAGAGCGCCGACCGCGAACGGGCCCGCGAGAGCCTGCAGCAGCGCGGCATCGATGCACCGGCCGCCAACAACCGCCAGGCGCGCGAACGTGCCCAGAGCGCCGGCCGCGACTTGCGCAACGACGGTCAAGCTCGCCAGCGCGCGCAAACCACAGCGCAAAACCGTCAGCAAGCGCCGCGCAATCAACAGGTGCGTCAGCAAGCGCGCCAACAGCACGCCAGCACCCAGATGCATCGCAACAACGCCTTCGCCGGGGCCCGCACGCCCTCGCAGACCCATCTCGCAGCCAATCGCGGCCAAGCCAGTCGCCAAATCGCCAGTCGGCCGCAGGTGTCCCGCCCTGCCAGTCGCCCAGTACAACGTCCTGCCCATGCTCCCCGCGGCGGCGGCGGCTTCCATCGGCGCTAACAGGAGACTCGCCATGCAGCTCGCATTCCGTATGTTCGCCGTCGCGCTACTGCTGCTGGGCTTGGCCCAAGGTGCGCAGGCCCAGCAGGCTTTCGCCACCCCGGAGGCGGCCGCCGAGACGTTGGTCGCCGCGCTCGGCACCGACAAGTCCGATGCCGCCGCCCTGGCCAAACTGCTCGGCACCGACTGGCGCAGCTACATTCCGACTGAGGGCGTCGGGCGCGAAGACGTCGACGCCTTCCTCGCCCACTACCGGGAGAAACATGAGATCCAGACAGACGAATCGGGTCACGCGCATCTGGTCGTGGGCAACACGCCTTGGACCTTCCCGCTGCCGCTGGTGAAGGGTAAACAGGGCTGGGCTTTCGACGCCAAGGCCGGCGGCGAGGAGATTCGCGTGCACCGCATCGGCCGCAACGAGCTGACCACCATCGAGGCCGTGCGCGCCTACCACGATGCGCAAATGGATTACGCCGAGGTCGACCGCGATGGCGATGGCGTACTCGAATACGCGCAGAAATTCCTCAGCAGCGACGGTGAGTTCGACGGTCTGTACTGGGCCGAGGAACCCGGCATCGAGGAAAGTCCGCTCGGTCCGCTGTTCGGCGACGCCAAACCGGGCGACGACTGGCACGGCTATCACTACCGCATCCTCACCGCCCAAGGCCCTTCGGCACCCGGCGGTGCCTACGATTACAAGATCGGCGAAAACATGAGCCGCGGCTTCGCCGTGATCGCCTGGCCGGGCAAATACGGCGATAGCGGCGTAATGAGCTTCATGATCAGCCACGACGGGGAGGTGTTTCAGAAAGACCTCGGCCCGAATAGCGCCAAGCTGGCCGCGGCGATGACCCACTTCGATCCCGATAGCAGCTGGGAGGAAGTTGACGAAGCACCAACCGAGCCCTGAGCCAGCGCCGGTACGAGAGCCGGCGCCGAGTACTGAAGGGAGATCAGTAACATAGGCTTCTACAGCGTAATCAGCGGCATCCTCTTCTCGGCGCCTACCAGGCTTTCCTTGTCAGCCTCAACAGTGCTGCGATGTGGCCAGCTGCGGTGCTGGTGATAACCGAGCTCAACGAGTCGATGGTGACCTCGGAACTGGTGGAACGCAAAAATCTGCCCGTCGAGTACCGGTTGAGATGAAGCTGCTGACGATGACTACCTTCGGCTTGCTGATCTGGGCCTTGTTGGTGCTCAACCCAAAGATCAACGTGATGAACATGGATGTCAGCGCACCCTGTGGGGCGTTGGCAGCCCGCGTTTTTCTGAGCACTGCTGGTGGTTTACTGGCTGCTGACTGCTCTGGAACTGGCGCGCCAAGCAGGTCAACAAACTGGGTGAAAGGAGTGGTTCATCGTCTGCATGTGCGTGATGTGGCTACCACCGCTGCTGGCACTGTTCAGCCACTGGCATGCCAGCGACTTCGCCCATGCTTCGATATACCCCAGCGTCATGGTCCGCAAGTTACGGGCAGCGCGCTAGCAAACTTACGAAACGCCCCTCAGCTCTTATCGACACATACGTGGCGAATTAACCGACCATCAGCCCAGTGCTTGCCGCCGCTGGTTCCAGGCCACAAACACAGCGACACCTTTCAGCGGTATCGCGTTGCCGTACCAACACTCCGACACGTTTGCGCCGCCTAGAAAAACTCTCGTCAAAACTTTCTTGGCATGGTGGGCGTATCACCCGCCTCAATCAGGAAACGACTCATGCATCACTCAGCTGACCCTGCCGGATGACGCGGCCACCGAAGTGCTCGCCGCGCAGCTGCGCGATGGCTATGCCTCACGCTACTTCTACTTGTCCAACACTGGCGCCATGATCTTCGTGGCTCCCATCACGGGCGGGACAACGGAAAACAGCCGCTACCCGCGCACCGAACTACGGGAAATGCTCGACCCGGCGGACGACGACCGCAATTGGTCCGGGACGGGCTTTCATGAACTGCGCGCCAGTTGTCAGGTCATCCAGGCGTCAAGTACCCAGCAAATCATCGTCGGCCAGATCTATGGCTTCGACGCTCGACCATTGATCAAACTCCAGTGGGAGAAGGGCAAGGTCAAGGCGCTGATCAAGAAACACCCCAAAGGCAGCAACGATGATCTTGCCCAGGTGTTCGCCATCCAGGTAAACAACGACCTGTTTTCCTACCGCATCGAAGTGTTAGATGGTGTGCTGACAGTTGAGGTCGACGGCGAGCGGTTCGTCCATGACGTCTACAAAGCCGACCCGGCAGCGCGATGTGCAGTTTTTCTTCAAAGCCGGCGCCTACGTGCAGGCGGTTGACAGCAACAGCACAGAGATTGGCGAGGTGCAGTTCACCGAGCTTAGCGCCCAGCATCGCTAATGCCGACTGTCGCTGCGCCCTGTCCAGTCGTGAGCGATCGACCCGCACCGTCTTCTGAGCGGAAAAGAAAAAGCCCCGTAGTTCATTGAACTACGGGGCTTTTCTATATGGCGGGGAAATAGGGATTCGAACCCTAGGTACCATCGCTGATACAACGGATTTCGAATCCGTCCCGTTCGACCACTCCGGCATCTCCCCTAGGCGGCGCGAATGATAACAGCTGAATCCAATTTGGCGAAGCCCCACAAAGGTTTTTTTACGTGCAATCAGATGCTTGCGAAAAACCCAGGAACCTCCGCTGAACGAAAAAGAGGAGCCGAAGCTCCTCTTTAGCGACCTGAGGCCAATCACTTCGTCAGGCGGATCAACGCTTCACGGTATTTGTCGGCAGTTTTTTGCGCAACATCGGCGGGGACCGTAGGCGCTGGCGCCTGTTTGTCCCAGCCGGTGGACTCCAGCCAATCCCGCACGAACTGCTTGTCGAAGCTTGGTGGATTCTGTCCTTCCACGTAGCTGTCGGCCGGCCAGAAGCGGCTGGAATCAGGCGTCAGGGCTTCATCCATCAAGGTCAAGGTGCCATCCTCGTCGAGGCCGAACTCGAACTTGGTATCGGCGATGATGATGCCACGCGTAGCGGCGTATTCGACCGCCGCGCTGTACAGGGCGATCGCGGTATCGCGCACCTTGGCAGCCAGTTCCTTGCCGATGATTTCCTCGCACTGAGCAAAGGAAATGTTCTCGTCATGATCGCCCACCGCCGCCTTGGTCGACGGGGTGAAGATCGGCTGCGGCAGCTTGGCCGCTTCCTTCAAGCCGGCGGGGAGCTGGATGCCGCACACGGTGCCGCTCTTTTGGTACTCCTTCCAGCCCGAACCGACGATATAGCCACGCACGATGGCTTCCACCGCGACCGGCTTGAGGCGTTTGGCAACCACTGCACGACCCTCGACCAACGGCAGCTCCTCGACCGAGACAACGTCTTCTACCTGATCGCCAGTGAAATGGTTGGGCACCAGGCCGGCCAGCTTGGCGAACCAGAAGTTGGAAATAGCCGTGAGGATCTTGCCCTTTTCGGGGATCGGCTCGTCGAGGATGACATCGAATGCCGACAGACGATCACTGGCCACCATCAGCATGCGCTTGGCGTCGATTTCATAAAGATCGCGGACTTTGCCTGAATAGATTTTCTTCAGGCTCAAGGTGGTGGGAGTGGTCATGGGGGAAATTCCGCGTTTGTTAAACGAAACAGGCGAAACCCATGGGGTTTCGCCTATTGGCGTGACGTCTTTACAGCCAGTGACCGCTACAGGCGGCCGCTCCGGCTTAGCCGAGATGTTCCTGAATCAGGCTCAGCACGCGACGGGCGACATCAGCCGGCGCCACGGTATTGAGGTCTTTCTCTACGGTGACCTGAACGCTGTCGCCGACGGTGGTCAGACGCACCTGATAACGCTCGGCACGGCCTTCGACTTCTTCATCGCTGGGTGAACTGCCCCACATGCGCTTCCAGAAGCCAGGTTTCTCGTCTTCCTTGTCCGAACCTTCGGCAAGGTTGATGTAGTACACGCCGAGTGAGCGGTTAAGGTCGTCAATACGCACGTTACCAGTGTCGAGCGAACGGCCGACGCTGGACCAGGCACGGTCGAAATCGGTACCCAGGCTCAATACCGGGTTGCCGCTGCCATCATCCGACAGGCTGACCCGATTCGGCGCATCGAAATCGCGGGCGGCGAGCAACGACACCGAGCCACCTTGTTCGGTGCTGCGCGACAGGCTGGCGAGCAGCTCATCGAGCAGCGCCCCATCCAGGCTCACGTTGCCAGACTTGTCCGGAAACGCCACATCGGTGGTGCTACCTGCCGGGCGCTCTGCGCTAACCACGAAAATCTCGCTGGTGTTGCGCTGCACGCCGGGCTCGATACGCACCCGTACACGGGTTTCGCTGTTCGGCTCGACACCGCTGACCCGACTGCTCAGGCGACGGGCCATGGAGCTGGAGAGCTGATCGAAGCGCTGCCAAGCGGTACTGAACTCACCCGTCTGCGGACGCTCATTGACGACTTGGAAACCGTTATCTTCAAAAAACTGCCGGGCCACAGGCCAGACTTCGGCCGGTGAACGCTGCGCAACCACCCACCGCGAATCACCACTTTTCTGCAGGCTGAACTCACGAGAATCGCTCTGCACCGCAAGCGCCTGCGGGCGCGGCACTTCGTACTCGCCCTGGGCAGTCGAATCGGCGACGTTGCGCGGCACCGGCAACAGCGGATCGAGTTTTTTGGCATTAGTGATATCGGGCGGAACCTGCATCGGCGCCACTTGCCGATCAGTCAGGTAATCGCTACCGCGATCACGGAAATAACCCTCATCGCCCCACAACCAGCCGCAACCACTGGTACTGGTAATGATCAAGGCAAGTGCGGAGAGTCCGGCCAGTCGCTTCATGCGTAGTAATTCCTCGGATTAAGCCAATACGCCGGACTGGCGCAGAGCCTGACGCAGCAATTCGTGACAACGCGGGCTGAGCCAGGTCAAAGGCAAACGGATGCCTTCTTGCATCAATCCCATTTCATACAGAGCCCACTTCACCGGAATCGGGTTGGATTCGATAAACAGATTCTTGTGCAGCGGCATCAGGCGCTCGTTGATCGTGCGCGCGGTCGCCGCATCGCCGGCCATCGCAGCGGCGCAAAGCTCGCTCATGGCGCGCGGGGCAACGTTGGCCGTGACCGAGATATTGCCTTTACCGCCCATCAACATCAGTTCGACGGCGGTCGGATCATCACCGGAATAGACCAGGAAGTCGCGACTAACACGGTCGAGGATTTCCTGACCGCGTTGCAGGTCGCCGGTGGCTTCCTTGATGCCGATAATGTTAGCCACCTTGGACAGGCGCTCGACGGTCTCGGGGAGCATGTCGCAAGCCGTACGGCCGGGCACGTTATACAGAATCTGCGGAATCGCCACCGACTCGGCGATATGCCGGAAATGCTGATACAGACCTTCCTGAGTTGGCTTGTTGTAATACGGAGTCACCAGCAAGCAGGCATCTGCGCCCGCTTTCTTGGCGTTTTCGGTGAGTTCGACGGCTTCGCGCGTGGAGTTGGCACCGGTGCCGGCGATGACCGGAATCTTCCTGCCAACCTGATCAACGATCCGACGAATCACTTCGATGTGTTCACTGACATCCAGCGTGGCCGATTCGCCGGTGGTGCCGACCGCGACGATGGCATTGGTGCCTTCTTGCAGGTGAAAGTCCACCAGCTTGCTCAGCGCATCCCAGTCGAGGCGGCCCTGTGCATCCATAGGCGTGACCAGCGCCACCATACTGCCCGCAATCATGCAACCGCTCCTGCCGGAAAAAGAGAGCCGTAATGGTACTGGCGCCACCTGCCTTGTACAAGCGAAGCACCGTGCCATGAGCATTCCCCTAAGCGGTACTTTTCGCTACCCTTCCGGCTTTGATCGGCGATGTATTGCCGACCGCCCATCGCTTTAGGAATGCTGCATGTCCACCCCCTCTGTTCGCGAACAATTCCTTGTCATCAGCGCCCTTGGCACTACCCCCATGGAGCTGACCAATGTGCTGTGCCGCGCCAGCCACGAGAACCGTTGCGCGGTCGTCAGCACTCGCTTGACCCGACATGGCGAAACCTGCGCACTGGTGCTGCAGGTCTCGGGTAGTTGGGATGCGCTGGCGCGGTTGGAAGCCGGACTTCCCGTACTGGCCAAGAAACACTCGTTCAGCGTCAATGTCGTGCGCAGCTCCGCCGCAGAGCAGCGTCCACAAGCACTGCCCTATGTCGCGTATGTCAGCGCGGCGTACCGTCCGGACATCCTTAATGAGCTGTGCCAGTTTTTCATCGACCATAACGTCGAGTTGGAAAACCTGACTTGCGATACCTACCAGGCTCCGCAGACAGGCGGCACCATGCTCAACGCCACACTCACCGTGACGTTACCAGCGGGGACTCAGATCAGCTGGCTACGCGACCAGTTCCTGGATTTCGCCGACGCACTCAATTTGGATGCGTTGATCGAACCTTGGCGTCCGCAGACCCCAGTCTGAGGAAAAACCATGGCCGTCAGCCTTGATCACCCCGTCGCCGACTTCCAAGCCCAGGCCACTAGTGGCAGACAGGTTTCCCTATCTGGCCTCGAAGGTCAGCAAGTAGTGGTTTACTTCTACCCGAAGGACAACACACCCGGCTGCACCACCGAAGGCCAGGACTTTCGCAACCGTTATGCGCAGTTCCAGGCAGCCGACACCGAGGTGTTCGGCATCTCACGCGACAGTTTGAAATCCCATGAGAACTTCAAGTGCAAGCAGGAGTTTCCCTTCGAACTGATCGCCGACACCGATGAAAAACTGTGTCAGCTGTTCGATGTGATCAAGCTGAAGAAGCTCTACGGCAAGGAATACATGGGCGTCGATCGCAGCACTTTCCTGATCGACAAGGCTGGCGTACTGCGCCAGGAATGGCGTGGCGTGAAGGTGCCGGGACATGTCGACGCCGTACTCAGCGCCGCCCAAGCCTTGCATAAGAACTGATTTTTATCGGTGCAAAAAAGGCCGCAGTCAGCGGCCTTTTTTATGTGACCCGACACCGCTCATCCTTTCCGCAGCCAGTAGCGGTAAATACCGTCAGCGCTCTCCTCATGCAGGAGTGCATGCCCGGCAAGACTGGCGAAAACACGAAAATCGCGCTGCGAACCTGAATCGGTTGCCGTCACCTTGAGTACGGCGCCGCTCGGTAGACGATTCAACTCAAGTTTGGCCTTGAGCAATGGCAACGGACAGTTTAGGCCGCTGGCATCAATCTCAGCATCGCAGGCTATGACCTGTTGCTCTGCAGCTTCAGTCATCTTTAGTCCTCCAAGAAGGCTGTAGGATACCGCACAAGCCTGGCCAGCGGCCCAAAAGGCCAGCTACAGTAAGCCTCTTTCCAGTCGCGAGCCTCCTGCATGAATCTACTGCGCCCTACCCTGCTGACGCTCGCCTGCTTGCTCGCTCAGCCCGGCCTCGCGGATGATTTACCGTCTTTGGGCGATGCCAGTTCCTCAATCGTCTCCCCCGAGCAGGAACACCAGCTTGGCCGCGCCTGGCTGAGCCTGCTACGCGGCCAAGTCGATCAATTGCACGACCCGCAGCTGAAAGACTTTGTCGAAACCAGCGTCTATCGCCTAGCAGAAACCAGCCAGCTACAAGATCGACGCCTGGAGTTCGTGTATATCAATAGCCCCCAACTGAACGCCTTTGCCGCCCCTGGTGGCATTGTCGGCGTCAATGGCGGCATTTTTCTCTACGCGCAGGGCGAGTCCGAATACGCCTCGGTTCTCGCCCACGAATTGGCGCACTTGTCGCAACGCCATTTCGCTCGCGGTATTGAAGCTCAGCAGCGCATGCAGATTCCAATGATGGCCGCGATGCTCGCCGGCATCATCGCCGCTGCCGCCGGTGCTGGCGATGCGGGTATCGCCGCCATCGCCTCAACCCAAGCGGCGGCCATTCAGGAACAGCGGCGCTTCTCTCGGCAAAATGAACAGGAAGCGGATCGCATCGGTATCATCAACCTGGAAAAAGCCGGCTACGACCCACGCGCCATGCCGAGCATGTTCGAGCGCCTCTTGCGCCAATATCGCTATGACGCCAAGCCACCGGAATTTCTGCTTACCCACCCGATTACCGAGTCGCGGATCGCCGACACCCGCAACCGTGCCGAACAGCTTCCCGCAGGTGGCAAGAAGGACACGCTGAGCTATGAGCAAATTCGCGCCCGGATGATGCTGTATTACGAAGACACGCCAGGCGTATCGACCAAGCGCTTCCGCTCGATACTCGATGAAGACCCGCAACAAGACTGGGCCCGCTACGGTCTGAGCCTTTCCCTGACCAAAAGCGGCCGCCTCAATGAGGCTCGCGACATGCTCAAGCCACTCCTGGACAAGGCGCCGAAGGATATTGGCTACAACCTTGCCCAAGTCGATCTGGATATCACCGCCAATCGCCTGCCTGACGCCCAGCAACGCGTCCAGCGCCTGCTCCGTCAATTCCCCAATAACTATCCGCTGAAGCAGGCCAAAATCGACCTGCTGCTCAAACAGGGCCAGCCAGCCGAAGCGGAAAAAGCATTGGATGCACTATTGAAAACCCGGCCGCACGATCCGGATGTTTGGTATCAGACCGCCGAAACGCGTGGCCAAGCTGGCAACATTATCGGCTTGCATCAGGCACGCGCCGAATACTTCGCACTGGTCGGCGATTACGACCATGCAATCGAGCAACTCGACTTCGCCAAACGGCGAGCCGCCAACAACTTCCAGATGGCCTCACGCCTTGATGCGCGACAAAAAGAGATGATCGAACAGCAGAAAATAATCAAACAAATGATGCGTTGAGAGAGCAGAACCTCTCAAAAAATCCTCGCTACACGAGCAATAAAAAACCCGACCTAGGTCGGGCTTTTTATTGCATCAGTGTCAGGCATTACCCGCCAATTTCAAGCGGGCGGCCTGAGTGAAATCGAGCATACGCTTGAGCGGACGCAAAGCACGTGGAATCAACGCAGGCTCGACAAATATTTCATTGCTACCTTCGCGCAGACATTGCAGCGTGCGCTCCAGGGTATTCATCGCCATCCACGGGCAATGCGCACAGCTCCGGCACGCTGCACCCTTGCCAGCAGTCGGCGCCTCAATGAAGGTTTTGTCGGGGCACAACTGCTGCATTTTGTAGAAGATACCCCGGTCGGTCGCCACGATGAACGTTTGATTCGGCAGGGTTTGCGCAGCCTTGATCAACTGGCTGGTAGAGCCGACAGCATCGGCCAACGCCACAACCGCCTCCGGAGATTCCGGGTGTACCAGAATTGCCGCATCTGGGTACAAGGCCTTCATATCTTCCAGTTGGCGAGACTTGAACTCTTCGTGGACGATGCAGGCGCCATCCCAGAGCAGCATATCGGCACCCGTTTCACGCTGGATATAGCCGCCAAGGTGCTTGTCCGGCGCCCAAATGATCTTCTCGCCGTTATCCATGAGGCTCTCGATGATCTCCAGCGCACAGCTTGAGGTGACCACCCAATCGGCACGCGCCTTCACCGCTGCCGAGGTATTGGCGTACACCACCACCGTACGCTCGGGATGCTGATCGCAGAAAGCCGAAAACTCATCAATTGGGCAACCCAGGTCCAGCGAGCAGGTCGCCTCCAGTGTCGGCATTAGCACGCGCTTTTCTGGATTGAGGATTTTTGCCGTTTCGCCCATGAATTTGACGCCGGCAACCAGCACTGTCTGGGCAGAATGCTGATTGCCGAAACGGGCCATCTCCAACGAATCGGAGACGCAACCACCGGTCTCCTCCGCCAGAGCCTGAAGGACTGGATCGCAATAATAGTGCGCGACCAGCACCGCGTCCTGAGCCTTGAGCTCGGCAGCAATCGCCGCGCGATACTGCGCTTCTTCTGCGACCGTCAACGGCTTGGGCTGCTTGGCATCGAGATGCGCTTGAACCAGGAGGCGTTCGGAAATCTGCGTCATATTCGCTAGACCTGCATAAGCGGGAGACGAGTATATCACCCACATCTTGTAGGGCGATAAAGGCTAGAAGAAGCCAAAAAGAAGGGTACAGCAGAAGGGAGTGGTGGGTCGTGTAGGATTCGAACCTACGACCAATTGGTTAAAAGCCAACTGCTCTACCAACTGAGCTAACGACCCAACGCGGGGTGCATGATACTGATTTAATTCATAAATTCAATAGCATGCAGATAAATTAACGATAGCGGGTGGGATCCGCTACTCCAGCCGCAATGAAACCTGCCGCACGCAAACGACAGCTATCGCACTTGCCGCACGCACGCCCTTCTCCATCGGCCTGGTAGCAGGAAACGGTTGCCGCATAATCCACGCCCAGCTTGATCCCCGCCTCGATAATCTGCGCCTTGCTCATGTTCTGCAGCGGTGCCTGGATACGAAATCCTTGCCCTTCGATACCCGCCTTGGTCGCGAGATTCGCCATGCGCTCGAAGGCCGCAATAAACTCCGGTCGGCAATCGGGATAACCGGAGTAATCCACTGCATTAACGCCAATAAAGATATCGCGCGCGCCCAGCACTTCCGCCCAACCCAGCGCCAACGACAAAAACACAGTGTTGCGCGCCGGTACATAGGTGACCGGAATTCCTGCTGCCGGACTTTCTGGGATTGCTATGGCGCTGTCCGTTAGAGCCGAACCACCCATACCATTGAGGTTCAGGCCAATTACCTTGTGCTCAATCACCCCGAGCTGCCGAGCAATGCGCTCTGCGGCCTGCAGCTCCGAGCGATGGCGCTGACCATAGTCGAAGCTCATGCTGTAGCAGGAATAGCCCGCAGCCTGAGCAATCGCCACCACTGTCGCGGAGTCCAACCCGCCAGACAGCAGCACTACCGCGCTCTTTTCAGCCATTTTCACCTCGACCATTCATCAACCCCAAACAAAAAAGCCCGCATGGGATGCGGGCTTTTCGAATAGTAAATCGAGCAACTTACAATCGCTGCAGATCTCGCTGAGCAAGCTGCGCAGCCGAACTGCCCGGATATTGAGCAACAACCTGCTGAAGGATGCCCTTGGCCTTATCGGCATGCCCCAAGCGCTGCTCCACATCAGCCAGTTTGTACAACGAATCCGGCACCTTAGCGTGCTGCGGATAGTTTTGACTGACCTTGGCAAAGGATTGGCCGGCGGCCTGCAAATCGCCCTTGGCAAGATTCACTTCACCCAACCAATATTGCGCGTTACCGGCATATTGACTGTTCGGGTATTTACGCAAGAAGGCAGCGAATGCCTGACTGGCCTTCTCGAAATCCTTAGCTTTGATGAGATCGAAGGCAGCGTCGTAGTACAGCTTTTCCTTCGCCGGATCGCCGGGCTCACTGCTGGCCGGCGCCTGACTGGCGGGAGCAGTGGGCGCACTGTTGGCATTAACCGCACCAGCAGCGGATGAATTCTGGGAAGCCGCCGCAGCGCCACCTGACAGGCGACCATCAAGATCCTGATAACGCTCAAGGCTTTCTTGCTTGAGGCGCTGAATCTCGTTCTGCTGCTCTTCAACCATGCCGCGCAAACGCGCGACTTCTTCCTGCATTTGTTGCATCTGCATGAACAGCTCGCCCTGTGCCGAGGACGGGGTAGTAACCCCGCCTCCGGCATAGGCGCCACTCGTGCCGTAACCAGCCGGTGGATAATTGCTAGCGGAAGAACCACCAGCATTGTCCACCACGGGAACCTCAGCCCAAGCCGCAAACGGCAGGCTGAGCGCCAAAACGGTTAGAACACGGTGGCACATGCGCATGACGAATTACTTACGCAGTTCGACGCGACGGTTTTGAGCCCAGGACTGCTCGTCGTTGCTAGTAGCAACCGGACGCTCTTCGCCGTAGGACACGAGTTCCAGCTGAGCCGGGGAAACGCCTTGCAGAACCAGATAACGCTGAACGGCCTTGGAACGGCGCTCGCCCAGAGCCATGTTGTACTCGCGAGTACCACGCTCGTCGGTGTGGCCTTCCAGAACGACGCGAGCACCGTTACCTTTCAGGTCTTTGGCATGTACGTCGAGAGCGCGCATAGCTTCCGGCTTCAGGTCGGAGCTGTCGTACTCAAAGTAGAAGGTAGTGATAGCGCGCAGAGCAGCTTCTTCGCTCATGCTGCCGTCAACGCCGCTACCGTTGGCGTTGTAGCCAGCGTTCGGGTCAACAGCGCCTTCGCCAGCGGTGTCACCGCCTTTCGAGGAACAACCAACAGCTACGGCGAGGGCCAGACCCAGCGCAGCGAACTTACCAAACTTCAGCATTTCCATCGTAAAACTCCTAATGAACCCCAGGTATGGTTAAAGCAAAAAATTACGCCGCATCAGTTCAGGTAAGGGGACCAGGAAGGCTCTCGGACATCGCCTTGAGCGGTAGGAATCGGGAGCCTCACGCGACCATTGGTGGACACGAGCATCAAGACTCCCCGGCCCTGCTGGCGGGTGGCGTAGATTAACATGGTGCCGTTGGGCGCGACAGTAGGCGAATCGTCCAGACTGGTCTCGGAAAGGATTCGCACATTGCCGCGCTGCAAGTCCTGCGCCGCCACTTTGAAGTTGGTGTATCCATCCTGGCGATGAATCATCACCAGCGTTTTCTCATCTGCAGACAACTTCGGATTGGCGTTGTAGTTACCGACGAAAGTCACCCGCTGCGGCTCCCCACCGCTGACGCGAGCCTTGTAGATCTGAGGCTTGCCGGCACGATCAGAGGTGAAATACAGATTCTGACCATCAGCCCCCCAAAACGGCTCGGTATCGATCGCGAAGTGATTGGTCACTCGCTGCAATTGGCGCGAGCCGAGATCCATCACATAGATTTCCGGATTCCCATCCTTGGAGAGCACGAAAGCCAAACGATTGCCGTCCGGCGAGAACGCCGGCGCACCATTCAACCCTTCGAAATTGGTGATCTGTTCACGGCGACCCGTATCAATGTGCTGAATGAAAATCCGTGGCCGGCGCTGCTCGAAGGACACATATGCGATACGACGACCATCCGGCGCATAGCGTGGCGACAGGATTGGCTCGCGGGACTGCAACAGCGTAACCCCGCGGGCACCGTCGTAGTCCGAGCGCTGCAGCGTGTAGCGGGTGTTGGTGGCCGAAAAGCGCTCAGCAGTCACGTACAGCATGCGGGTAGAGAACGCGCCCTTGGTACCGGTCAGTTTCTCGAATGCCTGATCGGCAACATAGTGCGACATATCGCGCAATTGCTCGGTCGAGCCACTGACGCTACCGGACATCACTTGTTGCTCGGTAGTGACATTGAACAGCGCGAATTGCACCTGCAGGCGACCACCTGCGGGGACGATGCTGCCCACCATCACGTACTGGGCACCCAGGGCCTTCCAATCGCGATAAATGACTTCGCTCGCCTGGGTCGGCAAGCTGATCATGTTCTGCCGCGGAATCGGCTCGAAGAAGCCCGAATTGCGCAGATCGTTACCGACGATTGTGGCCATGTCTTCAGGCAGCACAGTGCCGCCCTGCCAGCCGAAAGGTACGACGGCGATGGGGGTGGCGCGATCGGTGCCGCTAGTGACGAGCAGCGGGTCGGCCGCCTGTACACTGCCGACCAGCAAGGTCAGCCCAAGCAGGGCGATACGAAGCAAGGTATTCACAGATCCAAATCCTCTGGTTTGAAGATGATGCGACGCTGCCTGTACATACTGTCAAAGGTTGCGCGATCCAATTGTTGCATCTCGGGGATACGCCCAACGTTACGTACGGCAGCAACGGCCGAATTGTCGAACGGCGAATCGCCACTAGAACGAGTTACGCTTGCACCGGTGATTGTGCCGTCAGGCAGCATCGCGATTTGCACCTCGACGCTCATCCCGTTGCGGGCAGACGGCGGGCGCTGCCACTGCTCGCTGACCAGTTTGACGATCAAATCATCCAGACTCCCGGCGACCTGATCCCCTTGCACATCGGCCAATGCCTGCTGCCGCTCGGTGGTGTCCGACAGCAGTTCGGCAAGCGCTTGAGCCTTTTTATCTTCGACTGACTTTCTCGAAGCCTCCTGCGCAGCTTTTTTCTTGGCGGCATCAGCGGCAGCTTTCTTCTTCGCGTCCTCGGCGGCTTTTTTCTTCGCTGCTTCGGCGGCGGCTTTCTTCTTGGCGTCTTCGGCAGCCTTCTTCTTGGCTTCCTCTTCGGCCTTTTTCTTGGCGAAATCCGCTTGTTTCTTTTCTTCGGCTTTTTTGGCGTCGTCAGCTTTTTTCTCAGCCTCAGCCTCTTTCACTGCCTCCGCCTTTCGAACCTCTTCGACTTTCTTTTGTTCCGCAGCTTTAGCGGCTTCCTGCTTTTGCTGTTCGACCTTCTTCTGTTCCAGCTGCTCGACCTCGAATTGCGGGGCAGCAGTTTTTTTCGCTTCGCCGGCAATCTTCTGGTTGGTCTGAGTTGTCGCCTGACTCTGCGACTTCAATTGATACAGTGTCGCCTGGACGATCGGCCGCGCCGGCGGAAGCTCGGGAGTGAAGGCAAAGCTCACGAACAACATGCCAAATATCAGGGCATGCAGGACCACCGCCCAAACAGCCGGCCAGAAATAGCTTTCCGAGGAGGAGCGCTCACGCTGCTGCATCAGGGCGCCTCGGTTATCAGCCCGACGTTGCCCACGCCCGCCTGCTGCAGGCCGCCCATAACCGCCATGACCGCGCCGTAGTCGACGGTCTTGTCGCCGCGCACGAACACCTGGACTTTCTTACCCTGCCGGCTGTTCTCCGCCATGATCCCACTCACAACCGTGACGAGCTTGGGTAGCGCGGTAGCGGTTTCACTTTTTTTGCCCTGATCCGCATCGACCTCTTCACCCATATTCCAGAAATAGGTTTTGTCGGCCTTGATCGAAATGGTCAACACGCGGGCATTGTTGTCTTGCGGCAACGCCTCGCTCGAGACCTTGGGCAGATCAACCTTGACGCCCTGATTGAGCATCGGCGCGGTCACCATGAAGATCACCAGCAGCACCAGCATTACGTCGATATAGGGAACGACGTTCATCTCAGCGACGGGTTTACGTCTGTTGCGAATTCTGGCCATGAGCGGAGTCTCAGTCTTCCGAGGTATGCACTTTGCGGTGCAGAATCGCCTGGAACTCGTCAGCGAAGGTGTAGTAACGGCCGATCAGCGTCTCTCCGCGGGCGGCGAAGCGGTTGTAGGCGATGACTGCCGGAATCGCCGCAAACAGGCCGATGGCGGTGGCAATCAGCGCTTCGGCGATGCCCGGCGCGACAGTGGCGAGGGTCGCTTGCTGAACCTGGGCCAGACCGCGGAACGAATTCATAATCCCCCAGACAGTACCAAACAGGCCGATGTAGGGACTGGTGGAACCAACGGTCGCTAGGAACGGCAGGCTTTGCTCAATTTTCTCTTCCTCGCGGGAAATGGCGACCCGCATGGCGCGCGCCACGCCTTCCATTACTGCGTCCGGATCAACGCCGGCCTGCTGGCGCAAACGCGAAAACTCTTTGAAGCCGGCGCGGAAGATTTGCTCGACGCCCGAATCGGGGTCCGGATTGCTGCCGGCCTGACGATAGAGTTTGGATAGATCGATACCCGACCAGAAACGCTCTTCGAAGACACCTAAGGCGTTCTTGGCGGCGCGCAGCATGGTGCTGCGCTGAAAAATCATGATCCACGAGGTGACCGAGGCGGCCACCAAGACCAACATTACCAACTGCACAACCAGGCTGGCATTGCTGATCAGGCTCCACATGGAGGTATGGTCGACGACGTTAGCTTCCACGCTTAATCTCCTGCTGGGATAGTCCCGGATCATGGGCGAAGGCTGAACGCAGCGCTTCGGGCATGGCCCTGGGTTTCAAACTGTCGGCGCACACACAGGCCACCAAAAACTGCCCTTCACAGAGCAGCGCATCATCCGCAGCCCGCCGTACCTGTTGACGAAAACGCAGGCTGGCGCGGTTTAATTCGATTAATTCGGCAGAGACATTCAGCTCATCGTCCAGACGCGCCGGCGCGTGATAACGCGCCTCACTGGAATGCACCACGAATAACAGGTTCTCACCCACCAGTTCGGATTGGGCAAAGCCCATATGCCGCAGCCGCTCGGTGCGAGCCCGCTCCATAAACTTGAGGTAATTGACGTAGTAAACGATGCCGCCAGCATCGGTGTCCTCGTAATAGACGCGACAGCGATATGTAAACGGCCGGGCTCCATTTTGCGCGGGCATACTCTAGTGCTTACTCCCCAGGTTGCCAATTAGATCAAGCAATTGTTTTTGCGTCATTTATTGAATCCGTTGCGCGCCGACTGGCTCGTCACAGTCCGCTTACTCGTCATTGGCGAACAGATCGGCAGTTGGTAGCTCGCCCATGCGCTTGGGTACATTCAGACCGAAGTGCAGATAAGCGTGACGAGTCACCACCCGCCCTCGCGGCGTGCGCATGATATAGCCCTGCTGAATCAGATAGGGCTCGAGTACATCCTCGATGGTGTGCCGCTCTTCGCTAATCGCAGCGGCTAGACTGTCGACACCCACTGGGCCGCCATCGAATTTTTCAATCAGGGTCAACAACAGGCGTCGGTCCTGGTGATCAAAACCGCGCTCGTCGACATCCAGCAAGTTCAACGCCAGATTGGCAGTGCTTTCGTTGATTTGGCCCTGAGCCCGGACTTCGGCGAAATCGCGCACTCGCCGCAGCAGCCGATTGGCGATACGCGGCGTACCACGAGCGCGCCGAGCAATCTCGAATGCGCCCTTCGCCTCCACCGGCAAGCCGAGAATGCCGGCCGAACGGCTGACGATAGTGGCCAAATCGTCGACCCCATAAAACTCCAGGCGCTGAACGATGCCGAAGCGATCACGCAGAGGATTGGTCAGCATGCCGGCGCGAGTAGTCGCGCCAATCAGGGTAAAAGGCGGCAAATCGAGCTTGATCGAACGTGCTGCCGGACCTTCGCCGATCATGATGTCGAGCTGAAAATCCTCCATGGCGGGGTATAGCACTTCCTCGACAATCGGCGAAAGGCGATGGATTTCGTCGATGAACAGTACATCGCCAGGTTCGAGATTGGTCAGCATCGCCGCTAAGTCGCCAGGACGCTCCAGCACCGGTCCGGAAGTACTCTTGATCGATACCCCCATCTCCTGGGCGATGATATTGGCCAAGGTGGTTTTACCGAGTCCCGGCGGACCGAAGATCAAGGTGTGGTCCAGCGCCTCGCTGCGCCCCCTGGCCGCACGAATGAACAGATCCATCTGCTCACGGACATTCGGCTGGCCGATATAGTCGGCCAGCCGCAGCGGCCGGATTGCCCGGTCCAGCTGTTCATCGCGCTCGCGGCCACTGGCGGTTAACAGCCGGTCGGCTTCGATCATTGGGAGTTATTCATCACGATTCAGACCATTCCTTTAAGCGCACGACGGATCAATTCTTCGCTACTCAAACCTTCTTCTTCCACCGCGGTAACTGCACGACTGGCTTCCTGCGGCTTAAATCCCAGGGAAATCAATGCACTGACTGCATCATTCGCCGCGCTTGAGACCCCCAGCGCCCCACGAGGTTCAACCACCAGGCCAGAGATCGCGGGCATGGTTTCCCAGGCCTTGAAGCGATCCTTGAGTTCGACCAGCAAGCGCTCCGCGGTTTTCTTGCCGACCCCGGGAATTTTCACCAGGGTCGAGGTATCTTGCGCTCGCACGCAGCGTACCAGCTCATCCACCTCGAGGCCGGACATCAGCGCCAGAGCCAGTTTCGGCCCGACCCCATTGAGCCGAATCAGCTCACGAAACAGCTCGCGCTCACGTTTTTCGAAGAAGCCGTAGAGCAGATGAGCATCCTCACGGACGACCAGATGAGTGTGCAGGGTTACCGGCTCGCCGACACCCGGCAACCGATAAAGGGTGGTCATCGGCACTTCCAGCTCATAGCCGAGCCCATTCACGTCCACGATCAAATGTGGCGGTTGCTTTTCTGCCAGGGTTCCGCGCAAACGTCCAATCACCTATCGTTTCCTTATTTAAAGACGCAGTCGCCCGCCACGCCGCTTGGCGCTGGCAAGACCATGAGGAATCAGGCTGGCGCGGGTGTGCGCATGGCACAGCGCGATTGCCAGCGCATCGGAAGCATCGATTTGCGGCTTTTGGGTCAGCTTCAACAGATGCATCACCATCATTTGCACCTGCTGCTTGTCGGCACCACCGGTACCGGCAATCGCCTGTTTGACCTGAGTCGCGGTGTACTCGGCGATCTCCAGCCCCTGCTCCGCTGCCGCCACTATTGCCGCACCACGCGCCTGACCGAGCTTGAGCGCCGAGTCGGCGTTCTTGGCCATGAACACCTGCTCGATGCCCATGGTCACCGGGCCGTAGGTCTCAATCACCTCGCGCACGCCGCGAAATACGATCTGCAGGCGCTCATGCAAGGCCCCGCTGCCGGTGCGGATGCACCCCGACGCGACGTACTCGCAACCGCGACCGGTATCGCGCACCACGCCGTAACCGGTGATGCGCGAGCCGGGGTCGATCCCCAAAATCAACGTCATGCTTGGCCATCCACGGCGCCGGCCAGGCCCGCGCCATACTGTCTATTTATCCAGCCGCGAGTATACGGGCCGGCCACGGCTGCCGTCACCCGACGTCACGCATAAAAAAGCCGGAAGGGCCTGAGGCGGCTTCCGGCCTGCGATGCACGAGGTAGAGTCAGTCCAGCTGCTCCATTAGCTCGTCGGGGATTTCAGCGTTGTGGTAGACGTTCTGAACGTCGTCCAGATCTTCCAGCATATCGATCAGCTTGAGGACCTTCTTCGCGGTCTCCAGATCGGTAACCGGTGCGCTGATCGAAGGAATCATGGCGATTTCCGCCTCTTCGCCCTTGAGTCCAGCCGCCGTCAACGCCTCGTTGACCGCGTGGAATTCGGAGAAACTGGTGGAGACCAGCGCGGAGCCGTCTACGCCCATCTCCACGTCATCTGCACCCGCTTCCAGCGCCGCCTCCATCAGGGCATCTTCGCCAACGCCTGGGGCGAAGCTGATCTGTCCCTTGCGCTCGAACATATAGGCCACCGAACCATCGGTGCCCAGGTTGCCGCCACACTTGGTGAAGGCATGGCGCACCTCAGCCGCGGTGCGGTTGCGGTTGTCGGTCATGGCCTCGACGATGATGGCCACACCGCTCGGCGCGTAGCCTTCGTAGCTCAGCTCGATGACGTTGTCGGTAGCGTCGTTGCCGGCACCACGGGCAATGGCCCGGTCGATCACATCCCGCGACATGTTGGCGGTCAGCGCCTTGTCCACCGCCAGGCGCAGGCGCGGGTTATCCGCCGGAACGCCACCGCCATGCTTGGCGGCCACGGTCAGCTCACGGATCAGCTTGGTGAATATCTTGCCGCGCTTGGCGTCCTGACGCCCTTTGCGATGCTTGATGTTGGCCCACTTGGAATGACCAGCCATATCTCACTCCGGTTGTTGCAGATTAAGTTATGTATCTCGGGCAGTGAGAGTTCGATTCTCTCCATCTACCCCATAACGAAGAAGCCTGGAAATCCAGGCTTCTTTTACCGGCTTACTCGGCCTTGGCCTGTTCGCGCAGGCGGATGTGCAGCTCACGCAGCGCCTTGGCGTCGACCTGGCCCGGCGCCTGGGTCATCACGCATGCCGCGCTCTGGGTTTTCGGGAAGGCGATCACTTCGCGAATCGACTGCGCACCAGTCATCAACATCACCAGGCGATCAAGGCCAAAGGCCAGACCGCCGTGCGGTGGCGCACCGAACTTCAGCGCATCGAGCAGGAAGCCGAACTTCTCTTCCTGTTCCGCTTCCTGAATGCCCAGCAGGCGGAACACGGCCTGCTGCATTTCCTTGCGATGAATACGGATCGAACCACCACCCAACTCAGTGCCGTTCAGCACCATGTCATAGGCACGCGACAAAGCAGTGGCCGGGTTGGCTTCCAGTTCTTCCGGCGAACATTTCGGCGCGGTGAACGGGTGATGCAGCGCGGTAAAGCTGCCGTCATCGTTCTCCTCGAACATTGGGAAATCGACGACCCACATCGGTGCCCATTCGCAGGTAAGCAGATTGAGATCGTGACCCAGCTTGATACGCAGCGCACCCAAGGCTTCGCTGACGATCTTGGCCTTGTCGGCACCGAAGAACACGATGTCGCCATCGACCGCGCCGACGCGATCAAGGATCACATTGAGATTGGCCTCGGGAATGTTCTTGACGATCGGCGACTGCAAGCCTTCGACACCCTTGGCGCGCTCATTGACCTTGATATAAGCCAGACCCTTGGCACCATAGATGCCGACAAATTTGGTGTACTCGTCGATACGGCTGCGCGGCATGCTCGCACCGCCCGGAACGCGCAATGCGGCGATCCGCGATTTCGGATCATTGGCCGGACCGCTGAAGACTTTGAAGTCGACTTCTTTGAGCTGGTCGGCGACGTCCACCAACTCCAGCGGAATGCGCAGGTCCGGCTTGTCCGAACCGTAGCGGCGCATGGCTTCGGCGAAGGTCATGTGCGGGAATTCGCCGAATTCCAGATTCAGCACTTCCTTGAACAGCTGACGGATCATCTTCTCGGTGATAGCGATGATCTCGCTCTCGTCGAGGAAGCTGGTCTCGATATCGATCTGGGTGAATTCCGGCTGGCGGTCAGCACGCAGGTCTTCGTCGCGGAAGCATTTGGCGATCTGGTAGTAGCGGTCGAAGCCGGCCACCATCAGCAACTGTTTGAACAGCTGCGGCGACTGCGGCAGGGCGAAGAAGCTGCCGGCATGGGTGCGACTCGGCACCAAGTAGTCACGCGCGCCTTCCGGGGTGGCGCGAGTGAGAATCGGCGTTTCCACATCGAGGAAGCCGTTCTCGTCGAGGTAACGACGGATGCTCGAGGTGATGCGCGAGCGCAGCTTCATCTTGTCGGCCATTTCCGGGCGACGCAGGTCGATGAAGCGGTAGCGCAAACGGGTTTCTTCGCCGACATCGCTGTATTCGTTGAGCGGAAACGGCGGGGTTTCGGCCTCGTTGAGCACTTCCAGCTCGTGCCCGAGCACTTCAATGGCACCGGAGACCATGTTCGGGTTGACCGCACCAGCGGGACGCAGACGCACCTTGCCGGTCACCTTGACTACATATTCGCTGCGTACGCGGTCGGCCGCAGCAAACGTCTCGGCGCGATCCGGATCGAAGACAACCTGAGCCAGACCTTCGCGATCACGCAAATCGAGGAAGATCACACCACCATGGTCGCGACGGCGGTGGACCCACGCACAGAGGGTAACTACCTGACCGTCCAGGCTTTCGTTCAATTGGCCGCAATAATGGCTGCGCATCATGATAGGGGTTCGCTTCTCGTAATCGATATTCGGTGTGCTGGTTACTCGGCGCTATCGCCGCCAGCCAGGTTCTTTTTCGTGCCGGTCTTGAAGTCGGTCTCATACCAGCCGCCACCCTTGAGGCGGAAACCAGGCATGGACAGTTGCTTCTTCAACTCAGGCGCGTGGCAGGCCGGACAATCGACCAACGCGGCATCGCTGAATTTTTGAATGGCTTCCAACTGATGACTGCAGGAAGCGCACTGATAATCGTAAATTGGCATTCGCTTGACTCGGAAAACTGAGACCGCGCCGCGAGCCCGCGTCTCGCGGCAAGGGGCGGGATTATATATGGTTAATTCCTCTGCGTGCAGCCGCATGAGACGGCCCCCTTGCCAACAAAACCAGGTCGAAAAAACCACAGCTATCGACCATCGGTTTTTTTGACACAAGCCAAGAGTGGACTCGAAATACCCGTGGTAGGCTGACTTATCAGAGCGAATTCACCAGTTCCACGAAGAGGAAAAGCGGCATGGAAATTAATATCGGCATCGCTGAGCAGGATCGTGCAGCCATCGCGGAAGGCTTGTCTCGCCTACTTGCAGATACCTATACGCTGTATTTGAAGACGCACAACTTCCACTGGAATGTCACTGGACCGATGTTCAACACCCTGCATCTGATGTTCGAAGGCCAGTACACCGAACTCGCCTTGGCTGTCGACTCGATTGCCGAGCGCATTCGCGCCCTTGGCTTCGCGGCGCCCGGCACTTACGCCGCCTACGCACGCCTTTCCTCGATCAAAGAAGAGGAAAACGTGCCGAGCGCCGAGGAGATGATTCGCTTGTTGATTCAAGGCCAGGAAGCTGTGGTGCGCACCGCCAGAGGCATTTTTGCACTTGTGGACAAAGTCAGCGATGAACCGACTGCCGACTTGCTGACTCAGCGTATGCAAGTGCATGAGAAAACCGCCTGGATGCTTCGCAGCCTGCTGGCGGCATAATCTCTTTCAACACAAAGGCCCGGCTAGACCGGGCCTTTTGCTAGGCATGTCACCGCCCCCTGCTCTATGCTCTGCCGAATTGGAACCTCGACCACCGTGATGTGAATGACGCAACAATCCAAAGCTTCGAACGTCCTCGCACTCTATCCTGAGGAAACCCGTGAGGCCGCCGCCCTGCTCAAGCAAGCAGTGCCTCTCATGGTGCGCCATGACATTCCACCTAACCCCGTGCATTACGCGCTTTGGTACACCTATAGCCAAGGACTCCAACCTGAACTCAACCGGCGGCTAGACAAAGCGGTTACGGATTTCGAGAGTTTCCCACCGGCAACTGCCGAGCGATTGTTCCGCGACTTCATCATTCGTGGCGAGCTGGAAGAAGCCCGCGCCGGCCAAGTCCAGGCGATCGAACTGGTTGATGACATTGAAGGCCAAGTCTCCCACAGCCTGATCAACAGCCAGGCCTACCAAACCAGCCTGGATAGTGGCTTAGCCGCCCTGAACGAACCGGCTATCGATGACCTGCCGAATGTCTTGAACGAATTGCAGCAAAGCACTCAGCTCATGCAGCAACAGCAGGAGCAGTTCCTCTATCACCTGCGCTCGGCTCAGGACGAAATCCAGCATCTACGCAACCAGCTGGAGCGCGCTCACCTGGCCGCAACCCTCGACAGCCTGACGCAGATATTCAACCGCCACGCATTCACTCGCCTACTCGAACAAACGCTGGCGGCTGGCCATCAAGGCGTAGCGCTGATCATTCTCGATATCGATCATTTCAAGCAGTTTAACGACCAATACGGCCACCCTTTGGGCGATCGCGTATTGCAGCATGTCGGCCAACTGCTTCGCGATCTGTTACCACCCCGCGCCATGGCCGCCCGCTACGGCGGTGAAGAATTCTGCGTCATTCTGCGGGATATTGATGAAGACGCCGCAGCACGGGCTTTTGCCGAACAGCTACGACTGAAAATCCAAGCACTGCGGATCAAAGTTCGCCGTACCGATCAGATCCTGGACAGCATTACCGCCAGTTTCGGCGTGGCCATGGCCGAAGTCGGTGACAATCTGGAAAGCCTGTTAACCCGCGCCGACGATGCGCTCTATCAGGCCAAACGCAACGGTCGCAACCAAGTCTTCCTATCTGCCCGCCAAGACACCCTAAGCGCTTGATTTGAGTAGCCATACGCTTTGCGGTTAAATACCCCGCGTGCGACCACAACCTTCAAGGGCGTGGCGCAAGGGGCTGACTGGCTAACACTTAACGCGCCCACCATGTTCAGGGACACAGCCGTCAACTCCGCTCTTCCGTGATACTTCTATCAAGTGAGTTCATTACCCATGTTAAAGATCGTCCACCTACTAACGGGCGCCATCGCCTTGCTGTTGTCGTTTATTCCGAGTCTTCATCCCGAAGCACTGCCGTACCTGCAGCAACCGGAGGCGCTGTACCTTGCGCTGTTTGGCATGCTGAACCTGCTGCTCGCCCCCCTGCTACCTATCTGGCATGTTGGCGTGCGCAATCAGATGCAGGGATTGGTTTCTGTCCTGCTGGTGTCCGCAGTTGCTCTGCAAACCCTTATTTTGCTGGCCCCGCTACCCATCATCGGCGATCAACCGGCCGTTCTGCTGAGCCTACTGACGGTGCTCGCCGCCGTACTGGTGCATCTAGCCACCAACCTGCGCATTCAACGCCGCAATGCCATGCCCAGCAAGGAGCAAGGCAACCGTGAAACCGGCACAGTCAAATGGTTCAACACCTCAAAAGGCTTTGGCTTTATTTCCCGCGATTCAGGCGATGATATCTTCGTCCACTTTCGTGCTATTCGCGGTGAAGGCCACCGCGTCCTGATCGAAGGTCAACGAGTGGAGTTTTCCGTCATGCAACGCGACAAGGGCCTACAGGCGGAAGACGTGATAGCAGCGCTGCCACAACGACGCTAACGCGCAAGCAAAAAAGCCCGCCAATCGGCGGGCTTTTTTATTGCTCATTTTTAGCAGTTCAATAATGCGGCGGCGGCACATCATCGTCGGCAAGGTCAAAGCGCCCCTGCAAATCATCCTGGCGCTTCGCGAGCGCAGCCACTTGTTGCCGCAGCCGTTCCAACGTCTGCTGCTGAGTAACCAGCACATCGTTAAGCGTCTGAATTGTATCGTCCTGGAACGCCAGACGGCTTTCCAGCTCGTTAATACGTTCGTCAGTGTTCACGCCCTTAATCCTCGATAAAGCTGAAGTCTGCACTCAGAACCAACTGCAATTTGGTACGAATGGCAGCGACCTGCTCCGCCGTATACGGCTGTGGCGCATGCTTGCCCCAGACCGGAGCCGGCCAAGCAGCATCCTCACGACGACGCACGATGATATGCATATGCAACTGACTGACGACATTGCCGAGGGTGGCGACATTCATCTTGTCCGCCGCAAAAATATCCTTGAGCGCCTCAGCCAGGGTCGTAGTTTCTCGCCACAACTGAAGCCGATCGGCCTCGTCAAGCTGAAACAACTCAGCCACCTCAGGCCGACGTGGAACCAGAATGAACCATGGGTACCGGGCTTCATTCATTAAAAGCAGGCGACATAGGGGATAGTCGCCGATCAGCAGGGTGTCCTGCTGAAGGCGTGAGTCCAAGGCGAACATCTGAAACCTCCGGTTCGACCAAAAAATTACGAAATGAAGATATCGATTCGACCGCAGCCTAGGATACCTTGCCTCTCTTCCCGGATTCACCAAAATGGACGACGCACCAAAACGGAGCTAGCTTATTTTTCGAGCATCCAAGGCGTGCACACCCATCGCATCCTGGTGATCCCCACAACCCCGGCAGGGAGAGAAAAGAGCCGGGAGTAAATGGCGTCATATGGAAGAAGTCGCGCAGAAATCGAGGCCTTGTGGATTTTTTTCGTAACCCGGAGAATTTGTGCACGGTTGTTGCTTATGTCGATTCAGACTCAGCCGAAAGACCTGTGACGAACTGCTAGCAATAGATAATGCAAGTATTTGTTGAAACTTATAGCGAACCGTCTTGACTAGTCCTAAGTCTCGGAATTCTGAGGCCTTAAAGGCCAAATTCAAGAGAAGAGAAAAAGCTATAAATTTGCGACATACAGCTTTCGCTTTTGCGACAACGAGTTAGGTATTTTGCAGGGAATTTTGAGCAACTATCGCCATTAAAGTTCGCGTGCTATACGTTATCGCGGACACAAAAAGAAAGAGCCGCCCAGACAAAAATTATGATGGGTAGCGTTACTCTTCCAAACCAAAGGAGCAATCACGATGCAAGTAATGAAGTGGAGCCTAATCGCTCTGGCTGTATCAGCCGGAAGCACACAGTTGGCCAACGCCAGCGCCCAATCCGACTCCAAAGGCTTTGTCGATGATGCCAGCGCTACCTTGCTGCTGCGCAATACCTATTGGAACCGTGATTGGAATCATGGGCGAGATGACGTGAAGACTTGGGGCCAAGGCTTCATCGGCACTTTCGAATCCGGCTTTACCCAAGGCACAGTAGGCTTCGGCGTTGATACTTTCGGCCTCCTCGGCCTGCGTCTGGATGGCGGCCAGGGCGACATGTTCGAAACCGACTCCGATGGCGATTTCCGCGACGACCTGTCCCAAGCCGGCGCAGCCGTAAAAGTGCGCCTGTCGAACACCGTTATCAAATACGGTGACCAGATGCCGAACCTCCCGGTTCTGGCCTATGACGACTCCCGCCTGCTCCCGCAATCCTTTACTGGCACCATGATCACCAGCAGCGAAATCGAAGGGCTGGAACTGAACGCCGGCCACTTCACCGCAGAAAGCGCGATGGCTTCGCCGAATCACGACGAAGGCAGCATTGGCCCGCTGAAAAGCATCGATGTTGCGGGTGGCAGCTACCAATTCAATGACAGCCTCAGCGCTGCTCTGTACTTTTCCGATATCGATGATGTCGCCACCAAGCGTTACGGCAACATCAACTACACCATCCCCTTCTCCGACGATCAGGCACTGAACTTCGACTTCAATATCTATAAAACTGAATACGACAAAGATTTCCTTGCCACTCCCAGCGACGAAGACAATACGATCTGGAGTCTGGCCGGTAAGTACAGCACCGGGGCACACGCCTTTATTCTGGCTTACCAGCAGAACAGTGGTGACCAAGGCTACCAGTACGACATCGGCGATGGCGGCAGTGCGATCTTCCTGGCTAACTCCTACTTCTCTGACTTTAACAACAAGGACGAGAAGTCCTACCAAGCCAGCTATGAACTCGACTTCGCCACCTACGGCGCTCCCGGCCTGAGCTGGAAGACTGCCTACGTCTATGGCACGGACATCGATGTTGGCGCAGGCAGCGACGTGAATGAGCGCGAGTTCTTCAATCAGGTCAAATACGTTGTCCAGAACGGCCCGGTCAAAGATCTCTCGCTGAAGGCACGCAACTCCATCTACCGCACCAACCAACTCCTCAACGACGACCTGAACGAATGGCGCCTATTCATCGAGTACCCGCTGGAAATTCTGTAATTTCCACGGCACTTCGATAACGCACCAAAAAAGCCCGGCAGGATATTCTGCCGGGCTTTCTTTTGGGCGCCCAAACACTCAGAACCGCCAACAAACCGCGTATTTATCGGCGACCCGCAACTCCCGAACGACTCTCTAGACCCCGCCAAAACCGCTCTACGCGCCTGTACGCATCCCTACCGCCACCGTACAATGCCGGCCTGCTTCTTCCTTTCGCAACCGACACAGCGGCCAACCATGCGCACCAGTCAGTACCTGCTCTCGACCTTGAAAGAAACTCCCTCCGACGCAGTGGTCATCAGCCACCAGTTGATGCTGCGCGCGGGCATGATCCGCAAGCTGGCATCGGGCCTATACACCTGGCTGCCGATGGGCCTGCGCGTGTTGCGCAAAGTCGAAGCGATCGTGCGCGAAGAAATGAATGCGGCTGGGGCTCTAGAAGTACTAATGCCCGGCATCCAGCCAGCCGAGCTCTGGCAGGAATCCGGCCGCTGGGAACAGTACGGCCCTGAACTGCTGCGAATCAAAGACCGTCATGATCGTGAGTTCTGCGCTGGCCCGACACACGAAGAGGTCATCACCGACCTCGCTCGCAACGAGCTGAGCAGCTACAAGCAGTTGCCGCTGAATCTGTACCAGATCCAAACCAAGTTTCGTGACGAGATCCGCCCGCGTTTCGGCCTCATGCGCGGTCGTGAATTCATCATGAAAGATGCTTACTCCTTTCACCTGGATCAAGCCTCGCTGCAGCAAACCTACGACCGCATGCATCAGGCCTACAGCAATATCTTCACGCGTCTTGGCCTGAACTTCCGTCCGGTTCAAGCCGATACCGGTTCGATTGGCGGCACTGGTTCCCATGAATTCCACGTATTGGCCGCCTCCGGCGAAGACGATATCGCCTTCAGCGACAGCTCCGACTACGCCGCCAACATCGAGAAAGCCGAAGCGCTGCCACGGGAAACCTCGCGCGCTGCCGCCGCCGAAGCGCTGCGCCTGGTTGATACGCCAAACGTCAAAACCATCGCCGAGTTGGTAGAGGGTTTTGGTCTGCCGATCGAAAAAACCATCAAGACCCTGATCGTGCATGGCGTGGAAGCCGGCACCTTGGTCGCCTTGATTCTGCGAGGCGATCATGAGCTGAACGAGATCAAAGCCGCCAATCTGGCTCAAGTCGCCAGCCCATTGGAGTTCGCGACCGACGCCGAAATTCGCGCGGCAGTTGGCGCCGGGCCAGGCTCTCTCGGCCCGCTGAATCTGCCAATGCCCTGCGTCATCGACCGCTCGGTCGCCCTGATGAGCGACTTTGCCATTGGCGCCAACATCGACGACAAGCACTACCTGGGTGTCAACTGGGAGCGCGATCTGCCGCTGCCGGAAAGCGCCGACCTGCGCAACGTGGTCGCCGGCGACCCGAGCCCGGATGGCCAGGGCAGCCTGGAAATCAAGCGCGGCATCGAAGTCGGGCATATTTTCCAGCTCGGTACCAAATACAGCGAAGCGATGAACTGCACCGTTATGGGCGAGAACGGCAAACCCGCCGTCCTCACCATGGGTTGCTATGGCATTGGCGTATCACGCGTGGTCGCTGCCGCCATCGAACAGAATCACGACGAGCGCGGGATTATCTGGAACGACACCCTCGCGCCTTACCAGATTGCCCTGGTTCCGCTGCGTTATGAAAACGAAGACGTGCGCAGCGCCACCGACAAGCTGTACGCCGAACTGACGGCTGCCGGCTTTGAGGTACTGCTTGATGACCGCGACAAGAAAACCAGCCCGGGCATCAAGTTCGCGGATATGGAACTGATCGGCATCCCGCATCGCATCGTGATCAGTGACCGCGGCCTCGCCGAAGGCAATCTGGAGTACAAACACCGCAGGAAGACCGACGCGCAGGCGATTCCAGTCACCGAGGTGTTGTCCTTTATCCAGGCCCGTATCTGCCGCTGATTTCAATCTTTTGCCAAGAGCCGTCATGTTCCCACGAAGCACTCTTCATCTGGCTGGCGCCGCTTTTTGTGGCGTCTTCTTTCTCAGCGGTTGCGCCAATCATCTGCCGCAACGCAGCGAGCATGAAGAGCGCGTCGAACGGAAACTGCTTAACCACAGCTTACAGATCGAGACGGGCGAACCGCGCGTGCTGGAGCTTCCCCAGCGCCGCGTGCGGATCAACGAACAGAAGACTTTTGAAGTCACCGAGTTTGAAGTTACCCGTCGCTATGACCGCTATACGCCCTATCAACCATGGCGCGAAGCCTATGAAATACCGTTGGGTGCACTGGCAGTGGTCGCCGGTGTGGGTGCCAACGTACTCAACGTAGTGATGCTCGGCAGTCTGCCTGACACCGCCACCAAGGACTGGATCAGCTACGGTTTCGCAGGCCTCAATCCATTCATGAATGTGCAATCCAATGGCCGTTCACAGCAGAATCTCGCCAGCATCGACGAGAAAAAGCTCGATCAACGAATGGAATACTCCAGCCTGCCATGGGCCGAACGTCCCGTACTGGTCAAGGCCGGTAGCGAAACTCACGAACTGACGAGCGATCGCAGCGGCATCCTGCGGCTTAACCTGCTTGATGGCCCCTTCGCCGAACAAGATGTCAGCCGAGTGGGTAAGTTGCTGCTAAGCGTCGAAGACCCGCAAGACAAGGCGCGTGCCGATGCAACCCTGTTGGTCAGCCGCACGCTGCGCGGCAAACTGCTGGAAGCCCATGCACTAATTTTTGATGACCTGGAAGATGACGAGGTCCCGCAGTGGGTGCACCGGGTCAAACGCTTGTCCGAACTCGGCCTGGAAGAAGAAGCCAGCGAGCTGGAACAGAGCCTGATCGAACTCACCCGCAATGACCCGGAGCTGCAGCAGGAGTTTCTCCAATCGCTGCTGAAAAACGCTGGCCGGCTGGCGGCCGATCCGGGCAACAGCAACTGAGCACGAGGATGGCGACGCAAATTCGCTTCGCCATATGGGGCCTCTTGCTGTTGAGCGCAGCAGTTGACGCCAATCTGCGCCAGGCGCCTGAGCCGGAACTGCGCAGCCTTTTGCAACGCACAGTCGATGAAGCCGACAGCTTTCAGGATCGTTTCGAGGCGGAAGTCTGGCTGCTGGATATGTCCACTCGCCTCACCCGCTATATTCCCGACAGCCAGGAACGCCTGACATTCCTGCGCCTTGTCCATCGGGAATCGCGCAAAGCTGGACTGCGACCTGACCTGGTCATCGCCCTGATTCACGCCGAAAGCCATTTCGACCGCTTCGCCATCTCGTCGGTAGGCGCACAAGGCATGATGCAGGTAATGCCGTTCTGGAAGGCTGAACTCGGACGCGCGCAAGACAACCTGACCGACAACGCCACCAATCTGCGCTACGGCTGCACCATCCTCAGTTACTACCTGAAGAAAGAAAACGGTAACCTCGGCCGCGCCCTCGCCCGTTATAACGGCAGTCTTGGCCGCAATGAATATCCCGCCAAGGTGATCGGCCTTTGGCAAGACTTCTGGTACGTCAAACCTTGACCATTATCGGCGCATCACAAACCCGGTGACGCCTTGCAGCGCTTGAGGTTCCAGCTCCAGCCCGGTGACCTTGGCTCGCTCGGGACCTTTCTCCAACCAAGCAGCCAGCTCATTCACCGCGTCTTCTTCGCCTTCGAACAGCACCTCTACGGCACCATCTGGCAGATTGCGCACCCAGCCATCGAGATTCAGACGCTCGGCCTGCTCCTCAGTATGCTGACGAAAGCCGACACCTTGGACATGCCCGCGGACATAACCATGCATGCAGATACGTGCCATACAATCCTCTCGCAATTACTTTCCGGCCTGCAGTTCGGCTAGACGTTTACTCAACCCAGCTGCGCTCTGCTCACCAAGTAGACGCTCACGAACCTTACCTTGCGGATCGACTATATAGGTCACCGGCAGCACCTCACTGCGCGGCAGATTAAAACGCGGCGCGGGGTCCTCGGCGAGTACCGTGAAGCGAATCCCCAAAGCCTCCGAGCTTTTGGCCAACTCATCATCCTGCAGCGCATCGAAGTTAACCCCGAATACCTCGGCGGACTGGTTTTTGAGCTGCTCGGCGAGTTGATTCAACTGCGGTATTTCAGTGCGGCAGGGCCCGCACCATTCGGCCCAGTAATTAATCACTAACCACTGGTCTTCCAGACGCTCAACCGCTACCTTTCGTCCATGCTGATCGACACCCGCGTCCTCGGCACAACCGGCCAGCAGAAGCCCGGCGATCAAACCCATGATTAACTTTCCAATCGCTCTCTGGAGCCGCACATCCATACTGTCGATCCTCAAATATGCAGGGTTGATATGACGATGGACGCCTTGCGCCTGGAAGTTCCCGAGCTCCGCGAAGAGTCCGCGGAACCGCTCGCCGATCTTCAAGAGCAATTCGCCAGTGCCCGCTTACAACCACGTGAGCATGGACTGCAGCTGATTCTGGGTCTGCTGTTTCGCTTGAATCGAAGTGTCATGACCTTACTCGAAAGGCAGCGCATCCTGCAAAGCTTCAGCGAGGAGTTCCGGTACTACGCCCAACCCTATGCGGAAGAGCTCGCTCCTCCAGCGCTGTTCGTACGCTTGTGTGCGGAATTAGCCGTTGGCTTCAAGCGCTTGCTGCTGCAGATACTGCAAGGTCGCCACCCTTCTCGTCCGCACCTCGCCTGGTGTCTGTATATGGCGCAGCATTTTCTCGCCCAGACCTTGCTGCGCAACTACCAGCTGTATCAGGAACCCGCGCCCAACCTGTGGCGCGATAGTCATCTGCTGTATTGGATCGGCGAAAACCAGGACTGCCTGGACGAGCCGGTTGCCGCGGCCTTTCTACCGCGCCCCGCCAACACTTTGCGCGGTCTTTATCAGCAGATGCTACTGGTCGCCATGAGCAACCCGTTCCATTTGACTGAAGGTGAAGGCCCTGTCCTGTTTAGCGCCCTGGCGCCGCTGGCCGAACTGGCGCGCCTGGAACGCTGGGATGAAGACGGTGAAAATGAAGGACCAACGGTGGATCTCACTGCAGCCCAGCCTTGCCTGCTATTCGAGCAAACTCCGGATATCGACACTCAATACCTGCGGCGTTTCGAACTCGGCGCCCTGCTGGTTGCGCTACACGAGCCGGCACCTTTGCAGAGCGGTAAAGAGCGCAAGGTTCTCGAGCGCGTACATCAACATTGGCTGGGACGCCAGCAACGGCGTCATCTGCGTACCGATCAACAAGGCGATTGCCAATTGATCCTAGGCTTGGCCGCCATTCATGCCCAGTTGCTTGAACAACGCCCCAACCAGAGTCCTGCGCAGATACTCGACTCCAGTCCCGGTGGCGCACGCCTGCTCTGCAATGTCGATTTGGGTGCGCGATTGCCGATTGGCCAATTGTTGCTCTTACTGAGCTCCACCGGCACACCAACGCTGGCGGTGATCCGCTGGCGCCATATCAACCTCGAGGGGCTACACCTCGGCATCCGCTATCTCAAAGGCTTGCCGCGGCCGGTCTGGTTGCGGCGTGCACCCAGCGCCCAAACACATCCCGGCGTCCTGCAGAGCACTCCGGTACCAGGCAATGCCTGGCACCACGGGCTCTGGCTACCGAACGGACAATTCGTCGAAGGCGAGAATCTTTGGCTGCAACTGGCCAGCGTGACCAATCAGGCCATCGTCCCGCTGCCCCGTGCCAACCTGACGACGCCCTTGGTAGCGCGTTATCCGCTGAAACTGGCGTAACACCAACTGCGAGACAGGTCACGCCGACCAGCGGCCAAGCTCACAGTTTCAGCAGAACGAGCGTGCTTATAATCAGCGTAAGCAACGCTTGGGCCCTGCCAAGCGGCGATTTTCACCGTAGTCCGCCGGAACCCCGCCATGACCCAAGCTCACGACAAGCTGATCGGCAGCGTACCTTCACGCATCAGCGATGCAGCCCGCTTGATCGTCACCCCTTATGAGGGACGAGTCGCCGAATACAATGTCGCCAGCTGGTTGCATCTGCCCGGCCTGGCCAACCTTCCAGTATCGCTGCTGGTCTGTTACCAGGACGGCGAGGTACGCCGCGAGGTAAGCGTCGACCATGGCAAGGTCAACGCCAACGACAAGATTCTCTTATCGGGCATAGCGCGGTTGCCGGTGAAGCAGAAAATCAAGGATATGCAGGTTCTACTGCGCTCGGCGGTGAGCGTAAGAAGTCTGGTGGTCGACGAACTGTTCGTTCAGGCAGTCGAGCAGGCAGTTGGCGAGACTCGGCAAGCACTCGCCTGATCCCATCCCTAAACCCCGCATCACGCGGGGACTTGCTTTCTACGCTGAACACCTTCCAACGCCGCACTGAGCTCGAAACCGAGCGGCTCAGCTATTTGCTGTGCATCGGCCTGATCAGCACTACACAGCGACTCTGGCCAGCGACTAAAACTCAGCCCTGTGAGCCGATTGAGACTCTCCAGCGCCTGCTCTGGCTTGCACTTTTGCAGATGAAGCACTTTTGCCGGCGTACGACTCATCTCGCTTTCCCTATAGGCAGTCCATGCCTGATGACAACATGATGGCAACCCATGCAACAGAGCCAGAAGCATGCCAACTTGCGGTAGATGGCAATGCAGCTGCCTGCCAAGGGAAATCTTTCTGCAAGGGCGAAGCAACGCGCCGCAAACTGACTTTTTTCGTCACCTAGCGAGAGGAAACTCTGGGGGCCTCTGTCGTATGCGTTTGCAGCCACTGCGCCAGACTCGCGCCAAATAGGTCGTGCTGCTGCCGGTGAAAATTTTCCAAGGTCGAGCGCAGAGCCGCGTACCAAGATTCATCTAGTTCTTTGGGCAATTGCTCCAAACGCGGCAACGGCCAGGGACTGCGGCTGATCAATTGCGCCAAGCTGTAATTCGACAAATCCCGACACAGCACCCACGCTCCACCGCTGGCACGACAAATCAACTGCTCACCTTCCAGAAAGTCGAGTATTTCGTCCCACTCATCCTCCGGCAGCAGCCAGCCTTGGTTCTGCACTTTGCGATGGCTGACCAGCTCGCCGCGCAGCTGGCTGTCATGGAAGACCCGCAAAACCCCCAGTATCACCAGTAAACGCGGCACTGCCCGTCGCCGCCATTGCCAGGAGCTGGACAGGTTGCAGACCAGTTCGGCACCCAGCAGGACAATCAACCAGGACAAATACACCCACAACAGGAACAACGGTACCGTGGCGAATGCGCCGTAAATCAGTTGATAGCCGGGGAACAGGCGCACATAGAGGCCGAACAGCATCTTTGCCAGTTCGAACAGCACCGCCGCCAGCACGCCACCGATCAAGGCGTGTTTGAACGGTACTCGGGTGTTCGGCACGGTCGCATATATCAGCGTGAAGGCCGCAATGCTGGACATCAGCGGGGCGAAACCCAGCAACGTTCTCGCCCCGATCAGCGCATCCGGTCCGGAAATCAGCGACAGTGAGGCAATGTAGGTGCTGACGACAAAACCGACGCCCAGCAACAACGGCCCCAGACTGAGAATCGCCCAATACAGCAGGAAGCTGGATACACCGCGACGCGGCTGGCGCACTCGCCAAATGGTGTTGAACGCTCGTTCTACGGTGACCAGCATGGTGAAGGCGGTGACGACCAAGAAGATCACCCCAAGCCACGTCAACTGACGGGCCTGGGCGGTGAAGCTGGCCAGATAATCACGGACCGTCTCCCCGGACGCCGGCAGGAAGTTGCGCAAGATGAAGCTCTGGATCTGCTCACCGACGCCCTGAAACACCGGAATGGCCGAGAGCATGGCAAAGGTCACGGTCATCATCGGCACCACCGCAAACAAGGTGGTATAGGTCAGTGCCGCGGCACTGTTGGGCGCCCGATCATCGATAAAGCGCTGCGCCAGAAAGCGCCAGAACTCCACCATTTCAGCAAAACCTTGGCGCATGCCTTCTCCTTAGCGACGGGCAGTCGACGCAACGCGCATGCCGGCCATGCAGACAGCTCCGTCGACGCGGGTAGAATAGCCGCCACTTCATAGCCGATGCGACATGCAAATGACCGATCTGACTCTCTATCACAACCCGCGCTGCTCGAAATCTCGCGCCGCGCTGGAACTGTTGGAAGCCCGCGGCCTCGCGCCCACCATCGTCCGTTACCTGGAAACGCCTCCCGATGCCGATCAGTTGCGCAGCCTGCTCAGCAAGCTGGGGCTGAGCGCGCGACAACTGCTGCGTAGCGGTGAGGACGAATACAAAACCCTCAACCTGGCTGACGCGCAGCTCGGTGAAGAGCAGCTGATTGCGGCAATGGTCGCCCACCCACGGCTGATCGAACGCCCCATCCTGATCGCCGGTGACCAAGCGGTAATCGGCCGTCCGCCCGAGCGAGTCCTGGAGATTCTGTCATGAGCACGCCTTACATCCTGGTGCTCTATTACAGCCGCCACGGGGCCACGGCCGAAATGGCCCGGCAGATCGCTCGCGGTATCGAGTTGGGTGGCCTGGAGGCGCGCTTGCGCACCGTACCCGCGGTTTCCACCGAGTGCGAAGCCGTTGCACCGAGCATTCCGGAGGATGGCGCGCTGTATGCCACGCTGGATGATTTGAAGAACTGCTCAGGCTTGGCGCTCGGCAGTCCGACCCGCTTCGGCAACATGGCCGCGCCGCTGAAATATTTCATCGATGGCACCAGCAACCTGTGGCTGACCGGTGCTTTGGTCGGCAAGCCGGCGGGGGTATTCACCACCACGGCCAGCCTACACGGTGGCCAGGAGAGCACCTTGCTGTCGATGCTCCTGCCCTTGTTGCATCACGGCATGCTGATTACCGGCCTGCCTTACAGCGAGTCCGCGTTGCTGGAAACCCGTGGCGGCGGCACGCCTTACGGTGCCAGCCACCACGCCGGCACCGACGGTAAACGACCGCTCGACGAACATGAAAACATTCTTTGTCGCTCGCTCGGGCGGCGATTGGCGCAAACCGCCCTGGAACTGGAGCGTGGCCGTGGCTAAGCAAGCAAAACCCCTGCCCTCCCTGGAGTGGCTGCAGCCTCGCGTGAAGATTTCCCGCCTCATCAGCCTGGTCAGCTACTTCGCCTTGGCGCTGCTGATTGCGGTGTGGACGGTGGGCTACGCCGGCATTCCCGGCAAACTCATGTGGATCATTCTGGCGTTCCAGATGATTCCGCTGATATTGCTGACCCCGGGCATGCTGGCCGGCCAGGCGCGGGCGCACGCCTGGACCTGTTTTGTGATCAACCTGTATTTCATCCAGGGTGTACTGGCGATGTTCGACCCGTCCAAGCGGCTGTTTGGCGGACTAGAAACCTTGCTCAGCGTGACGCTGTTCTGCGCGGCACTGATGTACACGCGCTGGCGCTTTCAGTACGACCGCAAGCTGGCCGGCGAGTAAATATCAGCGGCTGGGGGGGGGCGAAACTCGTTCGCGGACAAGCCCCTTAGCTCAAGCCTGCACCAGCGCTACCAGTCCAGCACTTCCTTGAGAAAGGGAATGGTCAATTTGCGCTGCGCCTGCAGCGAGGCCTGATCGAGACGTTCGAGCAACTCGAACAAGCCGCTCATGCTGCGCGTGCCGCGCGTCAGGATGAAACGCCCGACCTCGTCGGTCAGGTGCAGGCCGCGCCGCGAGGCACGCAACTGCAAGGCGCGCAGCTTGTCCTCATCGGACAGCGATTGCAGCTGGAACACCAACGCCAGACTTAACCGCGATTGCAAATCGGCCAGGTCCACCGCCAGTTCGCGCGGCGATGTGCTGGCGGCCAGCAGCAGGCGGCGGCCGCTGTCGCGCAGGCGGTTGAACAGGTGGAAAAGCGCTTCCTCCCATTCATCATTACCGGCGACGGCATCCAGGTCATCGAGGCAGACCAACTCGCATTGCTCAAGATTATCCAGCAGCGCCGGGCCGTATTCGGCCACGTCGCCAAGCGGCAGATAAACTGCCTGCTCGCCGCGCTGCTCGAAGCGCAAACAGGCGGCTTGCAGCAGATGACTGCGCCCCACCCCTTCGCCACCCCACACATAGATCAGGCTCTCCGTCCAACCCGCATCGGCTTCGCAGAGACGCTCGACATAGCCCAGCGCCGCCGCATTGGCGCCGGGATAGTAGTTGGCGAAAGTGGCGTCATCGCGCAGACGGACGCCCAAGGGCAACTGAATAGGTTTCATGGTGGATTGACCGATTCTTCGGAACCCTCGACGGGTTCGCGATACAGGTCTGAAAGTCTATAGAAATCATGCACATGACGCAGCAAAACCATGATCACTGCGGCCACTGGCAAGGCCAGCAGAACGCCGGTGAAGCCGAATAATTGACCACCGGCGAGAATCGCGAAGATCACCGCCACCGGATGCATGCCGATCCGGTCACCGACCAGCATCGGCGTCAGCAGCATGCCTTCGAGCAATTGCCCAACGATGAATACCGCCACGATGCCCAATAACGGATAAAACTCCACACCGAACTGGAACAGGCCGGCGATCATCGCTGCCCCGATACCCACCACGAAGCCCATGTACGGCACGATGCTGGCCAGCCCGGCCAGCAGGCCGATCAGCAAGCCCAATTCCAGGCCCATGAGCATCAAGCCACCCGCATAAATGATGCCGAGCGCCAGCATTACCAGCAACTGGCCACGCAAGAACGCGCCCAATACCTCATGACACTCACCGGCCAATTGCACGGCGTGCTCCTCACTGCTGCGCGGCAGCAGGCCCCGCAGCTTGGCAACCAGCACATCCCAATCGCGCAGCAGATAAAAGCTCACCACCGGAATCAACAGCAGATTGGCCAACCAGCCCATCAACGCCAGACCCGATGCTGTCGCCTGAGCCAGCACCAGACCCACCACATCGGTGGTCTTGCCCAAATGTTCGGAAAGCGTGTCCTTCAACTGATCGAAACGCCAGAAATTCTCGGCCAAGCCCAGGCGGGCCTGCATCCAGGGCAACGCCGTGTGCTGCAGCCAATCAAGCATTTGCGGCGCCAGTTCATACAGGCGCACCAACTGCCGGCCGAGCATGGGAATTAGCACTAGCAACAGAACCAGCAGCAGCACGCTGAACAGCGTGAACACCACCACCACGCTCCAGGTGCGCGACAGTCGCCAGCGCTCTAGCCGATCGACCAGCGGATCGCCGAGATAAGCCAAGAGGATGCCGATCAGGAAGGGAGAAAGAATCGGGTGCAGCAAATACAGCAATCCGCCCAGCAGGATCAGCCCGAGCAACCACGGCCAGTGTCGGGAAATACTCATGTGGTGCCTCCTGGCATAGAACGGATGTACATCAGTCGTTACCGCTCAAAAGCAGCCACCGCATGGTGGAGGCCCGCGGTGGCATCGGCTACCAGCGGAAACGCAGGACGTCGTCGCGCGGCTGCAGCATCGGCGCGGTACCCGCGGCCGGCGCTTGCGCGGCATCGACCGGCGCCGTAGTCGCAGCGGCTTCCTGCAAATGCGCCAGGGCCAACTGGGCGCGCAGCTGATCAGCGTTGGCATTGACGGCAAACACCAAACGATCGCCGACTACCTGACGCAGGCGTGCGTCGAACGGCTCAAGCAAACGGCTCAGCTCGGCGTAACGGGCAATATCAGCGCCCTGTACCTCCAAGGTCAGATTGCCGGCCGACGAACCCGGTGCCACCGCAAACCGTGACGCCAAGCGCTCGCTCACCGCCAGCAGCACCGCATCGGCCACGCTATCCAGGTCAGCGCCTTGAGCACTGCCTTGCTCGTGCTTGTCGCCCAGCCACAGGTGCCACGGGGCCTGCCATTGCTCACCGTCCTGGTGTGCGTCGACCGCCAGCACGGCATCCGCCGCATAGCGTTCGGATGCCTGGCGCAAGGCATCGGGCTGACCTGATGCGAGGTTTTCCGAGGTACCGACCAATTGCTCGTTCAAGTCCGCTAACGGCAGACGCAGCGGCAGACCGCGATGCTGGGCAGCACGTTGCAGCGGCGCGGCGCTGGCCTGACCATCGCCGACCAGACTGGCGCCTTCAGCGGAAGTGTTCAGCCACCAAGCGAGAATTGCCGGCCGATTGGCACCCCAAAGCGACAGCCCTGCCTGACGCAGACTGCGATCGGTGCTCACCGGATCGAAATCCACCACCAGCACCTGCGGCGGACCGCTCTCATAACCGTACTGGCTGACAACTTGCTGCGGATCTTTGCGCAACGCCGCCAGCACCGGCTGTTGAGCGGCTTTGCTGTCCCCGGTCAAGCGCAGCACCAAGGTATCCAACGCGCGGGTCAGCGCTGCGGCGCGCTCCTCCGGACCCTGGCTGGCAACCGGCTCGCGCACCTGATAAAGGTCGGCGACTGCGGCCGCGAAGGACGGCACGCTGAACAGGGTCAGCCAAAGGCAGAACAGTCGGACTAAGACGCGCATGGGGCTCTCACAAGGCTTCAGATCACAGGAGCTATACCTTAAACAGGCGACTCTGGACCAGCAACCGCTGGTTTCTGGGCCACCTTCCAATTGGCAACCATCCATAGGCGTCGATGGCCGCTGGCGGGCAAGCCTGCTAAAATCGCGCGCCTTCGCAGACCGGCAGCGGTCGCCCCTCTGAATTCCCTCAAAGGCCTGGATCTATGAGCAAGCAACCCTCCATCAGCTACAAGGACGCCGGTGTAGATATCGATGCGGGCGAAGCCCTGGTCGAACGCATCAAGGGCGTGGCCAAGCGCACTGCGCGTCCGGAAGTCATGGGCGGTTTGGGCGGCTTCGGCGCGCTCTGCGAGATCCCGGCCGGCTACAAACAACCAGTGCTGGTTTCCGGCACCGACGGCGTCGGTACCAAGCTGCGCCTGGCGCTGAATCTCAACCGACACGACAGCATCGGCCAGGATCTGGTCGCCATGTGCGTCAACGACCTGATCGTATGCGGTGCCGAGCCGCTGTTCTTCCTCGACTACTACGCCACCGGCAAGCTCAACGTCGATGTGGCTGCCACTGTGGTCACCGGCATTGGCGCGGGTTGCGAACTGGCCGGCTGCTCGCTGGTCGGTGGCGAGACCGCCGAAATGCCTGGCATGTATGAAGGTGAAGATTACGACCTGGCCGGCTTTTGCGTCGGCGTGGTGGAGAAAGCCGAAATTATCGACGGCTCCAAAGTGCAGGCTGGCGACACCCTGATCGCGCTGCCCTCCTCCGGTCCGCACTCCAATGGCTACTCGCTGATCCGCAAGATCATCGAAGTGACTGGCGCCGACATCGAGAGCATCCAGCTCGATGGCAAGCCGCTAACCGATCTGCTCATGGCGCCGACACGGATTTACGTCAAGCCGCTGCTCAAGCTGATCAAGGATACCGGCGCCGTGAAGGCCATGGCCCACATCACCGGCGGCGGTCTGCTGGACAATATCCCGCGCGTTCTGCCGGAAGGAGCTCAGGCGCTGATCGACGTCGCCAGTTGGCAACGCCCGGCGGTCTTCGATTGGCTGCAGCAACAAGGCAACGTCGACGAAACCGAAATGCACCGCGTGCTCAACTGTGGCGTCGGCATGGTCATCTGCATCGCCCCGGAACAGGTCGATAACGCCTTGCATGTGCTGCGTGAAGCGGGCGAAGCACCGTGGGTGATCGGCCAGATCAGCCAGGGCGCCGAGGGTGCCGAACGCGTCGTGCTCAACAACCTCAAGGCTCACTGATGTCGGCACCGTGCAACGTGGTGGTGCTGATTTCCGGTTCCGGTAGCAACCTGCAGGCGTTGATCGACAACCTGCAGGGCAATGACAATCCCGCGCGAATCAGCGCGGTGATTTCCAACCGAGCCGAGGCTTATGGCCTGATCCGGGCGACAACCGCAGGCATCGCTACCGAAGTGCTGGATCACAAAGCCTTCGACGGTCGCGAAGCCTTCGATGCGGCGCTAATCGAGCTGATCGACCGGCATGATCCGCAATTGGTGGTGCTGGCTGGTTTCATGCGCATCCTCACCCCCGCGTTCGTCCGCCACTACCAAGGCCGGCTGCTGAATATCCATCCTTCGCTGCTGCCCAAATACAAAGGCCTGCACACCCACCAGCGTGCGCTCGAGGCTGGCGATGCCGAACATGGCTGCAGCGTGCACTTCGTTACCGAGGAACTCGATGGCGGCCCTCTGGTCGTACAGGCGGTAATCCCGGTACAGTCGGATGACACGCCCGGCAGCCTCGCCCAGCGCGTACATGTGCAGGAACATCACATTTACCCACTGGCCGTCGGCTGGTTCGCTCACGACCGTTTGCGCCTTGGCGAATACGGCGCCATGCTGGATGGGCAACCGCTGCCGGCCACCGGCTACCTGATACGGAATTAGGAGACTCTATGCTGCGCGCCCTGTTGCTCGCTCTTGCCGCCCTCGCCCTGCCGGCCCATGCCGCCCTGGAGCTCAAGCCGTTTTCTGCCAGCTACACCGCGGACTGGAAACAAGTACCGGTCGGCGGTAGCGCCGTACGCAGCCTGAAGGCAGAAGCGGATGGACGCTGGCAGCTTAATTTCGAAGCGTCCATGCTGGTCGCCAGCTTGTCCGAGAAGAGCATCTTTCGCTTCGATAACGGAACCTTCCTGCCACAAACCTACCGTTTCAGCCGAGGCGGTCTGGGCAAAGGCAAACAGATCGAGTTGGATTTCGACTGGAATGAAAAGCAGATCATTGGCAGCGAGCGTGGCAACCAGATCCGCATGCCACTAAATCGCGGCATACAGGACCGATCGACCTACCAACTCGCCCTGCAACACGACGTCGCCGCCGGCAAGAAAAGCATGAGCTACCAGGTGATCGATGGCGATGAAATCGAAACCTATGACTTCCGCGTGCTGGGCGAAGAAGTAGTGGAAACCAAGGCTGGCTTGGTCGACGCGATCAAGGTCGAACGCGTGCGCGACCCCACCCAAAGCGCCCGCAAAACGGTGCTGTGGTTTGCCAAGGACTGGGACTACCTGCTCGTGCGCCTACAACAGGTTGAGAAAGACGGCAAGGAATACCAGATCATGCTGCAAGACGGCACGGTCGACGGTAAGCCGGTTAAAGGCCGCAGCGAATAAGTTTCACGCCGCATAAAAAAGCCGGGCAAATGCCCGGCTTTTTTATGCGCATCGTTCACCACATCAGATCGTCAGGTACCTGATAAGCAGCATACGGGTCATCTGCGTCCGCCACCTCGGTGGAGGTGTTAAGCAGAACGATGCGATTAGGGTCGCGCTCCTGGATCTTCAGCGCCGCTTCGCGAGGAATGACTTCGTAGCCACCGCCATGACGGACCACCGCTAGTGAGCCGCTGCTCAACTTGTTGCGCATCAAGCTGTTGACCGACAGGCGCTTGATCTTTTTGTCGTCGACGAAGTTGTAGTAGTCCTCGGTCGTCAGCTTGGGCAAACGGCTGTGCTCGATCAATTGCTTGATCTGGGCGGCTTCGGCCTTCTTCTGCGCCTTTTCTTGCTGCTGGCGATTCAGTTCCTGATCGCGGGCAGCCTTGTCGGCCATCGCCTGCAATGCCGCTTGCCTCTGGGCGTCGTCGATTTCGACTTGGCCCTTCTTCTCCAGGCGCTGCTGCTTCTGCTTTTGCTTGGTGGCCTGTTTGGCCTGCTTTTCGTTGACCAGTCCGGCTTTCAGCAGCTGGTCGCGCAATGAAATGCTCATCGTTTGACGTCATCCAACAGCCCGGACTGCCCGGGCAAAACGGTTCAAGGGAAGTTTCATGGGGGGCTAATCCTCCGGCTTGCACTGCAGTTGTGCAAGCGCAAAAGCCTTGCAGCTACGACGTTCATTGACCAGCGATGCCTCGCGACTTGCCCGATTCGCTAGCGCTTCAGCCGCAGCCCTGGAGTTTCTTTTCTTCGCGCTTGGCGTCGCTCCACAAGCCATCCAGCTCTTCGAGACTGCAGGTTTCCGGACGCACACCGCGCTCGCGCAGGACTTGTTCGATGAAGCGGAAACGTCGCTCGAACTTACTATTGGCCGCGCGTAGCGCGGTTTCCGGATCGACCTTGAGATGTCGCGCCAGGTTGGTGGCCGCAAACAGCAAGTCGCCGACTTCTTCGGCAATCGCCTGCGGATCGTTGCTGCTCATCGCCTCCAGCACTTCGCCCAGCTCTTCGTGGAGCTTGTCGAGCACCGGCAGCGCCTCGGGCCAGTCGAAACCCACCTGCGCCGCGCGCTTTTGCAACTTCACCGCCCGCGACAGCGCCGGTAGCGCAGCCGGCACGTCGTCGAGCAGCGACAACTGCTCTGGCACTGGCGCCTTGGCGGCACGCTCCTCGGCCTTGAGCTCTTCCCAGCGCTGTTTGACTGCCGCTTCTTTGAGCCGCGCGACATCCGGGGTGCCGTACAAGTCGCCATCGACGAACACATGCGGATGGCGACGGATCAACTTGCGGGTGATCCCGTCGACCACCTCGGCAAAGCCGAACCGCCCTTCCTCACCCGCCAACTGGCTGTAATACACCACTTGGAACAACAGGTCGCCGAGCTCGCCTGGCAGATGCTCAAAATCATTGCGCTCGATGGCATCGGCGACCTCGTAAGCCTCCTCGATGGTGTACGGCACGATGGTCGCGTAAGACTGCTTCAGATCCCACGGACAGCCGTGCTGCGGATCACGCAGCCGGGCCATCAGGTGCAGAAGGTCATTGAGTTGGTACATGGCAAATCCTGTGCAGCTCGGGCAGACGACCATGGTCGCTGCCCCCAAGCCATCCTACGGAACATTTCTGTTGCGGCGCGCTTCGATCACGTTAGGCAATTGACCAATCCGCCCGAGCAGGCGACCAAGGGCATCCAGACCCGGGATTTCGATGGTCAACGACATCCCTGCTGTGTTGTCTTCCTTGTTCGAACGGGTATTGACCGCCAGCACGTTGATTTTCTCGTTGAGCAGCACCTGGGTCACATCGCGCAGCAGCCCCGCGCGGTCGTAGGCACGAATTAGGATGTCGACCGGATAGGTCTGCACCGGCACCGGCCCCCAGCTGACCTGGATGATCCGCTCCGGCTCGCGACCGCTCAACTGCAACACCGAAGCGCAGTCCTGACGGTGAATACTGACGCCACGCCCTTGAGTGATATAGCCGACGATCGCATCGCCCGGTAGCGGTTGGCAGCAGCCAGCCATCTGCGTCAGCAGATTGCCGACGCCCTGGATCTGGATGTCCCCGCGCTTACCCGGCTTGTGCGCAAAGTGCCGGCGCGGAATCAGCTCCAGCTGCTCGCTGCCGCGCTCGGGCTCGACCATTTGCTGGGCGTAGTTGATCAAATGGGCCAGACGCAAATCACCGGCGCCCAGTGAAGCAAACAAATCCTCGGCAGTCTTCAGATTGGCCTTCTCGGCCAGTCGTTCGTAGTCGACCTGTGGCAATGCCAGCCGAGACAATTCGCGCTCGAGCATGGTCTTGCCGGCGGCGACGTTCTGGTCACGCGCCTGCATCTTGAACCAATGGACGATCTTCGCCCGGGCCCGCGAGGTGGTGATGTAGCCGAGGTGGCCGTTCAGCCAGTCACGGCTTGGCGTACCGTGCTTGCTGGTAATTACTTCCACCTGCTCGCCGGTTTGCAGGCTGTAGTTGAGCGGCACGATGCGCCCATTGATCTTGGCGCCGCGGCAGTTGTGACCGATTTCAGTGTGCACGCGATAGGCGAAATCCAGCGGCGTGGCGCCTTTGGGCAGATCGATGGCATGCCCGTCCGGGGTGAAGACGTAGACCCGATCGTGTTCGATGTCGATGCGCAACTGGTCGGCCAAGCCGCCGATATCGCCAAGCTCCTCATGCCACTCGAGGACCTGCCGCAGCCAGGAAATCTTCTCTTCGTAGTGATTGGAGCCGGATTTGACGTCGGTACCCTTGTAGAGCCAGTGCGCGCAGACCCCCAGCTCGGCCTCTTCGTGCATGGCGTGGCTGCGGATCTGCACCTCCAACACCTTGCCTTCCGGACCGATTACCGCGGTGTGCAGCGAGCGGTAGCCGTTTTCCTTGGGGTTGGCGATGTAGTCGTCGAACTCTTTGGGAATGTGCCGCCACAAGGTGTGCACTATGCCCAGCGCGGTGTAGCAATCGCGCACTTGCGGGACCAGCACGCGCAGCGCGCGCACGTCGTAGATCTGACTAAAATCCAGACCTTTGCGCTGCATTTTTCGCCAGATCGAATAGATATGCTTGGCCCGGCCGCTGATGTCGGCCTGGATACCGGCGGCGCCGAGTTCGCCTTTGAGTTGCGTCATCACGTCGCTGATGAAGCGCTCACGATCCAGGCGCCGTTCGTGCAGGAGCTTGGCGATCTGTTTGTACTGTTCGGGTTCCAGGTAGCGGAAGGACAGGTCCTCCAGCTCCCACTTGATATGCCCGATGCCGAGACGGTGCGCCAAAGGCGCGTAAATGTCGAAAACCTCGCGGGCCACGCGGTGACGTTTTTCGTCGTCGGCATTCTTGATCGCGCGGATCGCGCAGGTTCGCTCGGCTAGCTTGATCAGCGCGACGCGCACGTCGTCGACCATCGCCACCAACATCCGCCGTAGGTTCTCCACCTGCGCCTGGGAACCGAGCACCAGCGATTCGCGTGGATTCAGGCTGGCACTGATCGCGGCCATGCGCAGCACGCCTTCGATCAGCTTGGCGACCACTGCGCCGAAGCGCTTCTGCACGACCTCGAGGGTGACCTTACCTTCGCGCACACCCCGGTAGATCACCGCCGCCACCAGGGACTCCTGATCGAGCTTGAGATCGGCCAGTATCTCGGCGATTTCCAGGCCGGTCTGGAAACTGGACGTGCCTTCTGCCCACAGATTTTTTGCGGCGTTGGCCTGCTGTTCCGCCTCCCGGGCGAACTCGCAGGCCTCCTGCAAGGCTTGTCGATCCAAGGCCTGGTCGACACTGACGACATGATCCAGCCATGCGTCTAGGTTGATGCTGCCGTCGGTGTTGATCGGCTGGTGCGCTCTAACCTGTACCATTTCTACCTTCCCCACGACGCGCGGCACACACGTCGAATATCGCCAGCCTTCAAATGGGCTAGTCGGATTGCGCGAGCTGCCTAGCTCGCCTCGAATAACGCCATTGCCTCGACATGCGCCGTTTGCGGAAACATGTCGAGAATTCCGGCACGCTTTAGCCGGTAACCCTGCTTCACCAGTTCGGCGGCATCGCGCGCCAGAGTGGCTGGATTGCAGGACACATACAGCACTCGCTTGGCGCCCAAGGCGCCGATTTGCTGAACCACTTGCCAGGCGCCATCGCGCGGCGGGTCCAGCAAGACTGCCGAGAACGGTTGCCGAGCCCAGTTCGCTTCGGCAAGCGGATTCGACAAATCGCTCTGGAAAAAGTGCGCATTAACCAAACCATTGACTGCCGCGTTACCAGCAGCACGTTCGACCATGGCCGCCACGCCTTCCACCGCGACTACTTCACTCACCTGTTGGGCCAGCGGTAGAGCAAAATTGCCCAACCCACAGAACAGATCGAGCACTCGCTCGTCGGCCTGCGGCTGCAACCAGTTTAGTGCCTGGGCAATCATTGCCTCATTTACCAACGCATTAACCTGGACGAAATCGCCTGGGCGATAGTTCAGCTGCAAGTTCCATGTCTCCAAACGGTAGCCGAGCGTTTGCTGCGCTTGATAGGGCTGGGGCTCGTCGGTGCCGTGCAACCATAACTGTGCGTCATGCGCGCTACAGAACGTCTGCAACAGCGCCAGATCGGCGTCGCCCAGCGGCGCGATATGACGCACCAGCACCACGTTGGCAGTACCGCTGAACAGTTCGACATGTCCCAGCGCCTGCGGTCGCGCAAGGCGTCGCAGGACGTCCGGCAGACCACGCAGAATCGGCTGCAACGGCTCGACCAGCACCAGGCACTCGTCGATGGCGACTATGTCCTGACTGGCCGCGGCGCGAAAGCCCACCGCCAACTGCTTACTCTTCACGTCCCAGCGCACGGCGATACGCGCGCGCCGGCGATAGCCAAATTCCGGACCGACCAGCGGAGGTGCCCACTCGTCCGGCACCACGCCAGCCAGGCGCTCCAATTGCTCGGCCAGCATGCGCTGTTTGAGGGCGAGTTGGTCGGCGTGGGCCATGTGCTGCACGGAGCACCCGCCACAGCGCCGTGCATAGGCGCACGGCTCGCTGCGGCGCTCTGCGCTGGCGGTGAAAATGCGCTCAACGCGAGCTTCCACCACCTGACTGCGCGCGCCCAGCACGCGCGCCTCAACTTCCTCGCCGGGCAAGGCGCCAGACACGAACCAGCTGCGGCCATCGACGAAACCGACCCCGCGACCATCGTTGGCCAGGCGTTCGATTCTCAAACGCTGCTTCTTGCCCGTCGGCACCGCCGGTGCGCGGCTACCACCAGTCGGCTGGAAACGCAGGCCTGCGTTACGCTTGGCCATGATCAGTTGGGGGTGTCATAGATGCCGGTCGACAGGTAGCGGTCGCCCCGGTCGCAAATGATCGCCACGATCACCGCATTCTCCACTTCGCGCGACAGGCGCAGCGCCGCCGCCACCGCCCCGCCCGAGGACACACCGCAGAAGATGCCCTCCTCGCGGGCCAACCGACGCATCACGTCCTCGGCCTCGCTCTGCTGCATGTCGACGATGCGGTCGACGCGCTCGGCTTGATAGATCTTCGGCAGGTATTCCTCCGGCCAGCGGCGGATACCGGGAATCGACGAACCTTCCATTGGCTGCAGGCCGACGATCTCGATCGCCGGATTCTGCTCCTTTAAGTACTGCGAGCAGCCCATGATGGTGCCAGTGGTGCCCATCGAGCTGATGAAATGGGTGATGCTGCCGCCGGTCTGGCGCCAGATTTCCGGGCCGGTGCCGTTGTAATGCGCGAGCGGGTTGTCGCCGTTGGCGAACTGGTCGAGGACGATGCCGCGACCGCCGCGCTGCAGGCTCTCCGCCAGGTCGCGGGCACCTTCCATGCCCTCTTCCTTGCTGACCAGGACCAGCTCGGCACCATAGGCGGTCATCGCCGCCTTGCGCTCTTCGGTCATGTTGTCCGGCATGATCAGGATCATCTTGTAACCCTTGATCGCCGCCACCATCGCCAGGGCGATACCGGTGTTGCCCGAGGTCGCTTCGATCAGCGTGTCGCCGGGCTTGACCGCACCGCTCAGCTCGGCGCGGGTGATCATCGACAGCGCCGGGCGATCCTTCACCGAACCGGCCGGGTTGTTGCCCTCGAGCTTCACCAACAAGGAATTGCTGGTCGCGCCGGGCAGACGCTGCAGGCGGACCAGCGGAGTGTTGCCGACGCAATCGGCGATAGTGGGGTACTGCTGGGTCATGATCTTGTTCGCAAGACAGGCGACGGGGCTGCCTATGATAGCGACAAAGCGCCGCTGGCCATATCGCCGAGAGCGTTTCAACTTATGCCATGCCGACATATATAAGCGGCAGATGCCCATCTGCGCCGAGCCCCCCCTTATCGGGTATTCGGCCAAACCAGCGCAAGATTCCCATCCAACGAATCGCTACACTGCCGAAAAACCATAAGGAAGCGCCGGCGTGTTCAAGGATCTGGGCCTCAAGGGCCGCGTACTGCTGCTCACCTTACTGCCCGTCAGCCTGATGGCGCTGGTGCTCGGCGGCTACTTCACGTGGGTGCAACTGGCGGAGCTGAAGACCCAGTTGCTGCAGCGCGGCCAAATGATCGCCGAACAACTCGCGCCACTCGCCGCGCCCGCCCTGGCCCGAGGTGATAGCGAGCAACTGGAGCGCATCGCCAAGCAAACCCTCGAACAACCAGACATGCGCTCCACCGCCTTTCTCAGCGCCGAACACGCGCTGCTGGCCAGCGCCGGGCCGAGCATGCTCAATCAGCTACCCAGCGGCGACGGCAACAGACTGGCGATGCGCAGCGGCAATGACGCCACCCGCTTTCTGCTGCCGGTATTTGGTCGTCATCGCAGCCTGACCACCGGTCAGCCATCTAACGACAACGAGCGACTGCTCGGCTGGGTCGAACTCGAGCTGTCGCATCACGGCACGCTACTGCGCGGCTATCGCAGCCTGTTCGCCAGTTTGTTGTTGATCGTCGCCGGCTTGTTCGTCACCGCGCTGCTGGCGGTCCGCCTGAGCCGCACCATCAACGAACCCTTGCTGCAGATCCAGCGCGGCGTCGGCATGCTCAAGGAGGGTCACCTGGAAACCCGCCTGCCGCCGCTCGGCAGCCATGAGCTGGACGACCTTGCCGCCGGCATCAATCGCATGGCCGAATCGCTGCAAAACGCCCAGGAAGAACTGCAACACAGCATCGAGCAAGCCACCGAAGACGTGCGGCAAAACCTCGAAACCATCGAAATCCAGAACATCGAACTGGATTTCGCGCGCAAGGAGGCCCTGGAGGCCAGCCGGATCAAATCCGAATTCCTCGCCAACATGAGCCACGAGATCCGCACCCCGCTAAACGGCATTCTCGGCTTTACCCGCTTGCTGCAAAAAAGCGAGCTGAGTTCACGCCAGCAGGACTACCTGGGCACCATCGAAAAATCCGCCGACAACCTGCTTGGAATCATCAACGAGGTGCTCGATTTCTCCAAGATCGAAGCCGGAAAACTGGTTCTTGAGCACATTCCATTCAACCTGCGCGACCTGCTGCAGGAAGCCCTCACCCTGCTCGCCCCGGCCGCACATGCCAAACAGCTGGAACTGGTCAGCCTGGTCTACCGCGACACCCCGCTGGCGCTGATCGGCGACCCGATGCGCCTCAAGCAAATCCTCACCAACCTGATCAGCAACGCCATCAAGTTCACCCATGCCGGCTCCATCGTCGTACGCACCATGGTCGAGGACGAAAACGCCGATCTGGCGCAGCTGCGCATCAGTGTGCAGGACACCGGCATCGGCCTGGCCGACGACGAGTTGCGCAAGCTGTTCCAGGCGTTCAGCCAGGCGGACAACTCACTGTCGCGGCAGACCGGCGGTACCGGCCTCGGCCTGGTTATTTCCAAGCGGCTGATCGAACAGATGGGCGGCGAAATCGGGGTTACCAGCAACCCGGGCGAGGGTTCGGAGTTCTGGATCAGCCTGCCGCTGCCCAAAGGTCGCGAAGATGCCGAAGACCTGCCGCGCGCACCGCTGCGGGGTCGCCGGGTGGTCTTGCTGGAACGCCACGAATTAGCCCGTCAGGCACTGTGCCACCAACTCGAAGATTGCGGTCTGGAAGTGCTGCAGCTGCCGAGTCTCGACACATTGCTGGAAACCGTTACCGCGCAGCGCCACGGCGACCTGCCAATTGGTCTCGCGGTGCTCGGCGTCAATACCCAGAATCTTCCGCCCGAGCGCCTCAACCAGGTGCTCTGGGATCTCGAAGGGCTCGACTGCAAAAGCCTGGTGTTCTGCCCCACCACCGAACAGGCGCTGTATCACGAACTGTTGCCCGATACCGCCAGCCAGCTGCAAGCCAAACCCGCCTGCACCCGCAAGTTGCAGCAAGCCTTGCTGGAATTGATCGGCCCGCGCCCGACCCGGGTCGAGACGGTTACCCCGCAAGCCAGTCGGGCACCGCGCCTGCTCTGCGTCGATGACAATCCAGCCAATCTACTGCTGGTCCAGACCCTGCTCGAGGGCCTGGGCGGCGAAGTCGTCGCCGTGGAAAGCGGCTATGCGGCGCTGGAAATCGTCCAGAAGCACAGTTTCGACATGGTGCTCATGGATGTGCAGATGCCGGGCATGGACGGTCGCCAAACCACCGAAGCGATCCGTCACTGGGAAGTGGGCCGGGATGGCAATGCGCTGCCAATCATCGCCCTCACCGCCCACGCCCTGGCCAACGAGAAGCGCGCCCTGCTGCAAGCCGGCATGGACGATTATCTGACCAAGCCGATCAGCGAGCGGCAGTTGGCGCAAGTGGTCCTCAAATGGACGGGGTTGGCGTTGCGCAATCAGCACAGCGAGCGCAATGACCTGCCGCTAAGCAACGCGCTGAGCGTGCTGGATAGCGAAGAAGGGTTGCGCCTGGCCGCCGGCAAGGCCGATCTGGCTGCGGACATGCTGAGCATGCTGCTTGCCGGGCTGCCCGCCGATCGCCAGGCGATCAAACAAGCCCGCGCGGCCGGCGAACGCCTGGCGCTGATCGAACGCGTGCATCGCCTGCATGGCGCCACCCGCTATTGCGGTGTGCCGCAATTGCGCGCCGCCTGCCAGCGCAGCGAAACCCTGCTCAAACAAAGCGATCCGGCCGCCAACCTAGCCCTCGACGAGCTGGATTCAGCAATTGTCCGTCTGGCCGCCGAGACGAGAATCGACGCCTAGCAGACCGTTGAAAAACGTAGCGAGCGAAGGCTAGACAAGGCGGAGTTAGGCGAAAAAGCGCAGTTTACGAGTGGTAAATGAGCATTTTGAGCCTGATTTCAACGCGGGATAGCCGAGCGCAGTAGTTTTTCAACGGCCTGCTAGAGCATTTTCCGGTCGATATGAGGCGGCGGCGCCAGGACCGCTGGGCCGCCGGATCGCCGGGCCGTCGCAAAGTCGGCCAAGCGGCGAAGGCGTAGTAAGATGCGCAGCTTATTGATTGCCGCCGAGCTCCGCCGCCATGGCCGAACATGATTTCCGCTACAACCTGCTCAACCCGCAACATACCCTGACCGAATGTCGCGCTCTGGTGCCGGGGCGTTACCAAGTCACTGGCAACGGTGGTTCGGTGCAAAGCGGCGACATTCTGTTGGTCACGCTCAAGGGCAGCCGCGACCTGTGCATGCGCCTGACGGTGGAAAAGGTCCGCCATCTGATCAATCCGCCCGGCCAGTGGGTCGCAGTCGCGCAGGGGCCGGTTTTCCGCGAACTGGCTATCCTCACCTGGCAAGTGCGCTGCGATGGCTGCGACACGCCACTGGACTTCGAATTTGCCGTCGACTCCAGCCTGGGCAAATCCGCCCAAGCCCCAGCCGCCGAAGCGCGCATCCAAGAACTGCACTGGCAGAACCGCGACGGCCGCCACCTGTGCCCGCGCTGCCAGAAGGAGACCACATGAACCGCACTCTGGCGCTCGGTATTCTTAGCATCGGCCTACTGGGCTGCGCGGCGACCCCGCCAGCTCTGGAGCAACAAACTACCTATCAGGTGGAATGGCTGGGTAAACGCCCGTTGATCGACCGCAGCCACCTGACCCTCACACTGGATAAGGATGGCCGCGCCTACGGCAACGCAGGCTGCAACCACTGGTTCGCCACCTACCATCTGGACGGCGACCGACTCAGCTTCGATCAGGCCGGCAGTACCCGCAAGATGTGCGCGCCGGCGTTGATGGAACAGGAGCAGCGCTTTCTCGAGATGCTCGCCACCATCCAGCGCTGGGACTATTCGGAAAGCCAAGGCCTGCGCCTGTGGCCGGCGCAAGGCGACGCCATGCGCCTGTGGCCGGGTCAAGACTGAGCACGTGCCCTAGCGCGCGAACAGCTCCAGCTGTTCGCTGACGCCACGCAGATCGACCAGCCGCACGCCGACCCCCAGCAAACGCACCGGTTTGCCGCCCCGGGCAAAAGCCGTGCTCAGCAACTGCCGGTAGCTGTCCAGGTCGCGGGCGGCGCCAGCCTGCTCGAGCGTGGTCTGGCTAAAGTCGTGGAATTTGATCTTTACGAAAGGTTTATCCGCCCGATAGCTGCTGTCCAGCCGGGCCACACGCCCACCCAGCTCCTCCAACAATCCAGGCAGATGTGCCAAGCAGGCCTCGAGATCGGGTAAATCCTGGTCGTAAGTGGTTTCCACGCTGACCGACTGGCGCCGGCTATCGACCTGCACATGGCGCTCGTCGATGCCGCGCGACAGATTCCACAGCCGCTCGCCGAAACTGCCGAACTCACGAGCCAGCGCCAGCTTGTTCCACTCGCGCAGGTCCAGACAGGAATGAATGCCTAGGCGCCCCAGCTTGTCGGCGGTCACCTTGCCCACCCCGTGCAGCTTGCTTACCGGCAGCGCCGCCACGAACTCCTCGACCTGATCGGGGGTAATCACGAACAGCCCGTTGGGCTTCTTCCAATCACTGGCAATCTTCGCCAGAAACTTGCTCGGCGCCACGCCAGCGGACACGGTGATGTGCAACTGCAGCGCCACGCGGCGGCGGATATCCTGGGCGATACGCGTGGCGCTGCCAGCGAAATGCGGGCTGTCCGTGACATCCAGATAGGCTTCGTCGAGCGACAGCGGCTCGATCAGATCGGTGTACTCGCGGAAAATCCCATGGATCTCGCGGGACACCTCCTTATAGATCTCCATCCGTGGGCGCACGATCAACAGGTCCGGACACAGCTTGAGTGCCTGGCCCGACGGCATCGCCGAGCGCACGCCATAAGCGCGGGCCTCATAGTTGCAGGTCGCGATCACCCCCCGCCGATCCGCCGCCCCGCCGACCGCCATTGGCCTATTGGCCAGGCGCGGATCGTCACGCATCTCGATGGCGGCGTAAAAACAATCGGCGTCGATGTGGATGATCTTGCGCATGCAACCCTGTTTACAGGCTATGAGAACCAGTGCGCTCCGCCGGCCAAGCGGATACCCGCATTTACGACCGGGTCGAGCCGGCGAGCGAGTTGCCGGCCATTTAATTTAAATAACCTGCAAAGCCCCGCGCAGCATGGCCTGGAGTACCCAAGAGTACCATCCGAACAGCGCTAAATGCCTGAGCGAAAACAGTTTTTCAAAATCCCTGGTTGACACAAGCTTCTTCGGCTGTAGAATGTGCGGCGCGGGATGGAGCAGTCTGGTAGCTCGTCGGGCTCATAACCCGAAGGTCGTTGGTTCAAATCCAGCTCCCGCAACCATTTCACAAGAAGGCCACTCAAACGAGTGGCCTTTTTGTTTTCTGCCATTTTTGTTTTATCGCTAAGCCTTTGATCCAAAAAGCAAATAGCGGTTGACAGGACCGCGCTCAGGTGTAGAATTGGCGGCGCGGGATGGAGCAGTCTGGTAGCTCGTCGGGCTCATAACCCGAAGGTCGTTGGTTCAAATCCAGCTCCCGCAACCAATTCAAGCAAAGGCCTCGATTGTCACTGGCAATCGGGGCCTTCTGCTATCTGGCATTTGGAAAACCCCGCGCGCCGCGTTCTGCGGTAGCTGACCCAGGCCACCCGTGCCCGCCCTCTACACTGCCAGACATGATTACCTCGCTCAGCCGCAGATCGGATCGACGAGCACAGTTTTATTTGCATCTCGCTATTGGTAACTGGATGTTTCGCCCCCACTCTGTGGCGCACCATCACTGAGGTTATTTATGCGCGCTCCGCCCTCCCCGCCTCACGCCGCTCCCGCCTCCCCTGTTCATCCCACACGGCTACGCTGGTTCGAGCGCATCAGCACTTACCGTCAACCCATCGGCCTAGCCGTCACGCTGCTGCTCTTCGTGATGGCGCTGATCGCTTGCCGACATCTGCTCGACGAACTCGATCCCGATGCGTTACGTGAGTCATTGCTAAACATCCCAGCACGCGCGCTGATCGGGGCGCTGCTGGCAACCATTGTTGGCTTCCTGATTCTGCTCGGGTACGAGTGGTCGGCGAGTCGCTACGCAGATGTCCAGTTGCCAGTGGGCGCGCTGGCGTTCGGTGGTTTCAACGCATTCGCAATCGGCAATGCGGTGGGTTTGTCGTGGCTGTCCGGCGGCTCGGTGCGTTATCGCCTGTATGCCCGGCATGGCTTGGGCGCCGGCGACGTAACGCGAATGACGCTGTTCGCCAGTCTGTCGCTGGGCTGCGCGCTACCGCTGTTGGCGGCGCTGGCGACGCTCAGCGATTTATCTGATGCAGCCAACGCGCTGCACCTATCCCGCCCGCTGTTGGCCGCCACCGCCGGGGCGGTGGTGATTCTCTATATCGCGCTGGCGTGGGTGATCTGGCGCCATCGACTTGCCGAACAACCGATGGCGAAAAACCTGATGGTGGCTTTCGGCCGCCACAGCTTTCGCCTCCCTGGCTGGAAACTCACCACCCTGCAGCTGCTGATCACCGCCCTGGACGTCGCCGCCGCGGCCACCGTGCTCTACCTACTGCTGCCGACCGCGCCGGCATTTGGCGTGTTCATGCTGATCTATCTACTGGCATTGGCGGCTGGCGAGCTCAGTCATGTGCCCGGCGGCGTCGGGGTGTTCGAGGCGATCATCCTCGCCGCGTTCGGTTCGCAGATTGGCGCTGCGCCCCTCGCCGCCGCCTTGCTGTTGTATCGACTGATCTACGTGCTGGCGCCGATGCTGCTGGCATGTCTGTTACTCCTGCTGGTCGAGGCGCGACGCTTCATGGCGGCGCCGCTCCGTGTGGCGTCTGGCTTGGGCGCCCCCGTGCTGTCGTTGCTGGTATTCCTCTCCGGCATGGTGCTGCTGTTTTCCGGTGCCACGCCTTCGATCGATACGCGCCTCGAACACATCGGCTTCCTGATTCCGCATCGCTTGATCGATGCCTCGCACCTTGGCGCTAGCCTGATCGGCGTGCTCTGCCTGTTACTCGCCCAAGGCCTGCGCCGGCGCCTTTCTGCCGCCTGGGCGCTGACGCTGATTCTGCTGTTGGTGGGCGCCCTGCTGTCGCTGCTGAAAGGCTTCGATTGGGAAGAAGCCAGCCTGCTGACACTCACCGCCTCACTGCTAGCGCTGTTCCGCGGCTCGTTCTACCGGCCTAGCCGCTTGCTGGAACTGCCCTTCTCCTGGCTGTACGTAGGCGCCAGTCTCTGCGTGTTGGCCGCATCGGTATGGCTGCTGCTGTTCGCCTATCAGGATGTGCCGTACAACCATGAACTGTGGTGGCAGTTCGCTTTGGATGCCGACGCACCGCGCGCCTTGCGCGCCGCATTGGGCAGCGCCGTGCTGTTGGCGGTGCTGGCGCTGACCTGGCTGCTGCGCGCCGCGCCTCCCACCATCGCCGTCCCGAACTGCGAACAACTGGCGCGCGCTGCCAGCATCCTCAAAGCTTCCGATCAGCCGGGCGGCGGCCTGGCGCTCACCGGCGACAAGGCCCTGCTATTTCATCGTGGCGAGCAAGGCGAAGATGCCTTTCTCATGTACGCGCGCCGCGGGCGCAGCATGATTGCGCTGTACGATCCGATCGGCCCGGCCTTGCAGCGCGCCGAACTGATCTGGCAGTTCCGTGATCTGTGCGACCTGCATCATGCCCGCCCGGTGTTCTACCAGGTGCGCGCGGAGAACCTGCCGTTCTACATGGACATCGGCCTCAGCGCTGTGAAGCTCGGTGAGGAAGCCCGCGTCGACCTCAAGCGCTTCGACCTGGAAGCCAAGGGCAAGGAGATGAAAGACCTGCGCTACACTTGGAACCGTGGCCAGCGCGACGGTTTGGCGCTGGAAATCCACGCCGCCGGCCAAGCGCCGCTAGACGAACTGCAAGCCATCTCGGACGCCTGGCTGACCGGCAAAAACGTTCGCGAGAAAGGCTTTTCCCTGGGTCGTTTCAACCCCGACTACCTGCAGCACTTCCGCATCGCCGTAGTGCGCTTCGAGGGACGTGCCGTGGCGTTCGCCAATTTGCTGGAGACTGACAGCCTGGAGCTCGCCAGCCTCGACCTGATGCGCGCGCACCCTGAGGCGCCGAAACTGACCATGGAATTTCTCATGCTCGGCCTGATTCTAAACTTCAAGACGCAAGGCTATGCGCGTTTCAGCCTGGGCATGGTGCCGCTCTCCGGCCTGCAACCACGGCGCGGCGCACCGCTGACCCAGCGTCTTGGCTCATTGGTGTTCCGCCGCGGCGAGCAGCTCTACAATTTCCAGGGCCTGCGCCGCTTCAAGGACAAGTTCCAGCCGACCTGGGAACCGCGCTACATGACCGTTCCCGCCGGGCTTGATCCACTGGTGGCGCTGGCCGACACCGCCGCGTTGATCGCCGGCGGCCTGACTGGCCTGGTCAAACGCTGAGGCTCCCATGCTCAAACACAATTGGCGACATCTGCTGGTTATCCTCATCGTGCTTATCCTGGGCGCCGCCCTACTGCTCTGGAGCCGCCCGACCACCCACGCACGGATCGCCCAGCAAAAATTGCCCGACGGCAGCACGGCGACTCTCGCCACGCCGGCCAACGCACCGAAGACCCGAGTGCTCCTGGCGGTGAATGGTGCGCAACAGCTGAGCGATGTCGAACTGCTCGCGCTGGCCGAACGCGGCAATGCGCGTCTATTGCAGATCGAGTTGCCGGCCAACGATTGCCCTGCACAACAGCACCGTCTGCAAGCCGCCAGCCGCGTGCTGGGCGGCGCGCCGCAGTTAATTGCCGGGATCGGCCCGGGCGCGGCATTCGCCTGGCGCTGGCTCGCCGGCCAGACCAGCGACCAGGCAAACGCCCTGTCCATCGACTTCGACCTGCAACACCCCGATTGCCCCACGGCGCTGCCGCAGCAAGCCGCGCACGGCCACTGGAGCATCGCCTGGAACGACAACCCCGACGCCGCCAGCGCCGCCTTCGCCCGCAATCAGAACAACGCCAGCACCCGCATCAGCGATTACGACACGACGCTGCCGCAGCTGCTTGCCCAGCAGTCGCAGGCCTTACTGCAAGGCGCAGGCGAGGCTCTACCGGTGATCGAGGTGCCGGCCAACAAACCGGTGGAAACCGTCACCCTGTTCTATTCCGGCGATGGTGGCTGGCGCGATCTGGATCGCGGTGTGGCAGAACAAATGGCCCAGCGGGGCTACTCGGTGGTGGGCATCGATGCGCTGCGTTACTTCTGGCAGCACAAAAGCCCCGTTCAAGGCGCCGCCGATATCAGCCAGCTGATGAAAACCTACCGCGAACAGTGGGGCGCCAAGCGCTTCGTGCTGGCCGGTTATTCGTTCGGCGCCGATGTACTGCCGGCGTTCTACAACCAACTGCCGGCCGCCGATCAGCAGCAAGTAGACGCCCTTCTGCTGCTCGCCCTGGCGCGCAGCGGCAGCTTTGAGATCGAAGTGCAGGGCTGGCTCGGCAAGGCCGGCCAAGAGGCCAGTACCGGGCCAGAACTGAACAAACTACCGACCGCCAAAGTGCTGTGCGTATACGGTGCGAAGGAAGCCGAGGAAAGCGGCTGCACGCAGCCGGACGCGGAGGGCGAACGCTTGCAGCTGCCCGGCGGCCACCACTTCGACGAGAACTACCCAGCCCTTGCTGAACGCCTGCTACAAGCCGTACGGCAACGCCAAGGCGACTCTACCCCCGCTCAGGTCAACCAGGAAAACTCCGGCGTCAGCGGTTAAGCTCGGCAAGTACCCGCCCGATAGAGCGGAAATAAAGGAGCCGTGATGAGCTGGAAAAATACCTCCTCCCGCTATGGGAGCCTGTCCATCGCCCTGCACTGGCTGATGCTCGTGCTGATCGCCGGCGTGTATGCCTGCATCGAACTGAAGGGCAACTTCCCCAAAGGCAGCGAAACCCGCGAGCTGCTCAAGCAATGGCACTTCATGCTCGGCTTGAGCGTTTTTGCGTTGGTCTGGCTGCGCTTGTTCGCACGCCTGATCGCGCCCAACCCCCGCATCGAACCGGCCTTGCCAGGCTGGCAGAATGGCCTGGCAACAGTCATGCATCTGGCCCTGTACGCCCTGATGATCGGCGCACCGCTGGCCGGCTGGCTGATCCTCAGTGCCGCCGCCAAGCCCATCCCCTTCTTCGGCCTGCAATTGCCGGCCCTGATCGGCAAGAATCCGCCGTTGGCCGAGCAGATCAAGGAGCTGCATGAACTGGCCGGCACCATCGGCTACTGGCTGATCGGCCTGCACGCCGCAGCCGGGCTGTTCCACCACTTCATCAGCCGTGACAACACGCTCACCCGCATGCTGCCCAAGCGCAGCTGAGCCTTCCGCAGAAAAGAAAACGGCGCGAATTCCGTGTGGAATCGCGCCGTGGACTGACTGCTTCGAAAATTAGATTTCGACCTGGGTTCCCAGCTCGATCACCCGGTTCAACGGCAGATTGAAGTAGCGCAGATTGCCGTTGGCGTTCTTCAGCAGGAAGGCGAACAACACCTCGCGCCAGCGCGCCATCCCGACCACTTTCGACGGAATGATGGTTTCCCGACTGAGGAAATAGGTGGTGCGCATCGGGCTGAAGTCCAGCTCGCTGAGGTGGCAGAGGCCGAGCGCGGCGGGAACGTCGGGCTCTTCCATGAAGCCGAAGTACAGCGTCACCCGGAAGAACCCATCGCCATAGGCGTCCACCGCAAACCGCCGATCCTCCGCCACCCGCGGCGTGTCCTGGCTGATCACCGTGAGCAGCACCACCTGCTCGTGCAGCACCTGGTTATGCAGGAGGTTATGCAGCAAGGCATGCGGCACCGCATCCGGCCGCGCGGAAAGAAACACCGCCGTGCCCTTGACCCGGTGCGGCGGATCGCTGCGCAGGCTGCCGATGAAGATTGGCAGCGACAGCGCCACTTCGTCGAGATGCTCCACCAGCAGCTGACGGCCGCGCTTCCAGGTGGTCATCAGGATGAACAGCGCGATCCCCGCCAGCACCGGGAACGCCCCGCCCTGGACGACCTTGGGCAGATTGGCGGCGAAGAACAGGCTATCGACCACGAGGAAACCGAGCACCAGCGGCACCGCCAGCAGCGGCGGCCATTTCCACAGCAGCAGCATCACCACGCCCATCAGCACCGTGGTGCACAGCATGGTGCCGGTCACCGCCACCCCGTAGGCCGCAGCCAGTGCGCCGGACGACTCGAAACCGAGCACCAGCAGGACCACCGCGATCATCAGCGCCCAGTTCACCGCGGCGATATAGATCTGTCCCTGCTCGTGCCGCGAGGTGTGCTGGATGACCATCCGCGGCACATAGCCGAGCTGGATGGCCTGCTGGGTCAGCGAGAAGGCCCCGGAGATCACCGCCTGGGAGGCGATCACCGTGGCCATGGTCGCCAGCCCCACCAGCGGCAGCAGCGCCCAGTCCGGCGCCAGCAGGTAGAACGGATTGCGCGCGGCCTCGGGGTTGACCAGGATCATCGCGCCCTGGCCGAAGTAGTTCAGCAGCAGCGCCGGCAGCACCAGAATGAACCAGGCGCGGGCGATCGGTTTACGGCCGAAGTGGCCCATGTCGGCATACAGCGCCTCGGCGCCGGTCAGCGCCAGCACCACGGCACCGAGAATCGCCACGCCAATACCCGGATGGGCGATGAAAAAGTTCACCGCCCACACCGGGTTCACCGCCTTCAGCACTTCAGGCTGTTGCCAGATGCCATACAGCCCCAATGCCGCCAGGGCCAGGAACCACAACACCATCACCGGACCGAACAGCGTGCCGATCCGCTCGGTGCCGTGCTTCTGGATCAGGAACAGGCCGACCAGCACGATCAGCGATAGCGGTACCACCCAGTGCTCGATGCCGTCGAAGGCGATCTCCAGGCCCTCGACCGCCGACAGTACGGAAATCGCCGGGGTGATCATGCTGTCGCCATAGAACAGCGCCGCGCCGATCAGGCCGAAGATCACCAGCACCGTGCGTAGCCGTGGGTACTCCTGGGCGGCGCGCAAAGCCAGAGTGGTCAGCGCCATCACCCCGCCCTCGCCCTGGTTGTCGGCGCGCATCACGAACAGCACGTACTTGATCGACACCACCCAGATCAGCGACCAGAAGATCAGCGAGAGCACGCCGAGGATGCCGTCATGGCTCACCGGCACGCCATAACCGCCAATGAACACTTCCTTCATGGTGTACAGCGGGCTGGTGCCGATATCGCCATACACCACCCCGACGGCGGCCACCAACAGGCCAACGCCAGAACGTGCATGGGTTTCGGAGTGTTGCTCAGCGGTGCCTACGGCGGCATTCGACATCAAGGCTCATTCCTGTCCTGAAAATAGTCGGCGCATCCTGCTCCGGCCGAGTCGGCTACACAAGGGAGGAAGGCGTGTCTGAATGAATATAGAAGCTATATATCCGAAATACGCGTTGCTCTGCGACTTATCCGCACCGATCCCATCAGGCGCAAACATCCCTCAGTGATCCAGCGGACTTCGGACACCCAAGCCGCCGCGATTGAGCACATGGGTATAGATCATGGTCGTTTTAACATCGGCGTGCCCCAGCAGTTCCTGCACCGTACGGATGTCCTGACCCCGCTCCAGCAAATGAGTGGCAAAGCAGTGACGCAGCGTATGCGGGGTTGCCAACTTCTCGATGCCCGCCGCCCCGACCGCAGCCTTGAATGCTCGCTGCACCCTCTTCTCGTCCACGTGATGACGGCGAGTCTTGCCACTGCGTGGATCGAGCGATAGCCCCGACGCTGGAAACACATACTGCCAAGCCCACTCCCACGGAGCTTTTGGATATTTGCGCTCCAATGCGAACGGCAAATACACGTCTCCGCGCCCCGCCTGTAGCTCCACCTGATGAGTAGCTTTGATCACCGCCAAATGTTGCTTCAATGCGGGCTGCAGACGTTCTGGCAATACGGTTACCCGATCTTTCATACCCTTCCCGTCACGAATCAAGATCTCCTGCCGGGAGAAGTCGACATCTTTAACCCGTAACCGCATTACCTCCATCAACCGCATGCCTGAGCCATACAACAAACTCGCAATCAACCACAGTTCGCCCTGCAACTGCGATAACACCTGTTGTACTTCGCCAACACTCAGCACCACAGGCAAGCGCACAGGTTTCTTGGCCCTCACGACCTCACCGAGCCAGGGCAAGTTGAGCTTCAGGACTTGTTTATAAAGAAACATCAATGCAGCCAGTGCCTGATTTTGCGTCGACGCAGACACATTGCCACGAATGGCGAGATCGGAAAGAAACGCCTCTACCTCAATCGCCTCCATTTCGACAGGATGACGATATTTATGAAATCGAATGAATCGCTTGACCCACTCGCAATAGACTCGCTCCGTGCGAATCGAGTAGTGTTTCAAACGAATCTGCTCCCGCACTTGATCGAGCAGCTTAGGCTTTCCATCCATGGTGTATAACTCCCTTATACAGTCACCCGACCGCTACGACACGCAGCCTAGATGGGGTTAGTGAATAGGACAAGGAATGTTATCCGCCAAACCCGTGAAAGCGTTATTGCACCAATTGGTGTCTATTTATAGTTAGGCGTCAGTAACTTTTGGACTCGGTGCAAAACATGGAAGTTGGGTTAGTCACCGCACTCTCAGTATTTATTCCGCATCTACCGCGCGGCCGGCAAACTCGCCGTGATCGTCGTGCGGGCTATCGCCCCGTCGCCGCCCTGGCTGGCGCACACGCGCCGTGCACAAGTGTTTTCCTGCTATGCAGTACGTGCTTGAAAGTTCGCAGCGGCTCGGCCATCGTGCCGCAATCAACAACTCGTCGGCCCGGGCATCTTCGCCTAACTAGCGGTTCAAGGCCGCTCGCTGCGCTCGCTCGGGACCGCGTTCCGCGGCCCCTTAACCTGAACGTTAGGTGCTTACATGGAATCAGTGAAAAATCTAGAAATCGGTGTATTTCAGCGATTTACAAGAAAGCAACGATTTACGTTCAACCTGCTTTTCTTAATGCTACTCACCGCCTATCCGGCAATATCGTTTCTGATGTCAATGATCACTCCCGGCACAGATGCTGGGATGTACGGTGTTATGTTTCAACTGTCCTGCATGCTAGGCCATTTTTTCCTTTTTTGGTCTGTTGGTGCCGTTCGAATTAGGTATATTGCTATATTCCTATTAGTGCTAGGAGTATCCATATTTCTTGGCACCCAAAGTTAGGCACCTAACAATGCGCTCAAAGCGCTCACTTCGTTCGCTGGGACCGGCTAAAGCCGGCCCCTTAGCTTAATCGTTAGGCCCACATGGGGAATTTCAATGAGCCTTGATGCAATCGTTGCGCGAGCTGACCAGCTAATAGTCATGGGGCAACAGGTAGTTGCCACGCGACATTCTTCGGGATATGGATCAGACGCGGTTGAAAGCGCCCCGATGAAAGGTTTCCGCGCAGCGGCACTCTCGTTTATCGATCGCGTCTACAGCCGCGACCATCCGCATTTCGCAGAGTTTGAAATCAGCACTAATGACAGCTGGTTCTACAACGCGGAGAATGGGCTAGCCATCGTCCAAACTATTCGCGATGAGATCGCCGGCGGCTGGTTGTTTACTGTTCGAGGCTTGGTTGCCGCGGAGGTTTTCGCCGATTTTCTCGAAATGGCGGAGCATCTACTCGAGTCCGGCTACAAGGATCCTGCTGCGGTCATGGGTGGAAGCGTTCTCGAAGAACACTTTCGGCAACTGTGCAACAAGCACGCGATACCGATCGATGAACAGAAGAATGGTAAGCAAGTGCCCAAAAAGGCTGATCGTCTCAATGCTAAACTGACCGCTTCGACTGCATACTCGAAGCTCGATCAGAAGCAAATTACGGCCTGGCTGGATTTGCGAAACAACGCCGCACATGGAAACTACAACGCTTATACCGCTGAACAAGTAGAACAGCTTCTAGCAGGTGTAACTAACTTCATGGTTCGCGTCCCGACGTAGCAGTGGACCTAACAATTCGTCCAAGCCGACGCCGCTCTGCGGCGCAGCTTAACTCAGACGTTAGGCGCCACAAGCACACTTGCGAGGCGACTCGGCCTTGATTCAAAGCAACTAGGAGTCACACCTAAATGACGGACGCTCGGGCAATTGTGGGCAAGGCGACGGCCGCCGACCTTGACGGGATTCTTGAGCTTCAAGCGGAAAATCAGATCGACCGGGGCGGCGCCCTGTCGGCGAGTCTGTCGCGTTCCAGAGTGGCCTCAATGATGCGTGACATGCCGCTGATCGTCGCGCGGCGCGACGGACTTGTTACCGGCTTTCTCATGACGACTACGAGGGCAATGAACGCCGATCTGCCTATAGTCCAGGCAATGTTCACTGCATACCAAGGTGCGCCAAATGCCTATGTCTATGGCCCCATCTGCGTCGGCGCAGAGGAGCGCGGAAAGGGAATGGCGCAAGCTATGTTCAAAGAACTGCGAGCCTTGGAGCCAGGCCGTGAAGGCATCTTGTTTATACGCCGCGATAACGAGGCATCGCTAAGAGCGCATGCCCGTATGGGAATGCATGAGGTCGCCGAGTTCCAGTTCAATGGCTTCGATTTCGCAGTTTTTTCTTACATCGGCTGACCATCGTGTGCCGGCGTCGCAGGGTGGCGCCTAACAATTCATTCAAGCCGAACCCGCTTCGCGGGTCGGCTTAATTCAGGCGTTAGGTAACACACAAGGAGAACTCAGTGGCCAATCTGCCAGGACCGCAACCTGATATTCAGTTCTGCCCAATCTGCCAAGGCAATCTTCGAAATATCCCAAGAAATGAAATGCGTTCAAGAGCTTATGTTCGGCGCGATGGTACAGTTTCAGAGCACACACATACTTATGAGTGTGCTGCGTGCAACACACGCTTTGAAATAAACCAAGAAAGGTAAAGGGGTGTGCCGGTGAGTCACCTAACAATGCGCTCAAATCGCTCACTTCGTTCGCTGGGACCGCGTTCCGCGGCCCCTTAGCTTAATCGTTAGGCAAAAGAGAAAATGGTGCCTAGAAAACAAAAGAGAAAGCTACTAGAGCAGCCACAACCGGTTATAAATCGATGGTTTGCGATAAAAGCAATCCGAATCTCCCGACCTTACGTCGAAAGTACTCTAAGAGTATATCTCCGCGCAAAACTTACATATCAGGAAAGAAAGCGATCAGCTGCATTAACATCAGCACTAGATACCACAATTAAAGAACTCAAGAAGCTAAATGCAAGCAAATTTGAGTCGCTGAAAGTATTCTTCAATCTCTCTCTTTTCTTTCTTATTGCAGAGAAAGACATTCAAGCTGTTAAGGTAGATGCCCTATCTCACCCCGACGCATGGAAAAGAAATCTCTCTTTGCGCATCATGTTGTTAGTCATACATGAGTGGGACATGGCTAAGGTTGCGCCCGCAAATAAGCTACGAGAAGCATATGAGGCTGCGAGCATTAGCCAAGAGCTAAGAGAGGAAATGACAGAGGCATTTCGAAAAATCAACAAGGCACACTCCAAAGCAAAACAACTATTGGCGCACGCTAGGCATGCCACAATTGCACACAGAGATGCTGACGCAATGCTCCAATATGAAACAATTACCAATTTAGACGCAATGGAAACCATGAAGGTGGCCGCCTCATTCTACGAAGGGGCAGACCTATTTATTCAAGCATTACCCAAGGTAATGCTTGAAGCCGGCAGCATTCATTCACTGCTCAAGCAATACAGTAGGCATGCCTAACAAGTGGTTCAAGTCGTTCGCTTCGCTCACTCGGGACGGGCTAAAGCCCGCCCCTTAACCAAACGTTAGGCACTCACTCGGCCGCTTATGCTCACACTTACTCGCCTGATCCTTGCTGTGCTTACGCTAGTAGCCATTGGCCAACAACTGATCCTTCATGTTGCTGCGTCCTACAGCGTGCTGAACTTCTTCAGCTACTTCACGAACCTATCCAACATCTTCGCCGCTCTGATCCTACTTCTCAGCGTGTTCTTGAACAGAAGCAGTTCCCAAGAACTTGCCAAGTACGCGTCGACCGTCAACATGGTCGTCGTGGGTCTCGTCTTCGCCATACTGCTCAGGAACGTAGATCTCGGCGCATTGCTTCCTTGGGTCAACTTCGTCCTCCACTACCTCATGCCAGTGGCTGTCGTCCTCAATTGGCTGGCAGCACCCCCAGCCACCAAGCTGCGTCCAAAGCACATGCTCATTACCTTGGTGTTCCCAACTGCGTATCTCGTGTACGTCTTGGTTCGCGGCGCAAGCACTGGCTGGTACCCGTATCCATTCCTCAATCCAGCAAATGTCGGTGGCTATGGTGCCGTGGCCGCGTACTCGCTGGGCATCACCGCAACCTTTCTTATCGCGAGCTGGGCGCTACTCGTTATTGGCAACCGTTTGGGCAGTTCAAAGCGTCACAATGCAAGCGCCTAACAAATCGCTCACTTCGTTCGCTGGGACGGGCAGCCCGCCCCTTAACCTAACGTTATGCACTAATGGCGCGCGGCAGGATCTGGCTCAATAGTTTAAGCTGATATTATTAAAGTATTTACAAGTTGAGTATAAAACATGAATCGGCGTAAAAAAATAAATCAGCTATTAAAGGCTCATGCCAAAAAAGCTAGTGCCAAATTGGCACCAAAAAGTAAGTCTAAATACATTAGTAAAGCTGACCGATTGAAGCTAGCCGCTGAATCCAGTCAAGACCCAACCATTTCTTCTGAGAGCTGATATACGCATCTTAAGCGCAAGGTATCTCTATATAATGGCTGTTACGGTATTCTGTGTGTGAATCGCCCCGCATACACCGAGTGGCATTACCCACGAATATAAACATAAGATTTCACTGGAGAGCCGTATGCCATCCAAGGCTGAGATCGCAAGTTTCCTGGCCACCGAGCTTCCGCAAACCAAATGCACGGTCGAGTCGGTCGGCAATTGGCAGTGGCTGATGTGGCTTTGTATGTCGCTATCCTGGGGGAAATCGGCATTGTTCCCCTGGCAGTGACCACCAGCTTGAGCATCAACTTCCTACGCAAGCCTTCGGCCAACGGCGTATGCGCACTCATGAAGGTCGGCAAGTCCTTGGCGATCGGCAAGGTAGCTTTTATTCGGAAGGAATGGAGGTACCCGTTGCCCATGCCGTGGGCACGTACTCCATCCCGAGAGAACGTACGCAAGGAAGCTAACCTTTCCATCGAGCCGGCATCCGTAGCACGCTCGGATTGTTGTTTACGGCCGCCACTCATTTCAAACGTTAGGCGCCACTAGGAGGAGCCATGCCCGATCAAACGCTTGAAGTTGAAGGTGGTTGTCAATGCGGAGCGGTTCGCTACCGCATCGAAGGTGAGCCGGTGATGGCGGCGCTCTGTCATTGCTCGATGTGTCGGCGTGCCAACGCGGCGCCAGCGGTTGCTTGGGCAATGTATGAACGGCTAAAGGTGTCCTTTCTCACCGGCTCGCCTTCGATCTATGAGTCATCGCCCGGTGCCCAGCGCGGCTTCTGCTCTCGCTGCGGCACGCAGATATGCTTCACGGCGGAGTACATTCCGGGGCTGATCGATATCACGATCGGTAGCCTGGATGATCCAACCCTGGTTCCGCCTACCTTTCACTATTGGGAATCCAGGCGCCTGCCTTGGTTACACGTGGCCGATCAGCTTCCCAGCTATCCAGAGTTTCCTCCAACCGAATAGGCGCTGCGCTAGATGCGCCTTACCCTTCCCTTGAGCTGACGTTAGACACACGCGTGATCCGTCAGCCGCGGAAGGTCAACCAACTGGCGCCCCCCCCCCATTCTCAATCGTTAGGCCCCGTCACTCCCCACCGCCCCACCCTGCCCGGCCCGGCTGACGCCGCCCCTTCATCGAGCACTCATTCCGACCTGCGGCCCGCCGGGAGTCCGGCATGGGCTACTAGGCTGTAATCGACCGATCTGACGTCAAGCCTCTCCGCTATCGCAGCAGGTATCTAGCCATGGCCTCCATTCGCAAAGAAGTTTCCTTCAATGTTTCTGCAGAGCAACTGTGGGACGCCGTTCGTGATGTCGGCGCCTTGCATACTCGGCTGGTAGTCGGTTTCGTCACGGACTGCCACCTGGAGGGTGGTGTGCGGATCGTCACATTCGCCAACGGGTTGGTCGCGCGCGAGCTGATTGTCGACGTGAATGACGCGGATCAGCGCCTAGTCTGGGCTGTCGTCGATGGCCAACTCTCCCATCACAACGCCTCGGTGCAGGTCTTTGCCGATGGCGCGCAGCGCTGTCGCCTAGTGTGGATTGCCGACTTGTTGCCGAATGAAATGGCGCCGGCCATCGAGGCGATGATTGAACAGGGCCTGTTGGCCATGAAAAATACCCTGGAGCAGGTGGCTAAAGACTAGGCGGCACCTGCGCAGGTTTGTCTGGTGCCGCTGGTTCGCGCGCAGGATGATTCCGCCGTACGCCCCGGTTTATCGCTCACCCCCCAGCTACGGCCGCGATGCGCTTACAATGGCCGCCTTCTCACTCTGCGGTTGTCGTCTTCATGTCCGAACCTTTGCGCCTGTCCAAATGTGTCATCGAACTGACTGGCTGCTCGCGTCGCGAGGCGGAGCTGTACATTGAAGGCGGCTGGGTGACGGTCGACGGCCATGTGGTTGAAGAGCCGCAGTTCAAGGTGCAGGGCCAGACCGTCGTATTGCTGCCCGGGGCCACGGCAACTGCGCTGGAACCAGTGACGCTGCTGGCGCATCAGGCGCCCGGCGGCAAGGGCGGCTCCGTTCAGGCCATGCTGGCGCTCGCCGACCGCTGGGCCGACGACCAATCGGGCATCCGTCCGCTACAAGGTCATTTCGCTCGCCTGACCACTGCGCTGCCGCTGCAAGCGCAGGCCGGTGGTCTGGTGGTGCTCACCCAGGACTGGCGCATCTTGCGCAAGCTGAACGACGACGCCAGCAAGCTCGAACAGGAGTACGTGGTCGAGGTCAGCGGCACGATTGCCGCCAATGGTCTCGAACGCCTGAAGCGTGGGCTGAAGCATAAGGGTCAGGAGTTGCCGCCGGCGAAAGTCAGCTGGCAGAACGAAACCCGCCTGCGCTTCGCCTTGAAGAATCCTCAACCGGGGCTGCTTGTCGCCATGTGTGAGGCCGTCGGCCTGACAATGATCAGCATGAAGCGCATCCGTATCGGCGGCGTGTCTATGGGCAAGGTTCCGCCTGGCCAATGGCGCTATCTGCCCGCCGGCGAGCGTTTCTAGTCCCCCTCCCCCTCATTGCCTGTTTCATCTGGAATTATCGAAATGCTCAACAACGATGTTTTGCGCAGCGTGCGCTACATGCTCGATCTCAGCGATGCCAAGGTCGTGGAAATCCTCAAGCTGGCCAATTACGACGTCACCAAGAGCGAGGTCGACGCGTACCTGAAGAAGGAAGACGAAGAAGGCTTTGCGCCCTGTGACGACGAGGTGTTGGCGCATTTCCTCGATGGCTTGGTGATTCACCGCCGGGGTAAGGACGAAAGCCGCCCGACGCCGCCGATCGAATTGCCGCTGACCAATAACGTGGTGCTGAAGAAGCTGCGCGTGGCGTTCGAATTGAAAGAAGACGACATCCTCGGCTTGCTCCAGGCGGTAGACCTGCCAATCTCGCGACCGGAGCTGAGCGCGCTGTTTCGCAAGTTCGGTCACAGCAACTACCGCACCTGTGGCGATCAAGTGCTGCGCAACTTCCTCAAAGGTCTGACCCATCGGGTTCGCGACTGACCGACGATTTCTCCTCATGGCAAGGCATTCCCGAGCGCAATAGTGCCTCCTTTGGCGGGCGCAGCCGTTTAGGGTAGTGCCACCACTGTCATGAGGACTCGCCATGCACCCGTACTTCTCCCTCCAAGGCCGCACCGCGCTGATCACCGGCGGCACCCGCGGTATCGGCAAGATGATTGCCAAAGGCTTTGTCGAAGCCGGCGCCAAAGTCTATGTCTGCGCCCGTGACGCGCAGGCCTGCGCAGAAACCGCCGCGGAGCTCAGCGCCTTGGGCGAATGCCATGGGATCGCCGCCAACCTCGCCAGCGAGGAAGGCGTGCAAGCGTTGGCAGCGCAGCTTGCGGAGCAGATCGGGCAGCTCGACATCCTCGTCAACAACGCCGGCACCACCTGGGGCGCTCCGCTGGAAAGCTATCCGGTGCAAGGCTGGGAAAAGGTCATGCAGCTCAACGTCACCTCAGTGTTCAGCTGCATTCAACTGCTACTGCCGCTGTTACGCAAAGCCGGCAATGCACAAAGCCCGGCGCGCATCATCAATATCGGTTCGGTCGCTGCGATCTCTTCCTTTGGTGAACAGGCGTATGCCTACGGGCCGAGCAAGGCGGCATTGCATCAGCTGTCGCGTCTGCTGGCGCGCGAGCTGGCGAGCGAACACATCAACGTCAACGTAATCGCCCCCGGACGTTTCCCGAGCAAGATGACCCGGTATATCACGCAGAATGCCGAGGCGATGGCCGAGGATTGCGCGCATATCCCCATGAAGCGCTGGGGACGTGAGGATGAGATGGCCGCGCTGGCAATCAGCCTGGCGAGCACCGCTGGCGCTTACATGACCGGCAATATCATCCCTATCGACGGTGGTTTCAGCCTCTAATCGGTTAGCATGGCGGCGTTTCCCTGCTGACAACGCCGCCATGTCCTACTCCGTCGCCCCCATCGGTTTCGTGCGCTCCTGCTTCAAGGAGAAATTCGCCATCCCGCGCCAACCGCAACTGGCACCCGCTGCACGCGGCGTGCTGGAACTGCTCGCGCCATACGATCAGGGCGAAGCCGTGCAGGGGCTGGAACAGGTCAGCCATGTCTGGCTGCTCTTCGTCTTTCATCAGGCCTTGGAAGACAAACCGCGCCTCAAGGTGCGCCCGCCGCGGCTGGGCGGCAATCAGTCGCTGGGGGTGTTCGCCACGCGCTCGACGCACCGCCCCAATGGCATCGGTCAATCGGTGGTACGCCTGGACAAGGTCGAGCCGGGGCGTCTGTGGCTATCCGGCATCGACCTGCTGGACGGCACGCCGGTGCTGGATATCAAGCCCTATGTGCCCTATGCCGACTGCCTCGCCGGCGCACACAACGGCATCGCCGAGCAGGCGCCGGCGCTGATCGCGGTGGACTGGAGCACAACCGCGCTGGCTGAGGCCCAGGCGCATGGCGAGCGCCTCGGCGAACCGCTGGTGGCGCTGATCGAGCAATGCCTGGCCCAGGACCCGCGCCCGGCGTATCAGAAGCCAGAACCCGAGCGGCGCTACGGTGCGCGCCTGTGGGACGTGGATGTGCGCTGGCACTACCCGGAGACGGGACGGATCACGGTACTCGAAGTCACGCCGGCGTAGCTCGCCAGCATGCGGTATCGGCTGCGGCGGCGAAGCCGGCCCTCGGGCGCGCGGGCGTAATCCACTAGCCAAGCGGTTCTCTGCCGGCGCCCCGCGTTCAGCCACGCACCAGCATATCGCCCTCGATGGCCTCCTGACTGAGGATCAACGGCTCAACCAGCGGCCGGCTGGCGAGGAAGTGCGGGGTGCGCATGTGCGCCTCGAAGGCCGCCTCATCGACGTAGACCTCGTACAACCAGACCAGATCGGGGTCGCTGCGATCCTGCAGCACGTCGAAAACCAGACAGCCCGGCTCGTCACGCACCGAGGCGGCGGCATTGATCCGCATGGCGGCCATGAAGGCCTCGAGGCTGGCGGGTTTGAGTTGGGTTTTGAGCAGCAGGCAGTACACAGCGGACTCCTTTTTGTCCTATAGTCGCGACAGATTGTATACAAACTGGAGTATTGATAATGCCCAATCGTCCCGGCCGCCTCAATGGCCTGCGCCACTTGGCGCTGTTGGTGCCCAATCTGGAAGCCTGCGAACGCTTCTATGTCGACGTGCTCGGCATGCAGGTGCTCAACCGCGCCAACGAAGACCTGGTCTACCTCACCTGCGGTAACGACAACCTCTCCCTCGGCCGCGCCTACGCCGAAAGCAGCGGCGTGCAGGCTGTCGACCACTACGGCTTCGTCGTCGACAGCCGGGAGGAGCTGCAGGCCTGGTACGACTATCTGCAAGCCCGCGACGTGACCCTGCTCGACCGGCCGTTCGCTCATGGCGACGGCGCCTGGAGCTTCCATCTGCTCGATCCGGCCGGCAACAAGATCCAGCCGCTCTACCATCCGGCGCTATCGGGCCAGCGCTTCAGCCAGAACTGAGGCAGCGGCAAGAAAAAGCCCGCCGATGGGCGGGCTTTGGGATACAGCGCTGGCGCTTACTTCTCGACGAAGGCGCGTTCGATCAGGTAGTCACCCGGCTCGCCCATGCGCGCGGAGATCTTCAGGCCGAAGCTATTGAGCACTTCGCTGGTCTCGTCGAGCATGCTCGGGCTGCCGCAGATCATCGCACGGTCGTCCTGCGGATTGATCGGCGGCAGGCCGATGTCCTCGAACAGTTTGCCGCTGCGCATCAGGTCGGTCAGACGACCCTGGTTCTCGAACGGCTCGCGGGTCACGGTCGGGTAGTAGATCAGTTTGTCTTTCAGCGCGTCGCCGAAGAATTCGTTCTGCGGCAGATGCTCGGTGATGAACTCGCGGTAGGCGACTTCATTCACGTAGCGTACGCCATGAACCAGGATGACCTTCTCGAAACGCTCATAGGTTTCCGGGTCCTGGATCACGCTCATGAACGGCGCCAGGCCAGTGCCGGTGCTGAGCAGGTACAAGTGCTTGCCGGGCAGCAGGTCATCCAGCACCAGGGTGCCGGTGGGCTTCTTGCTGATGACGATCTCGTCGCCTTCCTTGAGGTGTTGCAGCTGGGAAGTCAGCGGACCATCCGGCACCTTGATGCTGAAGAACTCCAGATGCTCGACGTAGTTCGGGCTGGCAATGGAGTAGGCACGCATCAGCGGGCGGCCAGTTTCCTGTTGCAGGCCAATCATCACGAACTGGCCGTTTTCGAAGCGCAGACCCGGGTCACGGGTGCACTTGAAGCTGAACAGGGTATCGTTCCAGTGGTGGACGCTGAGCACACGCTCTACGTTCAGATTGCTCATGCGGGCTTCCTCGGCAAAAACACGAACACCCGAAAAGGGCTATGGCGCGGAATTCTAATGGCGCGCAGAATATCTGTTAAGTGGATTATTAAGATATAGGTTATCGGTTATATAGATATGCGATTCACTCTCAGACAACTTCAGGTGTTTGTTGCCATCGCCCAACAGGAAAGCGTCTCCCGTGCGGCGCAGTCCCTGGCGCTGTCGCAGTCAGCGGCGAGTACCTCGCTGACCGAGTTAGAGCGCCAATCCGACTGCCAACTGTTCGATCGCGCCGGCAAGCGCCTGAGTCTCAATGCCCTGGGTCGCCAGCTGCTGCCGCAAGCAGTGGCGCTACTTGATCAGGCCAAAGAAATCGAACGCATGTTGAACGGCAAGAGCGGCTTCGGCTCCCTGGACGTCGGCGCCACGCTGACCGTCGGCAATTATTTGGCGACCCTGCTGATTGGCAGTTTTATGCAGCGGCATCCCGAATGCCGGGTGCGCCTGCATGTGCAGAACACCATGAATATCGTCCAGCAAATCGCCCATTACGAACTGGATCTAGGTCTGATCGAAGGCGACTGCCAGCACCCGGAAATCGAAGTGCAACCGTGGGTCGAGGACGAGCTGGTGGTGTTCTGCGCGCCGCAGCATCCCTTGGCAAGCCGCGGTCAGGCCAGTCTCGATGAGTTGACCCGGGAAGCATGGATTCTCCGTGAACAGGGCTCCGGCACGCGCCTGACCTTCGATCACGCCATGCGCCACCATCGCACGGCGCTCAACATCCGCCTCGAGCTGGAGCACACCGAGGCGATCAAACGCGCGGTGGAGTCAGGCCTAGGTATTGGCTGTATTTCCCGCCTGGCGCTGCGCGATGCCTTTCGCCGCGGCAGCCTGGTGGCGGTGGAGACCCCAGCGCTGGACCTGACCCGGCAGTTCTATTTCATCTGGCACAAGCAGAAGTACCAGACCGCCGCAATGCGCGAATTTCTCGAGCTATGCCGCGAATTGACCGCCGGGGTGACGCGTAGCGATGCGATTGTGTTGCCGACGCTGGCCTGACATTTGGCTACGCGATTGGAGAGCTTCAACCGAGCAGGATCACCGCCCACACCGCGACGATCAGACTCAGCGCGACAAACTGGGCGGCGCTGCCCATGTCCTTGGCATTCTTGGACAGCGGATGAAGATCCAGCGAAATGCGATCGATGGCCGCCTCCACCGCCGAGTTGAACAACTCGACGATCAACGCCAGCAAACACACGGCAATCATCAGGGCCCGCTCGACGCGGCTGACCTGGAAATAGAAGGCCAACGGAATCAGCACCACATTGAGCAGCACCAACTGGCGGAACGCGGCTTCGCCGATGAAGGCGGCACGCAGCCCAGCCATCGAATAGCCGGCGGCATTGAGAACTCGTTTCAGACCGGTTTGGCCTTTGAAGGGCGACATAGAACGCAACTACCAATTGAAGGGCGCCGCAAACTAGCTCGGGCGCGGTCAAAAATGCGTGAAAATCCGCCGCCTTAACTGGCCGGAATGGATTCCATTTGTTGCAACAGCAAGGCCGCCTGAGTGCGGGTGCGCACCCCCAGCTTGCGGAAAATTGCCGTCACGTGCGCCTTGATGGTCGCCTCGGAAACCTTCAATTCGTAAGCGATCTGCTTGTTCAGCAGCCCATCGCAAACCATCGTCAGCACACGAAACTGTTGGGGCGTCAGACTGGCGAGTCCAGCGCTGGCGGCCTTCGCTTCCTCGGAAACGCCGGCTACCGCCTGGGTTTGCAGCGGCCACCAGGTATCGCCATCGAGCACTTCGCGGACCGCCTGCTGAATGGTTTCCAACGGGCTGGACTTGGGAATGAAGCCGCTGGCGCCGAACTCCCGCGCGCGCGCCACGACCGCAGCCTCTTCCTGTGCCGAGATCATCACCACAGGAATTTGCGGGTATTGCCCACGCAGCAGGACCAATCCGGAAAAGCCGTAAGCCCCTGGCATATTCAAATCGAGCAGAACTAGATCCCAATCGCTTTTCTCGCCGAGGCACGCCTCGAGCTCGGCGATGCTGGCTGCTTCGACCAAGCGCACCCCAGCACCAAGGCCAAGCGTCAGGGCTTGCTGCAGGGCACTACGAAACAGAGGGTGGTCATCGGCGATCAGGATTTCATAAGCGGCCATGGCAGATCCTGTTTTAGTTGTAATGGGCCGGAGGCGGCGCTCAGCATGCCGAGAGCTGCCAGGGTGGTCAAGTTGGTTGCTTTGCGGCACAGTTTGCGGCTTTTCCAGCCGAGATCCCACCATGCGAAACCAGGCTCTGCGCGCCGACCTATTAATGTTGCTCACTGCAATGATCTGGGGCAGCGCCTTCGTCGCTCAACGGGTCGGCATGGACCATATCGGTCCGCTGCTATTCTCCGGCCTACGTATGGGCCTCGGCATGCTGGCGCTGCTGCCGCTGTTGCTGCTTCGCTCTAACTCCGGGGAGCAACAACCCATCAATCGCGGCCTGTGGATCGGCGGTGGCTTGATGGGGCTGGCCTTGGCCATAGGCGTCAATCTGCAGCAGGTTGGCTTGCTGTTCACTAGCGTGACCAATTCGGGATTCATCACCGGGCTGTATGTGATTGTCGTGCCGTTGCTCGGCCTGCTGCTCGGTCATCGCACCGGCATGGGCACTTGGCTCGGGGCAATTCTGGCGGTAGTCGGCATGTTCTTGCTGAGTGTCGGCGAGAACTTCCATGTGGCTTCTGGCGACTGGCTGCAACTGGCCGGCGCCTTCGTCTGGGGTGCGCATGTCTTGCTGGTGGGCGCGTTCGCCCGGCGCTATGACCCGATCCGCCTGACCATCATTCAGTTCCTGGTGTGCGCCGTGATCAGCCTGCTACTGGCGGTGGTATTCGAAGATATCCGCTGGGACATGATCCTCAAAGCCGGGCCCGCGATTCTGTATGGCGGACTGATCTCGGCGGGCATCGGTTACACCCTGCAGGTGGTCGCCCAGCGTCACGCAATTGCCTCGCACGCGGCGATCATCCTGTCACTCGAAGCCGTGTTTGCCGCTATCGCTGGCGCCTTGTTCCTCGGTGAATCGCTGCACATGCGCGGCTATTTGGGTTGTGCGCTGATGTTCACCGGCATGCTCATCGCCCAATTGTGGCCGCGCAAAGACGAGGCGCAGGCCGCCTGACGCGCATTAGCGGAAGGCTTGCAGGCGCCGATGCAGTTCGTCTTGCAAATCCACCGGCAAGTGCCGCTTGGCGCCCAGGTAATGAGCGGTAAATACATCGAGGTAGGCGTCCAATGCTTGAGCCGCCTGCTGATCGCCGGCCAACTCCAGACACAAGGCGGCGACTTCCGCGGTGCACAGATGGTCGTCGCGTTTGGAGCGGCGCAGGCGGTAGCGCGACAGCTGCTCCGGTAGCAGACCCAGCACCGGCAACTGGTCGAGATAGGGGCTTTTGCGGAACATCTTCCGCGCTTCGGTCCAGGTAGCATCGAGCAAAATGAACAGCGGCCGCTTGCCCTCCTCCACTTGCACTTCGCTGACCACCCGATGTGGCGCGGCATATTCGCCGGGAAAGACCACATAGGGTTGCCAGCGCGGGTCGGCGAGCTGCTCGAGCAAGCCCGCCTCGACGTCAGTGCGCGTCCAGCCGAAGGCGCTGGTACGCTCGACGACATCAGCGATGAGCCAGCCCGTGTTGGTCGGTTTGAGCGCTTCGACGTCATGCATCAGCAGGCAGACGCCCGACTCGGCGGAAACCCGAGGACGCAAGTCACATAGGCAATGGCTGGCGATCACCCGGCAGCCAGCGCAGCGCTCGGCACGCGACCCGCGCGCAACAAACGGCTTGCTGCTGCGCGCCAACCGTTGCGCGCGTAAACGAGCGACTGCGTGATCGGCGGCGGGTCGAGCGGGTGGTAGCGATAGCGAATGCATGACGGTCGGCTGGCGAAATGGGCCGGCAGTCTAACAGCCGGTACAGCACAGCGTACCTCCGAGGGTGACGCGGGTAACACCGGTCGCGATTTACGGTCAGAGCTTCGACGCAGGCGACATCCGCCGCGCAGGTCCGCACAATGGCGGGCAGCTCATATCAATATCGTTTTCAGGAGAACTCCATGCTGCGTTTTATTGCTCCCGCCCTAGCCCTCTGCCTGGCCCTGCCCACTGCGCAGGCGGCCAGCCTGAAGGACTACGAGTTGGGCAAGATGCTGGACACGGTGGCCAAGGACAGTAGCGTCGGCACACCGCGCGCAATCAATGAGGACATCCTCGATCAGGGCTATACGGTAGATAGCAACGAGCTGGTTAATCATCTCAGCGTCCGCGCAGAGCACGCTGCGCAGATGCGCGCCAACCCCGACACCGTTCGCGCCCAGCTTGCCGGCAGCGTCTGCCGCAACACCGGCTTTCGTCAGTTGCTGGCACGTGGGGCGGTGTTGCGATATCAGTTCACCGAATACAAGACCAATCGCCCGGTCGCCACTGAGCGCTTCAGCAAGGCCGATTGCGGCCTGAAATGAATATTGGTTGGTTTGAATAATTAAGACGGGCGAAGCCTTCCCAGCACCGCCCTGAGCTTTACTTGGACAGAAGCACAGTAAGAAGTTGCCGGTCTTAATGAGTCCGGCCCCACCGCTTGACGATCCCCCCAGGATAAGGAGTACCGCTCACCTTTCGACGAAATCCAGATCGGCCCGCGCCAGGCGAATCGGCAGTGCCCGCCAAGCCAATCTGCGTAGGCCAGGTTCCGCAACACAAGGAGACGTTAAATGCCTTATGAACCGGACGACTACTTATCCCGCCACTTCCAAACCAGTGGTATCGACCTCGCCAGCAAGGTCGACGAACTGGTCGGCCTTATCACTCCAAACACCAGCCTCAATCGTACGCTTTACCGAGAGATGCTGGTCACCGTCATCCGCATGGCGCAGGCCGACCGCAACCGCTGGGACGCCAAGATCATGCTGCAAACCCTGCGCGAAATGGAGCATGCCTTTAGCAGCCTTGAGCAATTCAAGCGGCGGCGCAAGGTCACGGTCTTTGGCTCAGCGCGCACGCCTCCCGGCCATCCGCTCTACACCCTGGCCCGTGACTTGGGCGCGACTCTCACCCGTTATGACTTGATGGTGGTAACCGGTGGCGGAGGAGGCATCATGGCCGCCGCCCACGAGGGAGCCGGGCGGGAAAACAGTCTGGGCTTCAACATCACCCTGCCCTTCGAGCAAGGCGCCAACGCGACCATGGCGGGCAGCGAGAATCTGCTGTCGTTCCATTTCTTCTTTCTGCGCAAGCTGTTCTTCGTCAAGGAAGCCGATGCATTGGTGCTTTGCCCCGGCGGTTTCGGCACGCTGGATGAAGCACTCGAAGTGCTGACGTTGATCCAGACCGGCAAGAGCCCGATTGTTCCAGTGGTCCTGCTCGATGAGCCGGGTGGTAGTTACTGGCAAGACGCCCTGGACTTTATCCACCGCCAACTGGAGAACAACCTCTACATCCGGCCAAGCGACATTCAGCTGATGCGCCTGGTACATAGCGCCGAGGAGGCGGCGGACGAGATCGCCCAGTTCTACAGCAACTTCCACTCCAGCCGCTGGCTCAAGGGCCTGTATGTGATCCGCCTCAACCACCCCTTAAATGAGGTGGCGCTGAATCAGCTGCAACGCGAGTTCATTGATCTATGTAAAAGCGGCAGCTTCGAACAGCACCCCGCCCTGGAGGCGGAAGGCGATGAACCGGAGCTTAAGCAGCTGCAACGTCTGACCTTTATCTTCAACGGGCGGGATCATGGCCGTCTGCGCGAACTGCTGAACTTCATCAACTTGCCGCAAAGCTGGGCCTAACTCCTCGCCTCAGCCGCCAATCTCCTTACCGACTGCAGCCATGCACCTCGCATGGCTTAAGGCTGCGCGCTTATAAGGATGGCGACGGTGGGTGCTGCTGGCGATTTCAGGTATTGCGACGACCGCTTAGTAGCCGACCGATCGCTTCCAGCGAGTAACCGCGATAGCTGAGAAAGCGCCCCTGCCTACCGCGCTCGCGGGCATCGGTAGGCAATTCGCCAGAAAATCTGCGTTGCCAGAGTTCAAGTAGCTGCTCTTGCCAATCGAAACCGCTGTCACGCAAGGCATTTTCGATGGCCTCACGGGGCAAGCCACGCTGGCTCAGCTCCTCACGAATCCGTAACGGGCCATAGCCCGCATTCGCGCGTTGGCGAATGAAGCTTTCCACATAGCGAGTTTCCGAGAGCAGCCCTTCTTCAGCCAGACGCTCAAGGGCAGACTCGATCAATTCGGCGGGGGCGCCACGTTGGCGCAATTTGCGGGCGAGCTCGACGCGCCCGTGTTCACGGCGCGCGAGCAAATCCATGGCAGTCCGCCGTACTGCTGCAAGGGTATCGAGTACGGCGGCCATAGTGCAGGATCAGGCGTCGATGTCGGCCAGATCGTCGGCCGTGCTGGCGCTAGCCGCGGCAGCCGGCGCATTGCTCAGCAGCTTCTCGCGAATCTGCCGCTCGACAGTGGCACCCACTTCCGGATTGTCTTCCATGTACTTGGCTGCGTTGGCCTTGCCTTGACCGATCTTGCCGCCTTGGTAGCTGTACCAGGCGCCAGATTTCTCCACCAGACCGAGCTGTACGCCCAGGTCGATGATCTCGCCGGTGCGATAGATACCTTTGCCGTACATGATCTGGAATTCGGCCTGCCGGAAAGGTGGTGCGACTTTGTTTTTCACCACTTTGACGCGGGTTTCGCTGCCGGTGACCTCATCGCCGTCCTTCACTGCACCAGTACGGCGAATGTCCAGACGTACCGAGGCGTAGAACTTCAACGCATTGCCGCCGGTGGTGGTTTCAGGGCTGCCGAACATCACGCCGATCTTCATGCGGATCTGGTTGATGAAAATCACCAGGCAGTTGGCATTCTTGATGTTACCGGTGATTTTGCGCAGTGCCTGGCTCATCAAGCGAGCTTGCAAGCCCACGTGCATGTCGCCCATTTCACCTTCGATTTCAGCTTTCGGCACCAGCGCGGCAACCGAGTCGACGATGACGACGTCGACAGCGTTGGAACGCACCAGCATGTCGGTGATTTCCAAGGCCTGTTCGCCCGTGTCTGGCTGCGATACCAGCAGGTCGTCAACGTTGACGCCCAGTTTGGCCGCATAGTCCGGGTCCAGCGCATGCTCGGCATCGACGAAGGCGCAAGTAGCACCCAGCTTCTGCGCCTCAGCAATGACCGACAGGGTCAAGGTGGTTTTGCCCGATGATTCCGGGCCATAGATCTCCACGATCCGGCCTTTTGGCAAACCGCCGATACCCAGGGCGATATCCAAGCCGAGCGAGCCGGTAGAGATAGCCGGAATGGCTTGGCGCTCATGATCGCCCATGCGCATGACTGCGCCTTTGCCGAATTGTTTTTCGATCTGGCCCAGGGCTGCAGCCAAAGCGCGCTTCTTATTCTCGTCCATTGAATCCTCACGTGATCAAGAGGGCCTGGCGGCCGCCAACAACTGTATAAGTAGCCAGTATTATTCCACAGGGCAAGTCCGGTCGCCTACCCCTGAATAGGATTTTCTCCACGCACCAAGCTGAGGAGCCCCGCTAGAGCGGTCTCAACCGTTTGTCGGCGCACTTGCTCGCGGTCGCCAGCAAACCAGCGACGCTCACTGATCACCCTCTGGCCATCGCCCCAGGCCAGCCAGACGGTGCCTACCGGCTTGTCCGGCGAACCGCCATCTGGTCCTGCAACCCCGCTGACTGCTACCGCAAAGCGCGCTTCGCTATGCCGCTGGGCACCACAGACCATGGCTTCCACGACTTCACGGCTGACCGCTCCGACTTGTCCGAAAAACTCGACGGGTACCTGCAATTGAGCGGTTTTCTGGACATTCGAATAGGTCACGTAGCCCGCCTCGAACCACGCCGAGCTGCCGGAAATCCGCGTGATCGCCTCGGCAATTCCGCCGCCGGTGCAGGACTCGGCGGTACTGACCTGAGCGCCGATCGACTGCAAGCATTCGCCCAACTGAGCGGCGAGACGGGTTATCTGTTCCAAGGCCATCTCCGGGGTTAAAGGCGACTATAGGGATACCGTACACTAGGCGCTTTTGCGATTTAAACCGGACAGCCAGACCGATGAGCGACCTCTCAGCCCACACCCCAATGATGCAACAGTACTGGAAGTTGAAGAACCAGCATCCGGACCAGCTGATGTTCTATCGCATGGGCGACTTCTACGAAATTTTCTATGAGGACGCCAAGAAGGCTGCGGCGCTGCTCGACATCACGCTCACCGCCCGCGGCCAATCCGCCGGCCAGGCAATCCCCATGTGCGGGATTCCCTACCATGCGGCCGAAGGTTATCTGGCCAAGCTGGTCAAGCTCGGCGAGTCCGTGGTCATTTGCGAACAAATTGGCGATCCGGCGACCAGCAAAGGTCCTGTTGATCGCCAAGTGGTGCGCATCATTACGCCCGGCACGGTCAGCGATGAAGCGCTGCTCGATGAGCGGCGCGACAACCTGCTGGCGGCAGTGCTCGGAGATGAACGCTTGTTCGGCCTGGCTTCGCTGGATATCACCAGCGGCCGTTTTAGCGTGCAGGAGCTGTCGGGCTGGGAAAACCTGCTGGCCGAACTGGAACGGCTCAACCCCGCGGAACTCTTGATCCCCGATGACTGGCCGCAAGGTCTGCCGGCGGAGAAACGTCGTGGCGTGCGCCGTCGTGCGCCCTGGGACTTCGAGCGCGACAGCGGGCGCAAAAGCCTCTGCCAACAATTCGCCACGCAAGATCTCAAGGGGTTCGGCTGTGAAAACCTCAGCCTGGCCATTGGCGCCGCCGGCTGTCTGCTGGGCTATGCCAAGGAAACTCAGCGCACCGCTCTACCGCATCTACGCAGCCTGCGTCATGAGCGTATCGACGACACTGTAATCCTCGATGGCGCCAGCCGGCGCAATCTGGAGCTGGATACCAATCTGGCTGGCGGCCGCGACAATACCCTGCAGTCGGTCATGGATCGCTGCCAGACCGCCATGGGCAGCCGCCTGTTGACCCGCTGGCTGAACCGCCCACTGCGCCAACGTGAAGTGCTTGAAGCGCGCCAGCAAGCGATTAGCTGCGTACTGGAGCGCTATCGCTTCGAGATCATCCAACCGCAATTGAAAGAAATCGGCGATATCGAACGCATCCTCGCCCGCATCGGCCTACGCAATGCGCGCCCGCGCGACCTCGCACGCCTGCGCGACGCGTTGTCCGCGCTGCCCGAACTGCAGCGCGCGATGACTGAATTGGAAGCACCGCATCTTGGCGAACTGGCAGTAAATATCCGCACCTACCCGGAGCTGGCGGAGCTACTGCAGCGGGCGATCAACGACAACCCACCGGCGGTGATTCGCGATGGTGGCGTTCTCAAGGTCGGTTATGACGCCGAGCTGGATGACTTGCTGTCGATCAGCGAGAACGCCGGCCAATTTCTCATCGACTTGGAGGCTCGTGAAAAAGCTCGTACCGGCCTGGCCAACCTCAAGGTGGGCTACAACCGTGTGCACGGGTATTTCATCGAGCTACCCAGCAAGCAAGCCGAACAGGCGCCAGCCGACTACATCCGTCGGCAAACCCTCAAAGGCGCCGAGCGCTTCATCACTCCCGAGCTGAAAACCTTTGAGGACAAAGCGCTGTCAGCCAAGAGTCGTGCCCTGGCGCGCGAGAAATTGCTCTATGACGAACTGCTCGAGCTATTGATCGGCCAGCTGGCGCCGTTACAAGACACAGCCGCCGCGCTTGCCGAACTGGACGTATTGAGCAACCTGGCTGAGCGAGCGCTAAATCTCGATCTCAATCGACCACGCTTCATCGACGAACCCTGCCTGCGTATCGAGCAGGGTCGTCATCCGGTGGTGGAACAAGTCCTCACTACCCCGTTCGTTGCCAACGATCTGGCGCTGGACGATGCGACCCGCATGCTGATCATTACCGGCCCGAACATGGGTGGTAAATCCACGTATATGCGCCAGACCGCACTGATCGTATTGCTCGCCCATATCGGCAGCTTCGTGCCCGCGGCGAGCTGCGAGCTGTCGCTGGTCGATCGTATCTTCACCCGTATCGGCTCCAGCGATGACCTCGCTGGGGGTCGTTCGACCTTCATGGTGGAAATGAGCGAAACCGCCAACATCCTTCATAACGCCAGCGCTCACAGCCTGGTCCTGATGGATGAGGTTGGCCGTGGCACCAGTACGTTTGACGGTCTGTCGTTAGCCTGGGCGGCCGCGGAGCAGCTGGCCGGTTTGCGCGCCTGGACGTTGTTCGCCACGCACTATTTCGAGCTGACGGTTCTTCCAGAAAACCAACCGAACGTCGCTAACGTGCATCTCAATGCGACCGAGCACAACGAGCGCATCGTCTTCCTTCACCACGTGCTGCCGGGGCCAGCCAGCCAAAGCTATGGGCTGGCGGTAGCGCAATTGGCCGGCGTACCCGCTGAAGTCATATTGCGTGCACGCGAGCACTTGGCCCGTCTTGAGGCGACCAGCCTGCCGCATGAGCTGCCGCGCGCCGTCATTGGCCAGCCGGCTCCGCCGATGCAAAGCGACCTCTTCGCCAGCCTGCCCCACCCTGTATTGGACGAGTTGCACAGAGTCCATCCGGATGATCTGACACCACGGCAAGCACTGGAGTTGCTATACGCATGGAAGAGACGAATCTAACGCCTGTGTCGCACAAGCTGATAGAATCCCGCGCGCTTTGGGTAGCGACGGCCTATTAGCCTGGCGCCGCGCTTATATAATTCCCCGAGCAGAGGGGCTTCTTTCCGTATCCGGAGCCCCCCAGTCGCCTGAGGAGAGAACTAGAAATGACCTTCGTCGTCACCGACAACTGCATCAAATGCAAATACACCGACTGCGTAGAAGTTTGTCCGGTGGACTGCTTCTACGAAGGCCCGAACTTTCTGGTCATTCATCCAGACGAGTGCATTGACTGTGCGCTTTGCGAGCCTGAATGCCCGGCCCAAGCCATTTTCTCCGAAGATGAAGTGCCTGAAGACATGCAGGAATTCATTACGCTGAACGCCGATTTGGCCGAGGTCTGGCCCAATATCACGGAGAAGAAGGATTCTCTGGCCGATGCCGAAGAATGGGATGGCGTAAAAGATAAAATGCAGTATCTGGAACGTTAAGAGCGTCCAGTGCATACAAAGGCCCGCAAATGCGGGCCTTTTGCTTTTTGGCAGACAAAAAAAGGGGCGGTTTGACCCGCCCACTCTTTTGTCCCTAGTCCCTTTATTTCCGGACTCATCATCCTGATGAATCGCATCCTGCGATTTCCTGACCTCCATCCTTGGCGGCCTGTGCCGATCCTTCGACACAGTGGTGATATTAGTCTTTAGTAGACTTCGAGCAAGCCCCCTAGAAATCAACGATAAGCATTATTGCTAAATTGCATATTTAGTATTTTCATAAAATTCAGTTAGTTACTAAGGCAATCTTTCAAAATCGGCGACTTTCTGGCACACATAAGCTACTTTTTCTTACACACTTTGTAAGCAATGGCTTACACGAAAGACATAAAAAAACCGGCCTCGGCCGGTTTTTTATGGGGCGTAGTTACTGGAACAACGCATCACTCGACAAACCATTTTTTTCAAAAATCTCACGCAGACGCTTCAATGCCTCCACCTGGATTTGTCGTACACGCTCACGGGTCAAACCAATTTCCTGCCCGACCTCTTCCAAGGTGCAGCTTTCATGGCCACGCAGACCAAAACGTCGCACTACCACTTCACGCTGTTTATCAGTAAGTTCGGATAACCATTGATCGATGCTTTGCGACAGGTCGTCATCCTGCAACAACTCACATGGATCAGTCGGACGGTCATCCGTCAGGGTATCGAGCAATGTTTTATCGGAGTCAGGGCCAAGCGACACGTCTACGGACGAAACACGCTCATTTAGGCCGAGCATGCGCTTGACCTCCGCCACTGGTTTTTCCAGCAGATTGGCGATTTCTTCAGCGGAGGGTTCGTGATCGAGCTTCTGAGTTAGTTCGCGGGCGGCCCGTAAGTAGATATTGAGTTCTTTAACCACATGGATCGGCAATCGAATCGTGCGGGTCTGGTTCATGATCGCCCGCTCAATAGTCTGCCGTATCCACCAAGTCGCGTAGGTAGAAAAACGGAAGCCACGCTCTGGATCGAATTTCTCTACGGCGCGAATCAGACCCAGATTGCCCTCTTCGATCAGGTCGAGCAGGGATAATCCTCGATTGACATAGCGGCGCGCGATTTTTACCACTAATCGAAGATTGCTTTCGATCATGCGTTTGCGGCCAGCCGGATCGCCTTTTTGCGCCAGGCGCGCAAAGTAGACTTCTTCTTCCGGAGTTAGCAGTGGGGAAAAACCAATTTCGTTGAGGTACAACTGGGTTGCATCTAGAGCGCGGGTGTAATCGATGTACTTGTGTTGTTTCAGTGCTGTAGCGCCTTTTGGCTTGGCGCGTTTGACAGGAGCTTCTGGCTCCTCGCTCAACACTTCGTCTAAGACAAGGGCAGGCTCCATGAGGAGAACGTCATCGTCATAGTCAAACTCCGGCGCTTCTTTGTTGAGTGCCATTGTTGTAGGTCCCTTGCTGAGTTCAACCGCGAACTCCGGTGGCGCCTCCATGGCATCCCCTGAGTTCGTCCTCCTACGTGAAGGAACAGCCTGAGCAACAAATCAACGATTAGGCAGGTATTGCAGAGGATCTACAGGTTTACCTTGGCGGCGAATCTCGAAGTGGAGTTTCACCCGGTCAGCTCCTGTCGAGCCCATTTCGGCAATTGTCTGTCCGACTTTGACCTGCTGTCCCTCCCGAACCAACAACCTGCGGTTATGACCGTAGGCACTCACGTAGGTATCACTGTGTTTGATGATTACCAACTCACCGTAGCCCCGTAAACCACTCCCGGCGTACACCACAGAACCATCAGACGCAGCCAAAACAGGCTGGCCTAATTCCCCTGCGATATCAATTCCTTTATTCAAACTACCGTTTGAGGAGAAACGACCGATCAAATTACCGGCTGCAGGCCATGCCCAACCGGAGGCAGAACGAGTCACGGACTGCACAGGCGTTTGTGCCGGAGCGACCACGACAGGCGCTTGGGCTACCGCTGGACGGCTTGGCGGCAAAGGCGAAACCGGTGCTGGAGTCTGCCTTGCCGCTGGCTTCACAACGGCGACCGCAGAGGATGATTGTGAGCGACCATCAAAGCGAATCGCTTGGCCAACATGGATGGTGTATGGCTGGGGAATATTGTTGCGCGCAGCCAGCGCTTTCCAATCCCATCCATAGCGGAAGGCAATGGAATAGAGCGTATCGCCGCGCTGCACTACGTATTGCCCGCTAGTCATCGCCGGCCGAGAGGGGGCTGCAGTGGCTCGATTATTACCACGTTCAACGACCTGCACATTACTGGGCGAAGAACTGCAGCCGCTCAGCAAAATCACCAAAGCCAGGCCACTCAGAGCACTGCGTGCAGTAACGATGCGAATCCGCTGCTGAATGACTGTGAGACTCACCCAACTCTCCCTTTCTGGTGACTACCAAGTGGAAACTTCAAACTCAACGACACGACGGAAATTGCCACGTTGCTATCGATCAGGCACAGCCAGAACCCTGACATCACCTTCAAACAGTCGGCCCGTTAAGTAAAGGCACAAAGCGCACCGCATCCAATACATGCCGTGAAAAACCTTGTTCTTCACGGATGATCAACTGCAGTTGCTGGACATCCCCGGCGCCTACCGGAATCACCAGACGGCCACCCGGTGCGAGTTGATCGAGCAGTGCTTGAGGCACCTCCGCAGCAGCGGCCGTAACAATGATGCCATTGTAGGGAGCCAATGCGGCCCAACCCTGCCAGCCATCTCCCCAGCGAAACACCACATTGCGCAAATTGAGTTCGACCAGCCGCTCTTTGGCGCGATCCTGCAGGACCTGAATGCGTTCAACTGAAAACACTCGCTCCACCAGTTGCGCCAGCACTGCGGTTTGATAACCAGACCCTGTACCGATTTCCAGGACTTTATCCAGCGGGCCGGCCGACAGCAGCAGCTCGGTCATTCGCCCGACCATGTAAGGTTGGGAGATCGTCTGGTTATGACCGATCGGTAGCGCGGTGTCCTCATACGCACGATGGGCCAAGGCCTCATCGACGAACAGATGGCGCGGCGTTCGACGAATCACTTCGAGCACGCGAGGGTTCGACAGACCCTCATCATAGAGCCGCTGAATCAACCGTTCGCGGGTACGCTGCGAAGTCATTCCAATACCACGGCGTTGCAAATCGTCCTGCTCACGGGCCATCAGAGCAGGCCCTCCAACCAGGTATCCATACTGCTGAATGCTTCGTTATAGGTGCGATCAAGCTGCAGCGGCGTAACCGATACGTAGCCTTGCATCACCGCATGAAAATCAGTGCCCGGACCTCCGTCCTCGGCATCCCCAGCGATGCTTATCCAATAGCCTTCCTTGCCGCGCGGATTGACCACCTTGACCGGCGCCGCCGCACGAGCGCGATGGCCGAGGCGGGTCAAGCGGATGCCGCGGATATGCTCCAGCGGCAGATTGGGCACATTGACATTCAAAACGGTACGCGGTGGCAAATCGAGCTGTTCATGGGCCGTCACTAGCAAACGCGCGAAATGCGCCGCCGTGGGCAGATTGTCGGGCAGACGTGAGAGCAGCGAAATGGCGAGCGCAGTCCGCGCCAGGAAACGCCCTTCCACCGCTGCCGCCACCGTGCCGGAATAGAGCACGTCATCACCCAGGTTGGCACCCAGATTGATGCCCGAGACGACCATATCCTGCGTCTGCTCCAGCAAGCCGTTGAGGCCGAGATGCACGCAGTCAGTGGGCGTGCCGTTGAGGCTGATAAAACCATTGCTCAGGCGTTGCGGGTGCAGCGGCCGATCCAGGGTCAGAGAGCTGCTGGCGCCGCTCTTGTCCTGGTCCGGAGCAATCACCGAACACTCGGCATAGCCTTCGAGCGCAGCATGCAAAGCGGCGAGACCGGGAGCGTTCACCCCGTCATCGTTGGAGATCAAAATACGCATGAATTTTCCGTCTGCCCCACCGACGGCAGATCGACTATTTCGCGCACCAAAGCAGTGGCGAAACATCCGGCCGGCAGGACGAATTCGAGTTGCAACACATCAGGCTCGGGATAATGCCACGTCAAACCAGCAATGGGGAGGCGCAGGATACGCCGTTCGTGCGCCATGCCCGCTTCGACCAGCCAGTCGCGCAGCGCAGGCTCGCTATCAGCTACCGATTGCTCCAGCGTTTGGCTGAGATTGGCTGCCGGCGACTCGCCCAAGCCCCACAACGGCCCGGTCGGATGCAGATCGAGAATCGCCAGACGCGGATCAGTGCATTCGGCTTCGCCCGCCATGAAGAAGCTGCGGCTGTCGGTAAAGGCCAGAAGATCACCCAGCCGCGCTTGATTCCAACTGCCATCGGCAACCCGCGCGGCCAGCACACGATTGAACAGATAGCTACGCGCAGCCGAGAGCAGGCGTGAGCGCAGATTGCGCTGCTCGGGGAGTTCGTGGCGCTGGGCAAAACCACGCGCATCGACGACATTGCCGCCGTCAAAACCGAAGCGCTGCAAGCCAAAATAATTCGGTATCCCGCCCGCCTGAATCTGCCGCAGACGCTCATCCAACGCGTCGCGATCACCGCTGAGCTCGGTCAATCGCAAGGTGAAGCCGTTGGCGGCGTGTGCTCCGCGTTGCAGCTTGCGCGAATGGCGGACGACTTTAAGGATGCTCAAGCTGGGATTTTCAGCTGCCGATAGATCGGGATCGGCCTTGCCGGGCAGATGCAGACTGAACCACTGGCGGGTCAGGGCCTGGCGATCTTTCAATCCGGCATAACTGATGTTGCGCTGCGATACCCCGGCGGCACGCGCCAAGCGTCGCGCCGCCTCCTCGGTATTCAAGCCGCGCTTTTCAACCCACAGCCAGAGGTGCTCGCCGGTGCCGGAGAGCGGAATGTCGAGCACTTCGTCGACCTGAAAATCTTCCGCCGTGGCCTTCAGCACAGCGCGGCCGGGGGCATCCCCGTAAGCCCGCGGGCCGAGCAATTCGAGTTCGTTCATAGGGTTCTCAACAAGGCGACGGCATGCACGGCAATCCCCTCTTCACGGCCGGTGAAGCCAAGCTTTTCAGTGGTGGTGGCCTTGACGTTGACCGCATCCAGCTCAACCTGCAGGTCGGCGGCAATCAATGTGCGCATGGTATCGATGTACGGGGCCATCTTCGGTGCTTGGGCAACGATAGTCGCGTCGACGTTGCCGACCCGCCAGCCTTTCGCCTGGATCAACCCCACCACATGACGCAGCAGGGCGCGGCTGTCGGCGCCCTTGAAGGTCGGATCGGTATCCGGAAAATGTTTGCCAATATCCCCCAGCGCCGCCGCTCCGAGCAACGCATCGCTCAACGCATGCAGCAGCACGTCACCGTCGGAGTGGGCAATCAGCCCGAATTTGTGGGGAATTCGCACGCCACCCAGGGTAATAAAATCGCCCTCGCCGAAGCGGTGTACGTCATAGCCATGACCGATACGCATAAAGAACAACGCCCTGCAAAAGTCAGGGCGTAATTCTACCTGCTTTGTCCGGGCTTAGCCTTGCAGCGCCGCCGCATGATGGCGCAAATGGTCATCGATGAAACTGCCAATGAAGTAATAGCTGTGGTCATAGCCTGGCTGCAGACGCAAGGTCAGCGGATGCCCCGCCGCCTGGGCGGCCGCTTGCAAGGCTTCGGGCTTGAGTTGATTGACGAGGAAGTCGTCACGATCCCCCTGATCGACCAGCAGCGGCAGTTTCTCCCGGGCCTCGGCCAGCAACACGCTGGCATCCCACTCCCGCCACCGCGAGCGATCCTCACCGAGATAGCGACTAAATGCCTTCTCCCCCCAGGGGCAGTTCATCGGATTGCTGATCGGCGCCAACGCCGACACCGAGGCATAGCGCCCGGGATTGCGCAACGCGCACACCAGCGCCCCGTGACCACCCATCGAGTGGCCGCTGATGCCGCGACGTTGCGAGACCGGAAAATTCGCTTCGATCAACGCCGGTAGTTCGTCAACCACATAGTCATACATCCGGTAGTGGCGCGCCCATGGCTCCTGCGTGGCGTTCAGATAAAAACCCGCGCCCAGGCCGAAATCCCAGGCACCGTCCGGATCACCCGGCACATCCGGGCCGCGCGGACTGGTATCCGGCGCCACGATGATCAACCCCAGCTCAGCGGCCAGGCGTTGCGCGCCGGCCTTCTGCATGAAGTTCTCGTCGGTGCAGGTAAGCCCCGACAGCCAGTACAGGACAGGCAATTTACCGCCCTGCTCGGCCTGCGGAGGCAGATAGACGGCAAATACCATGTCGCAATTGAGGCTGCTCGAACGGTGCCGATAGCGTTTGTGCCAGCCGCCGAAGCTCTTCTGGCAGGAAAGGTTCTCCAGGCTCATACCGATCTCCGGGTTAAAAGTGGATCACGCTACGGATGCTCTTGCCCTCATGCATCAGGTCGAACGCCTCGTTGATGCGCTCCAGGCCCATGGTGTGGGTGATGAACGTATCCAGCGGGATCTCGCCGCTCTGCGCTTTTTCCACATAGCTCGGCAGCTCGGTGCGCCCGCGCACGCCGCCGAACGCCGACCCGCGCCAGACCCGGCCAGTCACCAGCTGGAACGGACGGGTGCTGATTTCCTCACCGGCCCCGGCAACGCCGATGATCACCGACTCACCCCAGCCCTTATGCGCGCATTCCAGCGCGGCGCGCATCAGCTGCACGTTGCCGACGCACTCGAAGCTGTAGTCGACGCCGCCGTCGGTCATCTCGACGATGACCTCTTGAATCGGCTTGCTGTGCTCCTTCGGATTGACGAAATCAGTGGCGCCCAATTCCCTGGCAACCTCGAATTTGGCCGGATTGATATCGATGGCGATGATTCGCGAAGCCTTGGCCATCTTCGCGCCGATGATCGCCGCCAGACCGATGCCACCGAGGCCGAAGATCGCCACCGTGGCACCCTCCTCCACCTTAGCGGTATTGAGCACCGCGCCGATCCCGGTGGTGACCCCGCAACCGAGCAAACAGACCTTTTCCAGCGGCGCGTCCTGGGGAATCTTCGCCAGGGAGATTTCTGGCAACACGGTGTATTCGGAGAACGTCGAGCAGCCCATGTAGTGATAGATCGGTTGGCCGTTATAGGAGAAGCGCGTGGTGCCATCCGGCATCAGGCCCTTGCCTTGCGTGGCGCGGATTTTCTGGCACAGGTTGGTTTTGCCGGATTTACAGAATTTGCACTCGCGGCATTCGGCGGTGTACAGCGGAATCACATGATCACCGACCGCCACAGACGTCACACCCTCGCCAATCGCTTCAACGATGCCGCCGCCTTCGTGGCCGAGAATCGAGGGAAATACACCTTCAGAGTCAGCGCCGGACAAGGTATAGGCGTCAGTGTGGCAAACCCCACTGGCGACGATACGCACCAACACCTCCCCAGCTTGCGGCGGCGCAACGTCCACTTCGACGACTTGTAGGGGCTGGTTAGGGCCGAAGGCGACGGCGGCGCGGGACTTGATCATCATTTTTTCTCCAACGATTGGGAAATAAAGCTGGCGGAAAGTGTAGTCGACCTGGTTTTCGTAAATAATCAGGCGCAAAAAAAAACATTATTGCTATCTAGGGATAATCAATGAGCCGTTGGGAAGGATTGGACGAGTTCGTCGCCGTGGCTGAATCCGGCCAGTTCACTGCCGCCGCTGAGCGCCTCGGGTTATCGTCCTCGCATATCAGCCGCCAGGTCGCGCGCCTCGAAGAGCGCCTGCAGACGCGGCTGTTCTATCGCAGTACCCGCAAGGTCGCGCTGACCGAGGCCGGGCAAACGTTTCTGCAACATTGCCAGCGCTTGCTCGACGCACGTGAGGAGGCGCTGCGGGCAGTCAGTGATCTGGGCAGCGAGCCCAAAGGGCTGCTGCGCATGACCTGCGCAGTGGCTTATGGCGAGCGCTTTATCGTGCCGCTGGTAAACCAGTTCATGGCCAGCCATCCGCAATTGCGGGTCGAGATCGAGCTGAGTAACCGGACCTTGGACCTGGTCCATGAGGGTCTGGATCTGGCCATCCGCCTGGGCCGCCTGCAGGACTCGCGACTGGTCGCCGCCCACCTCGCCCCGCGCGTTATGTATTTGTGTGCGGCACCGGAGTATCTGGAGCGCTATGGCCGCCCGCACAGCCTCTCGGAAGTGGCCCAGCACAACTGCCTGATCGGTAGTTCCGATCAATGGGATTTCCGTCAGGAAAGCCGCGAACTGTCGCTTAGGGTGCAGGGCAATTGGCGCTGTAACAGCGGCCAGGCGGTATTGGACGCCGCCTTGCGCGGCTTCGGCCTGTGTCAGCTGCCAGATTATTACGTGCTCGAGCATCTGCGCAGCGGCGCGCTGGTGTCGCTACTGGAACAACATCAACCGCCCAACACCGCCGTCTGGGCGCTATATCCGCAGCAACGGCATTTATCGCCGAAGGTCAGGCAATTGGTGGATGCCTTGAAGAGTGGCCTGGCGCAGCAGGTGGAATATCGGCTGGAATGACGGCGCCGCTTATGATGGGTATCGCTTTGCTCAACCCATCCTACGAGTGAGGTGCGCCAGGCGTTAACGCTTGCCAGACCAGCGCAGACGCAGCCAGTCGAGATCTTCCGGACGGGTGATTTTCAGGTTATCGGCACGACCCTCAATGAGTCGCGGCGCCTGGCCGGCCCACTCCAGGGCAGAGGCCTCATCGGTGATCGCGACGTCAGCCACAAGGGCGTCGGCCAGTGCCCGATGCAAAGCTCCGAAGCGGAACATCTGCGGGGTATAGGCCTGCCAGATCACACTGCGATCGACCGTCTCCCGCACCCGGCCATCGGCGCCGGCGCGCTTGAGCGTGTCTTTTGCCGGCACCGCGAGCAGCCCACCGACTGGATCGTTAGCCAACTCAGCGAGCAGCAAGTCCAGATCGAACGGCGACAGATTGGGGCGCGCGGCATCATGCACCAGCACCCAGTCGTGGCTTTGCGCACCCAGTTCGCCAAGGCGCAGCAAGGCATTGAGCACTGAGTCAGCCCGCTCAGCGCCACCATCCGCGCGCTCAATACGCGGGTCGGCGGCACACGACAGGGTCGGCCAATAGGGATCATCGACAGCCAAGCTGATCACCAGGCGCTTCAGCCGTGGGTGATCGAGAAAGCAATTGAGGGTGTGTTCCAGAATGGTCCGGCCGGCCAGTTCGAGATACTGCTTGGGCCGATCGGCGCGCATGCGAGTGCCAATCCCGGCCGCCGGAATGACGACCCAGAACGCCGGCAATGAGGCGGTATTCATTCGGTAATCTGGTAAAGGGTTTCGCCGTCCTTGACCATGCCCAGCTCGTGACGGGCACGCTCTTCAACGGTCTCCATACCCTTCTTCAGCTCCATCACTTCCGCTTCGAGGATGCGATTACGCTCCAGCAGACGTTCGTTCTCGCCCTGCTGCTCGGCAATCTGCCGCTGCAGGCTAGTGACTTGAGCAAGGCTGCCATCGCCCACCCAGAGACGGTACTGCAATCCCGCGAGAATCAGGATCAGCATGACGAACAACCAGTAGGAACTACGCATCGAGGCAGACATATCCATAGAAAAAGGGCAGCTTGCGCTGCCCTTTTACCATTCCCGGCTTAGCCGCGGAACTCGGCACGACCACGATAAGGCGCTTTTTCGCCCAGCTGCTCTTCGATGCGCAGCAATTGGTTGTACTTGGATACGCGGTCGGAGCGGCACAGCGAGCCAGTCTTGATCTGGCCAGCGGCGGTACCGACTGCCAGGTCAGCGATGGTGCTGTCCTCGGTTTCACCGGAGCGGTGCGAAATCACCGCGGTGTAGCCGGCGGCCTTGGCCATCTGGATGGCTTCCAGGGTTTCGGTCAGCGAACCGATCTGGTTGAACTTGATCAGGATCGAGTTACCGATGGACTCGTCGATGCCGCGCTTAAGGATCTTGGTGTTGGTCACGAACAGGTCGTCGCCAACCAGCTGAACTTTTTCACCGATTTTATCGGTGAGGACTTTCCAGCCGGCCCAGTCGGACTCGTCCATGCCGTCTTCGATGGAGATGATCGGGTAACGCTGAGACAGGCCCGCCAGGTAATCGGCAAAACCGCTGGCGTCGAACACTTTGCCCTCACCGGCCAGGTCGTACTTGCCGTCTTCGAAGAACTCCGAGGAAGCACAATCCAGAGCTAGGGTGACGTCGTCGCCCAGTTTGTAGCCGGCATTGGCCACGGCTTCGGCAATGGCGGCCAGCGCGTCTTCGTTGGAAGCCAGGTTCGGCGCGAAACCACCTTCGTCACCCACCGAGGTGCTCAAGCCGCGGGCTTTGAGGACGGCTTTCAAGTGATGGAAAATCTCGGTGCCCATGCGCAAGGCATCGGAGAAGGTCTTGGCGCCCACCGGCTGAACCATGAACTCCTGGATGTCGACGTTGTTATCAGCGTGCTCGCCGCCGTTGATGATGTTCATCATCGGCACCGGCATGGAGTAAACGCCCGGGGTGCCATTGAGGTCGGCGATGTGCGCGTACAGCGGTACACCTTTGGCCTGAGCGGCAGCCTTGGCGGCGGCCAGGGACACGGCGAGGATGGCGTTGGCGCCCAGCTTGCCTTTGTTCTCGGTACCGTCCAGATCGATCATCGCCTGGTCGAGGGCTTTCTGCTCGCGGGCATCTTTGCCCAGCAGCAGGTCGCGGATCGGGCCATTGATATTGCCTACGGCTTTCAGCACGCCCTTGCCCAGGTAACGGCTCTTGTCGCCATCACGCAGTTCCAGCGCTTCGCGGGAACCGGTGGAAGCACCGGACGGCGCACAGGCGCTGCCAACGATGCCGTTGTCGAGGATTACATCGGCTTCCACAGTGGGGTTGCCACGGGAGTCGAGAACCTCACGACCCTTGATGTCGACGATCTTTGCCATTCTTGTTAGCACTCCAACAGTTGACGAACACATTGCTGTCCAGCCGATGCGACGGACAGCAAGAAAAGAAGATCTGACCAATCAGTCAGTTTATGCCGAGCGGCACTTTACCGAAGAATTGCTGGCTCAGGCAGTCTCAATCGGCGGAAAACTCTTGACCAGATCATCCAGCTGTTTGAGCTGGCTGAGGAAAGCCTCCAGCTTGTCCAGACGCAAGGCGCACGGACCATCGCACTTGGCGTTGTCCGGATCGGGATGGGCTTCGAGGAATAGACCCGCCAGCCCCTGACTCATGCCGGCCTTGGCCAGATCGGTGACCTGGGCACGGCGGCCCCCTGCAGAATCGGCGCGCCCGCCCGGCATTTGCAGGGCGTGGGTAACGTCGAAGAATACCGGGTAGTTGAACTGCTTCATGATGCCGAAGCCGAGCATATCGACTACCAGGTTGTTGTAGCCGAAGCTGGAGCCCCGCTCGCAAAGAATCAGCTGGTCGTTGCCGGCCTCCACGCACTTGCTGAGGATGTGTTTCATCTCCTGCGGCGCGAGAAACTGGGCTTTTTTGATATTGATCACCGCACCGGTCTTGGCCATCGCCACGACCAGATCGGTTTGCCGCGAAAGGAAAGCTGGCAGCTGGATGATGTCGCACACCTCAGCTACTGGAGCGGCCTGATACGGCTCGTGGACATCGGTAATCACCGGCACGCCGAAGGTCTTCTTCACTTCCTCGAAGATCCTCATGCCCTCTTCCAGGCCCGGGCCGCGGAAGGAGGTGATCGAGGAGCGGTTGGCCTTGTCGAAGCTGGCCTTGAAGACGTACGGGATGCCCAGCTTGTCGGTGACCCGAACGTACTCTTCGCAGGCTTTCATCGCCAGGTCGCGCGACTCAAGAACGTTGATGCCGCCGAACAGCACGAACGGCTTGTCGTTGGCGATCTCGATACCGCCAACGCGGATGATCTTCTGAGTCATGCGCTTAGGCCTTCTTCGCTTTCTGCGCCAAAGCGGCGTTGACGAAGCCACTGAACAGCGGATGGCCATCACGCGGGGTGGAGGTGAACTCCGGGTGGAACTGGCAAGCGACAAACCACGGATGATCGGCCGCTTCGATAACCTCGACCAGCGCGCCATCACCGGAACGACCGGAGACTTTCAGGCCGGCGGCCTGCAGTTGTGGAAGCAGGTTGTTGTTCACTTCGTAGCGATGGCGATGACGCTCGACGATGACATCCTTGCGGTAGCAATCGTGCACACGGGTGCCGGCTTCAAGCTGGCACTCCTGGGCGCCCAAACGCATGGTGCCGCCTAGATCGGAGGCCTCAGTGCGCACTTCGGTGGCGCCGGTCGCGTCCTGCCATTCGGTGATCAGGCCGACCACCGGATGCTGGCTGTTCTGGTCGAACTCGGTGGAGTTGGCGTCGCTCCAGCCCAGCACGTTGCGGGCGAACTCAATGACCGCGACCTGCATGCCGAGGCAGATGCCCAGGTAGGGAATCTTGTTCTCGCGCGCGAACTTAACCGTGGCGATCTTGCCTTCCACACCACGCAGACCAAAGCCGCCCGGCACCAGAATGGCATCGACGCCTTCCAGCCGCGAGGTGCCTTGGTTCTCGATGTCTTCCGAGTCGATATAGCGCAGGTTGACCTTGGTGCGGTTCTGAATACCGGCGTGACTCATCGCTTCGATCAGCGACTTGTAGGCATCCAGCAGCTCCATGTATTTGCCGACCATGGCGATGGTGACTTCTTTCTCCGGGTTCAGCTTGGCATCGACCACGCGCTCCCACTCGGACAAATCAGCCGGCCCGCATTCCAGACCGAAGCGTTCGACGACGAAGTCATCCAGGCCTTGGGCATGCAGCACGGACGGGATCTTGTAGATGGTATCGACGTCTTCCAGGCCAATGACCGCGCGCTCTTCGACATTGGTGAAGAGCGCGATCTTACGCCGCGAGGACAGGTCGACTTCATGGTCGGAGCGGCAGATCAGCACGTCCGGCTGCAAGCCGATGGAGCGCAACTCCTTGACCGAATGCTGGGTCGGCTTGGTCTTGGTCTCGCCCGCGGTGGCGATATACGGCACCAGGGTCAAGTGCATCAACATGGCGCGTTTGGCGCCGACTTCCACGCGCAACTGACGGATCGCTTCGAGGAACGGTTGCGATTCGATGTCACCCACGGTGCCACCGATTTCCACCATCGCCACGTCGGCATCGCCTGCACCTTTGATGATGCGGCGTTTGATCTCGTCGGTGATATGCGGGATGACCTGGATGGTCGCGCCCAGGTAGTCGCCACGGCGTTCTTTGCGCAGCACGTCTTCGTAGACGCGGCCGGTGGTGAAGTTGTTGCCCTTGGTCATCGTCGTGCGGATGAACCGCTCGTAGTGCCCCAGATCCAGGTCGGTCTCGGCGCCGTCATGGGTGACGAACACTTCACCGTGCTGGAACGGGCTCATGGTGCCCGGATCGACGTTGATATAGGGATCGAGCTTGAGCATCGTGACCTTCAGGCCCCGCGCCTCCAGGATAGCCGCCAATGAAGCCGAGGCGATGCCTTTCCCCAATGAAGAAACAACACCACCCGTGACGAATATGTAGCGCGTCATGAAGAACCCTAGAAGTCTGTTTAAGCGGTCTGCGCCGCCGGGGAAGCGAAGGACGGCCAGAGCCATCCCAGTCAGTACTTGCAGCGCTGATAACGCTGCTTGAAAAATGAAAGCCCCGCCGATTCCGAAGGAATCCGCAGAGCTCTAGTAGACGGGAGCGTAGTCTACCGGAAAGCGACTTTCAGCTCAAACCTCGGTCATTCGTCGGTACCTGCCAGCGCAATTTCCAGCCCTCCTCCGGCCGCCCATCCAGCACCGGCAGGTTGGCCACGGCAATGAGTTCATCACCGCGATAGAGCAGCGGAAGGCGCCCACGGACGAAACCCGGTAGCGCGATTTCATTGAGCAAGCGTTTGAGGTCACGATGGCCGCGAGCGGCCAGCCGCATCAGTTCACCGCCCTGGCGATAGCGCACCTCCAGCGGACCCTGCGGCGCGACGCCGTCGATCTGCAGCAGTCCATTGCCGGGAAGCGTCAAAGCCTGCGCCGGATCATGCCAAGGCGCGCCGACCGTCGGCACCTGCAGCCAACCGCCACTCACCCACCACAGCCGTCCACCAGCGCGCTGCAACTCGCCTTGCCCCAGTCGCCAGACCGGCTGAGCGTCATTGGTCGCATCGCGAAGATCCTCCCAGCCCGCCCAATGATCGCTATCGGGCAAAGGGGTCAGCGCCACCAGCCAGTGCCGCAAAGCATTTCGCTGACGAGCCGACGACAGGCTCAATAAGGGCGCCAGTTCCAGCGAGGAAATGTTCAGCCAAGGAAACAGCGATGCCGATTGCGCGGCGAGCAGATCCTGCTCCGCCAGCTCGTCTAGCAGCTGCTGCGCTTCACGCAGATGCTCGGCGCTACGCGCGAGGTTACGGGCGGTCTGCGGCCAATACTCCAGTAGTCGAGGCATTATCTGATGGCGAAGATAGTTGCGCGCCAGGCGGCTATCGCGATTGGACGGATCTTCCACCCAGCGCAGCCCATGTTCGCCGGCATAAGCCTCCAGCTCGGCGCGCGAACAATTCAGCAAGGGCCGTAGCAGAATGCCCTGACCCAGCACGCGACTCTGCGGCATACCCATTAGGCCGCGCACGCCAGCACCGCGCAGCAAGCGGAACAGTAGCGTCTCAGCCTGATCATCGCGATGCTGGGCGGTCAGCAGCACCTCTCCCGCCCCGAGGCAAGCCGCCAGCGCGGCATAGCGCGCCTCCCGTGCCGCGCGCTCGAGGCTGGCGCCACCGGCGACCTGCACGTGGCGCACCGACAGCGACACGCCGAGTTCGGCGCACTGCTGCCGACAATGCTCCGGCCAGGCATCCGCCGCGGCTTGCAGGCCGTGATGGACATGAATGGCAGACAGTGGCGGTAGGGTTTCCCGCCGAGCAAGCGTGGCGAGGAGATGCAGCAGAACCGTGGAGTCCAGGCCGCCGGAATAGGCGACATACCAGGCTGGCGCGGTACGCCAAGGAGCCAACGCGGTGAGCAGCCGGGAAAGTAAAGAAGTCATTCGGCAAGCTTAAAGCAACAACGGGCCCAAAGGGCCCGCTGTTCTGCTCGGCACGATGTGGATCAGGCCACGCCGTAGCTCATCAAGCGCTCGTAACGGCGCGCCAACAGCTTGTCGCTATCGAGCTTCTTCAAGCCCTTCAGCTGACTGATCAGCTCCTGACGAATGCTGGCGGCAATCACTGCCGGCGCGTTATGCGCACCACCCAGCGGTTCTTCGATGATCTTGTCGACAATGCCCAGTTCTTTCAGACGATTGGCAGTCACACCCATCGCCTCGGCCGCTTCTGGCGCTTTATCGGCGGTACGCCAGAGAATCGAAGCGCAGCCTTCCGGCGAAATCACCGCATAGGTCGAGTACTGCAACATGTTCAGTTGATCGCAGACACCAATGGCCAGCGCGCCGCCGGAGCCACCCTCTCCGATGACAGTGGCGATGATCGGCGTCTTCAGACGCGCCATGACGCGCAGGTTCCAGGCGATTGCCTCGCTCTGCCCACGCTCTTCCGCATCGATGCCGGGATAGGCACCCGGCGTGTCGATAAACGTCAGGATCGGCATTTTGAAGCGTTCGGCCATTTCCATCAGGCGGCAGGCTTTGCGATAACCTTCCGGACGCGGCATGCCGAAGTTGCGGCGTACCTTTTCGCGCACCTCACGACCTTTCTGATGGCCGATGATCATCACCGGCTGGTCGTCCAAACGAGCAATGCCCCCGACAATCGCCGGGTCATCGGAGAAATGCCGATCGCCGTGCAACTCTTCGAACTCGGTGAAGATGTGCTGGATGTAATCGAGGGTATAAGGGCGCCGTGGGTGGCGAGCCAGCTTGGAGATCTGCCAACTGGTCAAATTGCTGAAAATGCTCGCGGTAAGCGTATTGCTCTTGTCCTGCAGGCGGGCGATTTCGTCGCCGATGTTCAGCGAGTTGTCATTTCCAACCAAGCGCAATTCTTCGATCTTGGCTTGCAGGTCGGCGATTGGCTGTTCGAAATCGAGGAAGTTCGGGTTCATAGGCATCCGTCTTGCGTCGACGGCCAGGCGGCCGGGCGGCTGATTCCGTTTCGCGCCCTACCTTACGGGATAGGACGCACTCAGGTCGAGACTACATTGAGGCAGCAAACCGTTTCCGGTGCACTGCCAGAAATTCGCGGCTGATAGCAACTAAAAGCGCTGCAAACTCAGCGGTAGTGCAGGAAGACGTTGTCGCGCCCGAACTGGTCACGCAATGCCTGAATCAAAGTGTCGGCTGGATCAATCCGCCAGTCGTCGCCGAACTGCAGCAAGGCCTTGGCCTCGCTGCCGGTGTAATCCAGAGTCAGCGGACAGGCGCCACGATGACGGCGGCACAATTCGCCCAACCAGCGCAGCCGATCACCCTTTAGCGCGTCGGCTTGAATCCGCAGCCGCAGGCTTTCCGCCAGGCCGGTACGCGCTTCTTCCAGGCTCATCACCCGCTTGGCGCGCAGGCGCAGGCCACCGGAAAACTCGTCATTGCTGACCTCGCCCTCGACGACCACCAGCGAATCGGTTTGCAGCAACGCCTGAGCATTGGCGAACGCCTCGGAGAACAGCGACGCTTCGATCCGCCCCGAGCGGTCGTCGAGGGTGATGAAACCCATCTTGTCGCCCTTTTTGTTCTTCATCACCCGCAGGTTGACGATCAGCCCGGCGATGGTCTGGGTGTCACGCGCCGGCTTCAGTTCGACGATACGCTGACGAGCGAAGCGTCGTACTTCACCCTCGTACTCGTCGATCGGGTGGCCGGTCAGGTACAGGCCGAGGGTGTCTTTCTCACCCTTCAAACGCTCTTTCAGGGACAGCTCGCGAGCATTGCGATGGTTGGCGTAGACGTCCGCCTCGGGCTCGGAAAACAGCCCGCCGAACAAGTCCATATGCCCGCTGTCATGGCTGCGGGCAGTCTGCTCGGCCGCTTGCACCGCTTCTTCCATGGCCGCGAGCAGGACCGCTCGATTGCGGTCGATGTTGGCTTGATAGGCCTTCACTTCGTCATGGAAGTAAGGGCCGAGGCGATCCAGCGCGCCGCCGCGAATCAGCGCTTCGAGGGTGCGTTTGTTGATGCGTTTGAGGTCGACCCGTGCACAAAAATCGAACAGATCCTTGAACGGCCCGCCTTGCCGGCATTCGACGAGCGCTTCCACCGGGCCCTCACCGACGCCCTTGATGGCGCCGAGCCCATAGATGATGCGGCCGTCGTCATCGACGGTGAATTTGAACTCGGAACTGTTCACGTCCGGCGCGAGGATGCGCAGCTTCATGCTGCGGCACTCTTCGATCAGGGTGACGACCTTCTCTGTGTTGTGCATATCCGCAGACAACACCGCGGCCATGAACGGCGACGGGTGGTGCGCCTTCAACCAGGCGGTCTGGTAGGACACCAGACCATAAGCGGCCGAGTGCGATTTGTTGAAGCCGTAACCGGCGAACTTCTCCACTAGGTCGAAGATGTTGCCGGCGAGATCGGCATCGATGTTGTTATTCGCGCAACCTTCGATGAACCCGCCGCGCTGCTTGGCCATCTCCTCAGGCTTCTTCTTACCCATCGCCCGACGCAGCATGTCGGCGCCGCCCAGGGTGTAGCCGGCCATGACCTGGGCAATCTGCATCACCTGTTCCTGATACAGGATGATCCCGTAGGTCGGCTTGAGCACGGGCTCCAGGCCGGCGTACTGGTAGTCCGGATGCGGGTAAGAGAGCTCGGCGCGACCGTGTTTACGGTTGATGAAGTCATCCACCATGCCTGACTGCAACGGACCCGGGCGGAACAGCGCCACCAGGGCGATCATGTCTTCCAGGCAGTCCGGCTTGAGCTTCTTGATCAGCTCCTTCATGCCGCGCGATTCAAGCTGGAATACCGCCGTGGTCTCGGCCTTCTGCAGCATCGCGTAGGTGGATTTGTCATCCAGCGGAATGAAATCGATGTTCAGGTCGGGCAGGCCTTTCTTGGCCTGTTCGCGGTTGATCGTCTCCATGGCCCATTTGATGATGGTCAGGGTGCGCAGGCCGAGGAAGTCGAACTTGACCAGACCGGCCGCCTCGACATCGTCCTTGTCGAACTGGGTGACCAGGCCACCGCCTTCATCATCACAGGCAATCGGCGAGAAGTCGGTGAGTTTGGTCGGCGCGATGACCACGCCCCCCGCGTGTTTGCCGGTACCGCGGGTAATGCCTTCGAGCTTGAGGGACATTTCCCAGATTTCCGCTGCTTCCTCGTCGATCTTGAGGAAGTCACGCAACGGCTCCTCCATCTCGAAAGCTTTTTCCAGGGTCATGCCGACTTCGAAGGGAATCATCTTCGACAGACGGTCGGCCAGGCCGTAGGACTTGCCCTGCACCCGCGCCACGTCGCGCACCACCGCCTTGGCGGCCATGGTGCCGAAGGTGATGATCTGGCTCACAGCATTGCGGCCGTATTTCTCAGCCACGTAGTCGATAACCCGGTCGCGGCCATCCATGCAGAAGTCGACGTCGAAGTCGGGCATGGAAACCCGCTCGGGATTCAGGAAGCGCTCGAACAGCAGGTCATAGGCCAGCGGGTCGAGGTCGGTGATCTTCTGCACATAGGCCACCAGCGAGCCGGCACCCGAACCCCGGCCCGGGCCAACAGGTACGCCGTTGCTCTTGGCCCACTGGATAAAGTCCATCACGATCAGGAAATAACCGGGGAAGCCCATCTGGATGATGATATCCAGCTCGAAATTCAGCCGATCGACGTAGACCTGCTTCTTCGCCTCGTAGTCCGGGGTGTCCTGGGGCAGCAATACCTGCAGACGCTCCTCAAGGCCATCGAAGGAGACCTGGCGGAAGTACTCGTCGATGGTCATGCCGGCCGGCACCGGGAAATCGGGGAGGAAGTGCTTGCCCAGTTGCACTTCGATATTGCAGCGCTTGGCGATCTCGACCGTGTTGGTTAAGGCTTCTGGCAAATCGCTGAACAGCTCGGCCATTTCTGCCGGCGACTTCAGGTATTGCTGATCGGAGTAGTTGCGCAGACGGCGCGGGTCATCCAGGGCGCGGCCTTCGCCGATACACACCCGCGTCTCATGGGCCTCGAAGTCGCCCTGCTTGAGGAAGCGCACATCGTTGGTGGCCACCAGCGCCGCACCGGCGCGCTCGGCCAGGGCTACAGCGGCGTGCAGATATTCTTCGTCGTTGACCCGGCTGGTGCGCTGCACTTCCAGATAGAAACGATCCGGGAACACGCCTTGCCATTCGTCGAGCAACCGTGCGGCGACGTCATGATCGCCATTCAGCAGCGCCTGACCGATCTCCCCTTCCTTGGCACCGGACAGGGCGATCAGGCCGTCGGCGGCCTCTTTCACCCAGGCTCGTTCGATGATCACCAATTCATTGCGCTGACCATCGCTCCAGCCACGGGAGATCAGCTCGGTGAGGTTGCGATATCCCCGTGCGTTCATCGCCAGCAGGGTTAGGCGGCTCAGCGGGCCGTCTTCATCATCACTGGCCAGCCAGATATCGGCGCCGCAAATCGGCTTGACCGCGCCGCCCATTGCCGCCTTGTAGAACTTCACCAGCGAACACATGTTGCTCTGATCGGTCACCGCCACCGCCGGCATCCCCGCCCCAGCCACAGCCTTGATCAGCGGCTTGACCCGCACCAGGCCATCGACCAGGGAGTATTCGGTATGCACACGCAAATGGATGAAGGCGACAGTCATGACAATCCTATGCAAAACGCGAAAACGACAAGGCCCGGATTGTACCGGGCCTGGTCCGAAACGACAGCCTGGCACTTAGCCTGCGCCTTACCGATTGCCGCTTCCTGGCCAATGGATAGAACGCCGCCCGCCGCACTGACGAATCGGATTAATCGCCCAACTCCCCAACGACAGCCAGATCCTCGGCGCCAGTTTTTGGGAAGTCGCCTTCGAGCAAGCGACGCACCGGGGCAAACGAGCGCCGATGAATGGGGCTGGGGCCCAAGCGCAGCAGGGCTTCGAGATGCATCGGCGTGGGATAGCCTTTGTGCTTAGCGAGGCCGTAACCGGGATAGCAAATGTCCATGGCATGCATTTCGCGGTCGCGGCTGACTTTGGCGAGAATCGAGGCGGCGGCAATTGCCGGAACCTGAGCGTCACCTTGGATCACCGCTGCACTGGGCACCTTGAGTTTGGGACAACGGTTGCCATCGATCAGCGCCAAGCGTGGCAGAACGCTCAAGCCTTCAACTGCGCGCTGCATGGCCAGCATGGTGGCGTGGAGGATGTTCAGGCGATCGATTTCCTCGACCTCGGCGCGAGCGATGCACCAGGCCAGAGCCTTCTCCTGAATCTCATCGAAGAGACTCTCGCGGCGCGTCTGGGTGAGCTTTTTCGAGTCGTTCAGGCCCTTGATGGGCCGGCGCGGATCGAGAATGACCGCAGCTGTCACCACCGCGCCGCACAACGGACCGCGACCGACCTCATCGACGCCGGCGACTAACTCTTCAACCAAGGAGAAATCCAGGCCCAGTTGCATCAACGCGTCTCGATCAACGCCAGCACCGCCGTGGCGGCCGTATTCGAGGCATCTTGGCGCAATGTGCGATGAATCGCATCGAAGCCTTCGGTCTGCGCATGCCCGCCATCGAGCAACGGCGACAATTTCTGCGCCAATGCGTCGGCGGTGGCTTCGTCCTGGATCAGCTCAGGCACCAGCAGGCGCTGGGCGAGCAGGTTAGGCAGGGAAATGTACGGACTCTTCACCAACCGCTTGAGAATCCGGTAGGTCAACGAGGCTACGCGGTAGGCGACGACCATTGGCCGCTTGTACAGGAGGGCCTCCAGAGTCGCCGTGCCAGAGGCGATCAGAACCGCGTCGCAGGCCGCCAGCGCATCGTGCGAGCGACCATTGAGCAGACTCAGCGGCAAATTGCGCCCCGCCAATAAGGCTTCCAGCTGCTGACGGCGCTCGGCATTCGCGCACGGCAGAAGGAAATGAACGCCAGGACGCATAGCTCGCAGCCGTTCGGCCGCATCGAGGAACAGGCCGCCCAGACGGGCCACTTCGCCACCTCGGCTGCCAGGCATCAGTGCGACCACCTGACCGTCCTTCGGTAGGCCCAGTGCTGCGCGAGCGGCTTGCCGATCCGCCTCGAGGGGGATTGCATCCGCCAGCGGATGACCGACAAAGCACACCGGCACATTCTTTTCGACGTAGAACTGTGCCTCGAATGGAAACAGCGTGAGCATCAGGTCGCAGGCATCGCGGATTTTCAGGACCCGCTTCTGCCGCCAAGCCCACACCGACGGGCTGACGTAATGCACAGTCTTGATGCCCGCCTGGCGGAGCTTCAGTTCTAGATCGAGATTGAAATCTGGTGCGTCGATGCCGATGAATACATCCGGCTTGGCATCAATCAGGGTTCGAATCAGGCGTTTGCGGCGAGCCAGCAACTCCGGCAGACGACCCAACACTTCCACCAAGCCCATTACCGACAGGCGCTCCATGGGGAAATAGGAGGTCAGACCTTCAGCCTGCATCAGCGGACCGCCAACCCCAATGAACTCGACTGCGGGATGTTGGCTTTTGAGCGCCCGCATCAGCCCGGCACCGAGAATGTCGCCGGAAGCCTCGCCCGCTACCAGCGCTACGCGCAATATCTGGGACATGGGATCAGCGCGTAATGCCGCGCGAAGAAGCCTGAATGGAGTCGACGAATACGCCAACCTCAGGGTATTGCGCTGCGGACTCAGCGAGCTCGGCGAGCGCCTTATCCACGGTCAGACCTTGCCGATACACCACTTTGTAGGCTCGACGGAGAGCCTGAATCGCATCGTCACTGAAACCCCGCCGGCGCATGCCTTCGAAGTTCATGCTGCGTGCCTCAGCCGGATTGCCGAACACCGTGACATACGCGGGCACATCCTTGCCGATGGCGGTGCCCATGCCGGAAAAGCTGTGTGCACCGATGCGGCAAAACTGATGTACCAATGTGTAGCCGGACAGAATGGCCCAGTCGTCGACGTGCACGTGGCCGGCCAGAGCGGTGTTGTTGACCAAAATGCAGTGGTTGCCGATCACACTGTCATGCCCGATATGGGCATAAGCCATGATCAAGTTGTGATCGCCGAGAGTGGTTTCCGCGCGGTCCTGGATGGTCCCGCGATGAATGGTCACGCCTTCACGAATCACATTGTGATCACCGATCACCAGGCGCGTGGCTTCGCCCTTGTATTTCAGATCAGGTGTGTCTTCCCCAACAGAGGAAAACTGATAGATACGATTGTGCTTGCCTATCTTGGTCGGGCCTTTGATCACCACATGCGGGCCGACCACTGTACCCTCGCCTACTTCCACATCAGCGCCGATGATCGACCAAGGGCCGATTTCGACACCATCCGCCAGCTTCGCCGTCGGATCGATGATTGCGCGAGGGTCAATCAAACTCATAGTTTGCGTTCCGCACAGGTAATTTCGGCTGAGCACACCTCTTTCCCGTCAACGCTTGCGCGGCACTCGAACTTCCAGATGCTGCGCTTGCTACTGAGAAACTTGGCCTCGAGGATCAGCTGATCGCCCGGCGTCACCGGCTGGCGGAAACGCAGTTTGTCGGAGCCGACAAAATAATAAAGGGTGCCATCGGCCGGTTTCACGTCGAGCATCTTGAAACCAAGGATACCGGCGGCCTGTGCCATCGCCTCGATGATCAGCACGCCCGGCATAATCGGGTGCTCAGGGAAATGACCGTTGAAGAAAGGCTCGTTGATGCTGACATTCTTGTAAGCGCGAATGCTTTTGAGTTCAGCGATATCCAGCTCAACCACACGATCCACTAGCAGGAACGGGTAGCGATGCGGCAGGTATTCGCGAATTTCGTTAATGTCCATCATGTTCGGGGGAGCCTGTAATAAAGATAGGAGACGCGTTCAGTACGCATCAGGCATCAGATGAAGCATCCCCGGCCGGGGTCACGGCTGCTAGGCGCTTTTCCATTTGCTGCAGACGGCGCGCCATATCGTCCAGCTGGCGGATCCGCGCCACGCTTTTCTTCCACTCGGCAGCCGGCTGCATGGCGGTTCCCGAGGAGTAGGCCCCCGGCTCGGTGATCGAGCGAGTGACCATGGTCATACCGGTGATGAATACACCGTCGCAAATATCGATATGGCCTACCAATCCCACGCCACCGGCAAGCATGCAGTGCTTACCAATCTTGGTGCTGCCGGAGATCCCGACGCAAGCGGCCATCGCCGTATGGTCGCCAACCTGCACGTTGTGGGCGATCATGATCTGGTTATCCAACTTCACGCCATTACCAATCAGGGTATCGGCCAATGCGCCGCGGTCGATGGTGGTGTTGGAACCGACCTCCACGTCATCACCGAGGGTCACACCGCCAATTTGGGCAATTTTCTGCCAAATGCCTTTCTCGTTGGCGAAGCCGAATCCTTCACCGCCGATCACCGCACCCGACTGAATCACCACGCGCTTACCGATTTTCACATCGTGAAAAAGCGTGACACGCGGTGCCAACCAGCCGCCTTCGCCGATAATCGTGCGCGCGCCAATAAAGCAATGCGCACCGATCGTAGTGCCGCTCGCAATCTGCGCTCCGCTTTCAATCACGGCATACGCACCTACGCTGGCAGCTGGATCGACGACGGCATCGGCAGCGATGACGGCGGTCGGATGCACCTGACCAGCAGTGGCCTGCGGCTTGCGATCGAACAGATGGGAAAGTTGTGCGTAGGCTAGATAGGGATTGGCAACCAGCAACGCATCACCGGCATAGGCGTCGGCATCCGTAGGCGCCAGCAGCACCGCACCCGCCTTGGTAACAGCCAGATATTTGCGATATTGCGGATTGGCCAGGAAGCTCAGCTGATGCGGCTCAGCCTCCTGCAGCGTAGCCAGCCCGCCGATCACTTTCTCTGGATCACCACGCAGTGTGGCGTCGAGACGCTCAGCCAGCTGGCCAAGAGTAAAAGTCGGGATGGTCATGATCAACGCAGCTGATTCATGCGCTCGATGACTTGCCGAGTGATGTCGTACTGAGGCTTGACATCAACCACCGCGCCACGCTCGAGGACCATATCGAAGCCGCCTTTCTTAATGACTTCTTCAACGGCCTTGTCGAGGTTTGGCTTGAGTTTTTTCAGCATTTCACGGTCGGCGACCGCCTTGGCTTCGTTTAGCTCTTTGGATTGAAACTGGAAGTCACGGGCTTTTTGCTTGAACTCAAGTTCCATGCGCTCACGATCAGCCTGGGAAAGTTTCTCGCCTTCTTTGACCAGGCGATCTTGAATGCGCTTGGCATCGCTTTCCAGGGTCTTCAGCTTGTTCAATTGAGGGCCGAATTTCTTTTCGGCATCAACGGCGTAACGCTTCGCCGCATCAGACTCCAACAGAGCCATTTGATAATTCAATACGGCGATTTTCATCTCAGCGAAAGCCGGAGTCGCTACAAGAGCGGCGGCCAACAAAACCAGTTGAGTCAACTTACGCACAATGCACCCCTGCAAATATTGTTGTCGTTATCAGTAAACGATTGATTAGAAAGTCTGGCCAAGAGAGAACTGGAATACCTGGGTATCCGCCTCGTCCGGCTTCTTGACCGGCATGGCCAAACTGAAACTCAGCGGACCCAGCGCGGTAATCCAAGTCAAACCCACACCCACAGAGCTGGCCAGGTTGTTAAAGTCGACATCGCAGCTCGAGTCGTTGGCCTTGTTGTTCTTTTGCTCCGTGGTGCAGTTGGTGTCGAACACATTACCGACGTCCCAGAACAACACTGTACGCAGTTGACGCTGGTCCTTCACGAATGGCATCGGGAACAGGTACTCCACGCCACCCTGGATCATCACGTTACCACCGAACGGCAACGGGTCCTGATCCGGATCGGTAAACCGACCATCGGCGCCCGGACCGTCCACGACCACAACATTATTGGTCGCAGGATCAACCACCGTCACCTTGCTCGGGGTGCCGCGCGGGCCGAGGCTGCTGTCCTCGAAGCCGCGCACCGAGTTGAAGCCACCTGCGTAGTAATGCTCGTAGAACGGTAGCTCGGAGGTCGAGCCGTAGCTGTCGCCATAACCAAGCTCGGTATGAAAACGCAGCGCCGTTTGCTGAGTTAGCGGCTTGAAGATCTGGCCACGATAATCCAGCTTGTAGAACGACAGATCGCTACCCGGCAAGGTCGTTTCGAGCACCAGACTCTGCGAGTGACCGCGCGTTGCCATCACGCCTTTGTTCAGCGTCGACTCAGACCAGCCGATCGAGCCTTTGAAGTTTAGGTAGTTGTCGCCTTCCTGATCGATGAAATCCATGATTTCGTCGACGGTGTAGACGCCGGTATTAATGTCGTCCTGCTGAACGGTCAGGCCATAGGTCAGGCGCGAGGTTTCGCTGATCGGATAACCGATACTCATACCCAAACCATAACTGTCAACCGCATAGCTGGATACATCGACATCCAGGTCGTCGTAATCGGTAGCGCGGTAGAAGGCGTTGTAACCCAGGCTTACACCGTCGACTGTCCAATAGGGGTCAACGTAGCCGAAGTTATAGCGGCTCTGGTATTCGCTACGTGTCAAGCCGATGCTGACTTTGTTACCCGTGCCGAGGAAGTTGTTCTGGCTAATGGAGCCGCCGAGGATCAGACCGGCGTTCTGGGCAAAACCCACGCTGGCAGTAATGGAACCGGACGGCTGCTCTTCAACGCTGTAATTGACATCGACCTGGTCATCGGTACCGGCGACCTGCGGAGTTTCAACGTTGACTTCTTTGAAGTAACCCAAACGTTCGAGGCGCGTCTTCGATTGGTCGATCAAATAGGTAGAAGCCCAGCCGCCTTCCATTTGGCGCATCTCGCGACGCAGCACTTCATCTTCGGTCTTGGTGTTACCGCGGAAGTTGATGCGATTGACGTAAGCGCGCTTGCCCGGATCAACGACAAAGGTGATCGAAACAGTATGATCGTCATCATGCGCCTCGGGGACGCCGTTGACGTTGGCAAAGGTATAGCCCTCGTTACCCAGGCGGCGGGTGATGAGCTCAGAAGTAGTGGTCATCACTTTGCGCGAGAAGACCTGACCTTGCTTAACCAGCAGCAGGGATTTGACTTCCTCCTCAGGCACTTTCAGGTCACCAGAAAGCTTAACCTCGCGAACGCTGTATTTTTGTCCTTCATCCACGTTGACGGTGATGTAGACATGTTTCTTGTCGGGAGTAATGGATACCTGCGTCGAGGAAATATCCATGTTGATATAACCACGATCAAGGTAGTAGGAGCGCAGGCGCTCCAAGTCGCCGGAAAGTTTCTCACGGGCATACTTGTCGTCATTTTTAAAGAAAGACAGCCAGTTACTGGTCTTCAACTCGAACAGATCAATCAGATCCTGCTCCGCGAAAACGGTGTTACCCACCACGTTGATGTGCTGGATAGCGGCGACCGTACCTTCATTGATATTGATCTTCAGCGCCACGCGGTTACGCGGCTGGGGAATCACTTCCGTTTCAATACCGGCAGAATAGCGACCTTGGGCAACATACTGGCGCTGCAGCTCGTTGCGCACGCCTTCCAAAGTAGCGCGTTGGAAGATCTCGCCTTCTGACAAACCCGATTGATTCAGACCCTTGAGCAGGTCTTCGGTAGTGATCGCCTTGTTGCCCTCAATCTCGATACTCGAAATGGATGGGCGTTCGATCACGGTAATGACCAGTACATTACCTTCACGGCCGAGCTGGATATCTTGGAAGAAGCCCGTCTTGAACAGCGCACGCGTTGCTTCGACCAGCTCGCGGTCATCGGCATTATCACCAACGTTAAGCGGCAAGGCGCCGAATACGCTGCCGGCGGATACCCGCTGCAGGCCATTGACGCGAATATCGGAAATGGTGAAGGACTCGGCGTGAACTTCGGCGATCATCAATGTGGCTAGCACCACAGGCAGCAGCAGACGTTTCATGAAGTCCTTTCTTATTCCAACTGGCGATAAAAAAATCTGCCGCAAAGCGACAGATTTGTTATTCAGAAGTTTTACAGTCGACTCAGATCATTGACAAAGGCGAGCAACATCACCCCCAAGACCAAACTAATGCCGATCTGCATCCCCCAACCCTGTACGCGCTCGGACAATGGGCGCCCACGCACCCATTCGATCATATAGAAGAGCAAATGCCCCCCATCTAAGACGGGGATCGGCAATAGATTCAGAACCCCCAAGCTAATGCTCAGATAGGCTAGGAAATTAAGAAAGTCCCCCAAGCCGGACTGGGCTGAAGCGCCCGCCACTTTAGCAATGGTTATCGGCCCGCTCAAGTTTTTTACCGAGAGCTCGCCAAAGAGCATTTTCTTAAGTGAATCAAGGGTCAAGACGCTCATGGTCCAAGTGCGCCGGAAACCCTCGCCAAGCGCATCGAGCGGGCCGAAGCTGACCTCGCGAAGCATTTCCGGCGGCCAATCAACCCCTTGCACTCCGGCCCCCAGGTAGCCGCTACGTGCCTCACCCTTGCCGCGCGCGGCCAAAGTCAGACGAATGTCTTGCTGCTGACCGGCGCGCTCAACGCGCAGTGAAATGGCGTCACCCGGGCGACCACGAACGTTGTCGACCAGCTGCTGCCAATCGCGTAGCGCAACGCCGTCAAGACTCAAAAGATGGTCGCCGATTTGCAGGCCAGCGGCCTGCGCCGGACCTTCGGGATCCAACTGCGCCAGAACCGGCGGAACCTGTGGCCGCCAGGGGCGAATCCCCAGGGACGAGATCGGATCGGGCTCATCGACACCCTTTAGCCAATCGCTCAGCAGCACCTGATGCGCGCTATCGACAGTGGAGCCCGCTTCACGCACTGAGACATCGAGCGTGCCGCTTTCACCAAGACGACGAACCATCTGTAAGTTGACTGCGGCCCAGCCAGGTGTCGACTCACCGTTGACTGCCACGATTTCCTGGCCTGCCATGAGGCCCGCGCGCTCAGCGAGACTGCCAGCCTCGATGGCACCGATGACTGGACGCACTTGTTGGCTGCCCAGCATCGCCAGCAGCCAAAAGAACACCAACGCCAGTAAAAAGTTGGCAATCGGGCCAGCGGAAACAATCGCGATCCGCTGGAGGACGGTTTTGCGGTTGAACGTCTGATCGAGCAACTCAGCTGGGACTTCGGCTTCGCGCTCGTCCAACATTTTCACGTAGCCGCCCAGCGGAATGGCCGCAACCACAAACTCGGTACCGCGCCGATCATGCCAACGGAGCAACGGCGTGCCAAACCCCACTGAAAAGCGCAGCACTTTGACGCCGCAACGACGGGCGACCCAAAAGTGTCCGAACTCGTGAAAAGTCACCAACACTCCGAGCGCAACGAGGAGGCCCAGCACCATGTAAAGCGTGTTCATTTTTGCCCTCCTACGCTAGCGTCCACGACGCTCAAGCCATAGCCCAGCGGATATCCGCGCATCCTGATCTGCCGCCAGCACGACATCGAGATCCGATGCCTGACCGGGTGCTTCGAGACTCAATACATCGTCGATAATACTCGCGATCTCGGTAAAGCGGATGCGCCGCTCAAGGAACGCCGCCACCGCTACTTCGTTGGCAGCATTGAGCATGCTTGGTCGAGTTCCGCCTGCTTCTGCGGCCTGGCGCGCCAGGCGCAGGCAGGGAAAACGTTCCTCATCCGGCGGACTGAAATCCAATCGACCAATAGCGAAGAGATCGAGCGGCGCAACGCCTGAATCGATACGCTCAGGCCAGGCCAGGGCGTGACTGATCGGTGTACGCATATCCGGATTACCCAACTGGGCGAGCACGGAACCATCCACATAATCGACCAGGGAATGAATAACGCTTTGCGGATGAATCACGATTTCAATCTGTGCCGGCCGCGCATCAAACAGCCAGCATGCTTCGATCAGTTCCAGCCCCTTGTTCATCATGCTGGCCGAGTCGACTGAAATCTTCCGCCCCATCGACCAGTTCGGATGCGCGCACGCTTGTTCCGGCGACACATCGGCCAACGCCGCCAAGGGAGTCTGCCGAAACGGCCCGCCGGACGCGGTCAGGAGAATGCGACGCACCCCGCCATGGGCTAAACCGCGGGCGTAGTCCACCGGCAGGCATTGGAAAATTGCGTTGTGCTCGCTATCGATCGGCAACAGTACGGCGTTGCTTTTGCGCACCGCCTGCATGAACAAGGCGCCGGACATCACCAAGGCCTCCTTGTTTGCCAGCAATACTTTCTTGCCCGCCTCTACCGCTGCCAAGGTCGGCTTCAGCCCGGCAGCACCGACGATCGCCGCCATTACCGTGTCGACTTCGGGATCCGCCGCCACCGCACACAGCCCCGCCTCGCCGACGAGCACTTGAGTACTGAGATCGGCGCCGGCCAGCTGCCGCAGAAGCTCGCGAGCCGCTGCCGCATCCGGCACCACCGCATACCGTGGCTCATGCCGGATACACAAGGTCGCCAGTTCCGTCAGACGGGAAAACCCGGTAAGCGCGAAAACCTGGTAACGCTGGGGGTGACGAGCGATAACGTCTAACGTGCTGAGTCCAATCGAACCTGTGGCGCCCAGCACGGTAACTTGCTGGATAACGCTCACAGCGCGCCCCAGCCTGCAGCCCAAAGCAGCATCGCAAAAACTGGAATGGCCGCTGTCAGGCTGTCGATTCGATCGAGCACACCGCCATGTCCCGGCAGCAGATGACTACTGTCTTTCACCCCAGCCTGGCGCTTGAACATACTTTCGGTCAGATCACCAACCACTGAAATCAGCACGACCGCCGCCGCGCCAAGCAAACCGAAGATGAAATCCTGCGCGGCCCAGTCGCGATAACAACCGACCGCCACCACGATCAACAAGCTCACCAGCAAGCCGCCAATCAAGCCTTCCCAACTTTTCCCAGGACTGACCTGCGGAGCGAGTTTGCGGCGCCCAAATGCTTTGCCGGAAAAATAGGCACCGATATCGGCCGCCCACACCAGCACCATCACGGCGACGATCAGCCAGTTAGCCAGCGGCCACTCCTTGAACAGCACCAAGCCCTGCCAGGCCGGCAACAGAATCAACAGGCCAATAACGACCTTGCTCGGCATGCTTGCCCAATAACGGCTGCTCGCCGGATAACCCAACACCAATAGAATGGCCGCCAGCCACCACAGCAAGGCCGCCAGTAACACCAGCCCCGCCAGCCACGGCATTTGCCCGCGAGCCAGATACAGCAGCAAGATCGAAGCGGCGACCAACCCGGCGTAGGCGATACGCGCCAGCTGACTAGTGAAACCAGCCAAGCGCGCCCACTCCCAGGCACCGAGCGTCACCACCGCGCCGATGAACAGCGCAAAGCTCGCCCCGTCCAGCAGGAAAAAACCGCCCAAAGCGATGGGCAACAGAATCAAGGCGGTGATGATGCGCTGCTTCAACATTTAGCCCGTGCCTCGGCTTCCACCTGCTCACTGGTCTTGCCGAAGCGGCGTTGGCGGGTAGCGTAATTGGCCAGCGCCTTGCGCATGGCCTCGTGTTTGAAGTCCGGCCAGAGCAGGTCGGAGAAATACAGCTCGGAATAGGCCAGCTGCCACAACAGGAAATTGCTGATGCGGTGCTCGCCCCCGGTGCGGATGCAAAGATCGGGCAGCGGCAGGCCAGCCGTTGAAAGTAGGCCCTGCAATGCCTGCGCGGTCACGTCTTCCGGCTGCAGCCGTCCTGCCTGGACCTCTAACGCAAGCTGTTGAGCAGCCTGAACGATGTCCCACTGGCCGCCATAATTGGCGGCAATTTGCAGGATGAAACGGGCTTCGCCCGCTGTAGAGGCCTCGGCCTCAGCCATAGCGGCCTGCAACTCCGCATGAAAGCGCGAACGATCACCGATAATCCGCAGACTTATGCCGTTCGCCTTGAGCCGCTTGACCTCTCGCCGCAAGGCTCGGAGAAAAAGCTCCATCAAGGCGCTGACTTCTTCTGCGGGGCGCTGCCAGTTTTCACTGGAGAAGGCGAACAAGGTCAGCACCTCGACACCTTCTTCGGCACACACCTCGATGACCGCCCGCACCGCATCGACGCCTGCCTTATGCCCGGCGACTCCCGGCAAGAGGCGTTTTTTCGCCCAGCGATTGTTGCCATCCATGATGATGGCTACATGCTGCGGCATGCTCTTAGCGGCCTTTTTGTCCGTCTTGTTCATGGGCAGAAGGCTCGTCAAACAGCCATCAGATCCGTTTCTTTGTTTTCCAGAGCCTTGTCGACTTCGGCAACGAACTTATCAGTGATCTTCTGCACGTCGTCTGCACCACGACGCTCGTCGTCTTCGCTGATTTCCTTTTCCTTAACCAGGTCTTTCAGCTGCGCCAAAGCGTCACGGCGAATATTGCGCAACGCCACACGGGCGCTTTCCGCCTCTTGGCGCGCCTGCTTGGTGAAACCTTTACGGGTTTCCTCAGTCAGCGCCGGCATCGGCACACGAATAGTGGTGCCCGCTGTGGCTGGATTCAGGCCCAGATCGGAGGTCATGATCGCCTTCTCAACTGCCTGGATCATGCTGCGGTCAAACACGGTAAGCGCCAGGGTTCGAGAATCCTCGGCGACCACGTTAGCAACCTGCCGTAGCGGTGTATCGGTGCCGTAGTACGACACCATGACGCTGTCGAGAATACTTGGATGAGCTCGGCCCGTACGAATCTTGGCGAACGCATGATCCAGCGATTCGACCGATTTCTTCATGCGCTCCTGCGCGTCTTGCTTGATCTCGTTGATCATTGCTCACCCTCCTCGATCAAAGTTCCTTCAGCGCCGCCGACTACAACATTCAGCAGGGCGCCCGGTTTATTCATATTAAAAACCCGCAACGGCATGGAGTGATCGCGACACAGGCAGATGGCCGTCAGATCCATCACACCCAGCTTGCGATCCAGCACTTCGTCATAGGTCAAGCGGTCGAACTTCTCCGCATGCGGATCCTTGAACGGATCAGCGGTATAGACACCATCGACCTTGGTCGCCTTGAGGACCATGTCGGCGTCAATCTCGATAGCGCGCAAGCACGCAGCGGAATCGGTAGTAAAGAAGGGATTACCCGTGCCTGCAGCGAAAATCACCACTTCACCGGTCTTCAGGTGGCGCATGGCCTTGCGGCGATCGTAATGGTCGGTAACGCCGACCATCGAGATAGCGGACATGACGATGGCTGGAATATTCGAACGCTCCAGGGCGTCGCGCATGGCCAGGGCGTTCATTACCGTAGCCAGCATGCCCATATGGTCGCCAGTAACCCGATCCATGCCCGCAGCGCTCAGCGCGGCGCCACGGAACAGGTTGCCGCCACCGATCACCAGGCCGACCTGCACGCCGATGCCAACCAATTGGCCGACTTCCAAGGCCATACGATCCAGCACTTTGGGATCGATACCGAATTCTTCCGAGCCCATCAAGGCTTCGCCGCTTAGTTTGAGCAGAATGCGTTTATAGCGAGGTTGACGACCACTCACCTGCTGAGCCATTGCGTATCTCTCCTGCGGCGTTGTTCTGGGAAACCCGGGGGGCTTCGTATTGTCACCGGGCGACCAGAGCGCCGCCAGGTAATTTGATGCAGCGCGGCGGTATTTAGCTCCCGCGCTTTGCAAAAGAGGCTGCACGCGTTAGCGGGCAGCCTCTTTGATGCGACAGTAAAACCGTCTTATTGCTTGCTGGCAGCAGCCACTTGAGCAGCAACTTCGTCAGCAAAGTTGTCAACCGGCTTCTCGATGCCTTCACCAACCGCGAAGCGGGTAAAGGAAACGATTTCTGCACCGCCTTTCTTGGCCAGAGCACCTACGGTGATTTCCGGATCCTTGACGAACGCTTGCTCAACCAGACTGGCCTCGGCCAGGAACTTGGTGATACGGCCAGCAATCATCTTCTCGACGATTTCAGCAGGCTTGCCCTTCATCTTGTCTTCGTTCAGGGACATGAACACGTTTTTCTCGCGCTCGATGGCCTCTGGAGAGACTTGGCTCGGCACCAGGAACTCTGGGTTGCTGGCAGCCACGTGCATCGCGATGTCTTTGGCCAGCTCGACAGTACCGCCCTTCAGGGCTACAACCACGCCAATCTTATTGCCGTGCAGGTAGGAACCCAGTACATCGCCTTCAACACGAGCCAAGCGACGAATGTTGACGTTCTCGCCGGTCTTGCCGACCAGAACCAGACGATCCGCTTCACGCGCTTCGATCAGCGGCTCAACGGTGGTCAGCTTGTCAGCGAAAGCCTTGTCGACGCTAGCTGCGACGAAGGCTTTGAAGTCGTCCTGCAGAGCCAGGAAGTCAGTCTGCGAGTTAACTTCGAGCAGAACAGCAGATTTGCCGTCGTCCTTGATTGCGATGGCGCCTTCGGCAGCGATGTTGCCAGCCTTCTTGGCGGCCTTGATGGCCCCCGAGGCACGCATATCATCAATGGCTTTTTCGATGTCGCCGCCAGCCTTGGTCAAGGCCTTCTTGCAATCCATCATGCCTTCGCCAGTGCGCTCGCGCAGTTCTTTAACCAGGGCTGCAGTAATCTCTGCCATCTTGAAATCCTCTTGGATAGGTCTTCAACCAGTCCACCCGGCGAACCAGGCGTTCAATTCTTAAGGAGGCAAAAAGGGGGCCTAGCCCCCTTTTTGCGTACCGAGTGACGCGCTAGAAGGCGTCGACTCAGCCTTCAGCTGCTTCAGCGGACGGAGCTTCTTCGACGAACTCGTCGGTGCCGCCGCCGGCGTTGCCGCGACCACGTACAACGGCGTCAGCCATGGCACCCATGTACAACTGGATGGCGCGAATGGCGTCGTCGTTACCCGGGATGATGTAGTCAACGCCTTCCGGGCTGCTGTTGGTATCGACGATACCGATAACCGGGATACCCAGTTTGTTGGCTTCGGTGATAGCAATGCGCTCGTGGTCAACGTCGATCACGAACAGCGCGTCCGGAAGACCGCCCATGTCCTTGATACCACCCAGGCTGCGATCCAGTTTTTCCAGATCGCGAGTACGCATCAGGGCTTCTTTCTTGGTCAGCTTGGTGAAAGTGCCGTCCTGAGACTGAACTTCCAAATCACGCAGACGCTTGATGGAAGCGCGGATGGTTTTGTAGTTGGTGAGCATGCCGCCCAACCAGCGGTGATCGACGAACGGCGAGTTGCAACGAGCAGCTTCTTCGCGAACGATCTTGCCAGCGGAACGCTTGGTGCCAACGAACAGAATTTTGTTCTTGCCGGCAGCCAGCTTCTCAACGAAGGACAGCGCTTCGTTGAACATCGGCAGGGTTTTTTCGAGGTTGATGATATGGATCTTGTTGCGCGCGCCGAAAATGTACTTGCCCATTTTCGGGTTCCAGTAACGGGTCTGGTGACCGAAGTGCACACCGGCCTTCAGCATATCGCGCATATTGACTTGGGACATGATTGTTCCTTAAGTAAGTCGGGTTAGGCCTCCACGCATCCCGATGACCAACCCATGGCTCTAGCCAAGGGCACCCAGGTCAACGTGTCGATACGTGTGCGGGTTAGGCTTCCAGGACGTGCAGCCCAGAAAGCGGCGCATTTTATATCACACTAAGCCGGATGCAGGAAGCCGAGCTTGGCTTTGCCGTAACACCAGGTCACCGCCTGCAGCTTCCAATCGGAATGCGGTAGAATCGCGACTTCCCGTTTTCAGCCTTGCGCCCAGACGCACCGAGAGAGTCAGCATGACCGTCACCATCAAGACGCCCGAGGAAATTGAGAAAATGCGCATCGCCGGCCGTCTGGCCGCCGAAGTGCTGGAAATGATCGGTGAGCACGTCAGACCTGGCGTCACGACCGACGAACTGGACCGCATCTGCCACGACTATATCGTCAACGTCCAGCAAGCCATCCCAGCACCACTCAATTACAAAGGCTTTCCCAAGTCGATCTGCACCTCGATCAATCATGTGGTTTGCCATGGCATTCCTAATGACAAGCCACTGAAAGATGGCGATGTACTGAACATCGACGTCACCGTGATCAAGAATGGCTATCACGGCGACACCAGTAAGATGTACATGGTTGGCAAAGTGCCTGAGTGGGCCGAGCGCCTGGCCAAAGTCACCCAGGAATGCATGTACAAGGGTATCGAACTGGTCCGTCCCGGCACGCGCCTGGGCGACATCGGCGAAGTGATCCAGAAGCACGCCGAGAAGAACGGTTTCTCGGTGGTTCGCGAATATTGTGGTCATGGCATCGGCGCGGTGTTCCATGAAGAGCCGCAAGTGCTGCACTACGGCCGCGCCGGCACCGGCATGGAACTCAAGGAAGGCATGACCTTCACCATCGAGCCGATGATCAACCAGGGCCGTGCGGAAACCCGCCTGCTGGGTGACGGCTGGACCGCCATCACCAAGGACCGCAAACTTTCCGCACAATGGGAACATACCGTACTGGTCACCGCTGACGGCTACGAGATCTTCACTTTGCGCAGCGATGACAGCATCGCCCGCACCTCGGCCAACCAGGCCGTCTAGGTCTCGATCGCCAACCCGAACAGATAGTCATCGTTAAGGAAGGCCGTATGCCGCAGGTGGATCCCGAGTTGTTCGATCGCGGGCAGTTCCAGGCCGAGTTGGCGTTGAAATCCAGCCCCATCGCCGCCTTCAAGAAAGCCATCCGCGGCGCCCATGAAGTGCTCGATGCGCGCTTCCACCACGGTCGCGACATTCGCCGCCTGGTGGAAGATCGCGCTTGGTTCACCGACCAGATACTGCGCGAGGCCTGGGCACGCCTCGACTGGTGCGAGGACGCCGATATCGCCTTGCTGGCAGTCGGCGGCTATGGCCGTGGCGAGCTGCACCCTTATTCGGACATCGACCTGCTGATCCTGCTCGACAGCGCCGATCACGAAACCTTCCGCGAGCCGATCGAACGCTTCCTTACCCTGCTCTGGGACATCGGCCTGGAAGTTGGCCAAAGCGTGCGTTCGGTGAACGAATGCGTCCAAGAGGCGCGCGCCGACCTGACGGTGATCACCAACCTGATGGAAAGCCGCACCATTGCTGGGCCCGAGCATCTGCGCCAGCGCATGATCGAGGTCACCAGTACCGAGCAGATGTGGCCGAGCAAGCACTTCTATCTGGCCAAGCGCAAAGAACAACGCACGCGTCACGCCAAATACAACGACACCGAATACAACCTCGAGCCCAACGTCAAAGGCTCGCCGGGCGGCTTGCGCGATATCCAGACCATTCTCTGGGTCGCCCGCCGCCACTTCGGCACGCTCAATCTGCATGCGATGGTCGGCCAGGGCTTCCTGCTGGAAAGCGAATACGCCCTGCTCGCCTCCTCCCAGGAGTTTCTCTGGAAGGTGCGCTACGCCTTGCACATGCTCGCCGGTCGCGCGGAAGACCGCCTGCTGTTCGATTACCAGCGCAGTATCGCCGGCCTGCTCGGCTTTGAAGACAACGATGCCAAGTTGGCCATTGAGCGCTTCATGCAGAAGTATTACCGCACGGTGATGAGCATCGCCGAGCTGAGCGAACTGATCGTCCTGCACTTCGAGGAAGCCATTCTCGGCGCCGGCGACGCCAGTCAGGTCCGACCACTGAATAGCCGTTTTCAGATTCGCGACGACTATATAGAGGTGGTCCACCCGCAGGTCTTCAAGCGCACCCCATTCGCGATCATGGAGATCTTCGTGTTGATGGCCCAGAACCCCGAGATCAAAGGGGTTCGTGCCGATACCATTCGCCTGTTGCGCGATCATCGGCATTTGATCGACGACGAGTTCCGCGGCGACATCCGCAACACCAGCCTGTTCATCGAGCTGTTCAAGTCCGAACAAGGCATCCACCGCAATCTGCGCCGGATGAACCGCTACGGCATCCTCGGCCGCTACCTGCCGGAGTTCGGCTATATCGTCGGGCAGATGCAGCATGACCTGTTCCATATCTATACGGTCGATGCGCACACGCTCAACTTGATCAAGCATCTGCGCAAGCTCAAGTGGCCGGAGCTGGCGGAGAAGTTTCCGCTGGCCAGCAAGGTCATGGACAAGCTGCCCAAGCCCGAGCTGATCTATCTCGCCGGCCTCTACCATGACATCGGTAAAGGCCGGGGTGGCGACCACTCCGAACTGGGCGCCGTGGATGCCGAGACCTTCTGCCGACGCCATCAACTGCCCGCCTGGGACAGCCGATTGATCGTCTGGCTGGTGCAGAACCACCTGGTGATGTCGACCACCGCACAGCGCAAAGACCTGTCCGACCCGCAGGTGATCCACGATTTCGCCCAACTGGTCGGCGATCAAGCGCACCTCGACTACCTCTACGTGCTGACCGTCGCCGACATCAACGCCACCAACCCGAGCCTGTGGAACTCCTGGCGTGCCAGCCTGTTGCGCCAGCTCTTCACCGAGACCAAGCGCGCTCTGCGCCGTGGCCTGGAGAATCCGCTGGATCGTGAAGAGCAGATTCGCCAGACCCAAAGCGCCGCCCTGGACATCCTGGTGCGCGCCGGCACCGACCCGGATGACGCCGAACAGCTCTGGACTCAGTTGGGCGATGACTATTTCCTGCGGCATACCGCCGCCGACGTGGCCTGGCACACCGACGCCATCCTGCAGCATGGCAAGCGCAGCGAACCACTGGTGCTGATCAAGGAAACCACCCAACGCGAATTCGAGGGCGGCACGCAGATCTTCATCTATGCACCGGATCAGCACGACTTCTTCGCCGTGACCGTGGCCGCCATGGACCAGCTCAACCTGAACATCCACGACGCCCGGGTCATCACCTCCAGCAGCCAGTTCACCCTCGACACCTACATAGTGTTGGACGCCGATGGCGGCTCGATTGGCGACAATCCGGCGCGTATCAAGGAAATTCGCCAGGGATTGGTCGCAGCACTGGAAAACCCCGACAACTATCCGGCGATCATCCAGCGCCGGGTGCCGCGGCAGCTCAAGCATTTCACCTTCGCCCCGCAAGTGACCATCTCCAACGATGCGCAGCGCCCGGTGACCATGCTGGAAATCATCGCCCCGGACCGCCCCGGCCTGCTGGCACGGATCGGCAAGATTTTCCTGGATTTCGATCTGTCGCTGCAGAACGCCAAGATCGCCACCCTGGGTGAGCGCATCGAGGACGTGTTCTTCGTCACCGACGCCCGCAACCAGCCGCTGTCCGATCCAGAGCTGTGCGCCCGCCTGCAACAGGCGATCGTCGAACAACTGTCGCCGACCCGCGATACCGCCAGCGAAATCAGCCGCATCAGTATTTGAGCCTCACAGACCGCGCCCTCCGGGGCGTGGCCGGATTACGCAAGAGATAATCATGAACCCAGCACTCGCCCACCTGCAGCCCTACCCCTTCGAGAAACTGCGCGCCCTGCTCGGCGGCGTTCAACCGCCTCAAGGCAAGTCAGCCATCGCCCTGTCCATCGGCGAACCGAAGCACCGCTCGCCGAGCTTCGTTGGCGAAACCTTGAGCGCCAACCTCGAACAGCTCGCCGTGTACCCGACGACGCTCGGCCTGCCGGCGCTGCGCGAAGCCATCGCCCACTGGTGCGAGCGTCGCTTCAATGTACCGGCCGGTTGGCTGGATGCGGCGCGCCATGTGCTGCCGGTCAATGGCACCCGCGAGGCATTGTTCGCCTTCACCCAGACCGTGGTGGACCGCGAGCGCCAGGGTCTGGTGGTCAGCCCCAACCCCTTCTACCAAATCTACGAAGGCGCGGCCTTGCTCGCCGGCGCCGAGCCGCATTACCTGCCATGCCTGGCCGAAAACGGCTTCAATCCGGACTTCGACGCGGTGAGCGCCGAAACCTGGCAGCGCACGCAGATCCTCTTCCTCTGTTCGCCAGGCAACCCCACCGGCGCGCTGATCCCGCTGGAAACCTTGAAGAAGCTGATCACCCTGGCCGACCAGTATGATTTCGTGATCGCTGCCGACGAGTGCTACAGCGAGCTGTATTTCGACGAGCAGAACCCGCCGGCCGGCCTGCTGAGCGCCTGCGCCGCTCTGGGCTGTAGCGACTTCAAGCGCTGCGTGGTGTTTCACAGCCTGTCTAAGCGCTCCAACCTGCCCGGCCTGCGCTCCGGCTTCGTGGCCGGTGATGCCGAGATTCTCAAAGCCTTCCTGCTGTATCGCACCTATCACGGTTGCGCGATGCCCGTGCAGACCCAGTTGGCCAGCGTCGCGGCCTGGAATGATGAGGTTCACGTGCGCGCCAACCGCACCCTGTATCGCGAAAAGTTCGACGCCGTGCTGGATATCCTCGCGCCGGTGATGGACGTGCAACGCCCGGACGGCGGCTTCTATCTCTGGGCGAAAACGCCGATGGACGACGCCACCTTCACCCGCGAGCTGTTCGCCAGCGAGCACGTCACCGTAGTGCCCGGCTCCTACCTGTCCCGCGAGGTCAACGGCTTCAACCCCGGCGCCGGTCGTGTGCGCATGGCCCTGGTCGCGCCACTGGCCGAGTGCGTGGAAGCGGCCCAACGCATTCGTCAGTTCATCAGCGGCTGATTCAGACTCGCCCCAGTCGAGCATTTGACCGACTGGGGCGACTTGGTAGTTTTGCATTACCAGCCTGCCGGCCCACGCGCAGCTCTCTATTTCGCAACGCGCGGTAACACAACGCACCAGTGGCCGGCTTCGATCAAAGCGTGGATTCACCTGCCCGCCTGACACCAACTCGCCGACAATCCGCCCCAACACCGTCAACCACCGCTGCAATCGGTCGGCATGGCATAATTGCCGGCCCCAAGTCACCCAAACAGCCCCCATCGCTTGCGGAGAGCCTGCAGAGTGAGCAAACCCAGCCAAGCCTTGTGCCTATACGGCATCAAGGCCTGCGACACGATGAAAAAAGCCCGCACCTGGCTCGACGAGCACGGCGCCGCTTATGCTTTTCACGATTACAAAGCGGCCGGGATCGACCGAGCCAACCTGCAGAAGTGGTGCGCCGAGCATGGCTGGCAAATCGTGCTGAACCGCGCTGGCACTACCTTCCGCAAGCTCGACGAGGCGCAGAAGACCGATCTGAATGAAGCCCGCGCCATCGAACTGATGCTCGCTCAGCCCTCGATGATCAAGCGTCCGGTGCTCGATCTGGGCGACAAGACCTTGATCGGCTTCAAGCCCGAACTTTATTCCGCCGCGCTCACCTGAGCCCGCTCGCCCACATTCGTAACAAGGAAACCGCTATGACCTCCTCCCTCTTCAGCATCGGCTTCGGTGTCGGCACCCAGAATCGCCAGGGCAACTGGCTGGAAGTCTTCTACGCACAGCCGCTGCTCAACCCGGCCGCCGAACTGGTCGCTGCAGTCGCCACCAAGCTCAACTACCAGGGCGGCAACCAGGCCATCGCCATCAGCAAAAACCAGGCCGCCGAATTGGCCGACGCGCTGAAAGGCGTCGATGCCACCCAGGCCGCGCTGCTCACCCGTCTGGCCGAGAGCCAGCGCCCGCTGGTCGTCACCCTGCTGGCCGAAGACGCCGCGTTGACCTCCACACCCGAGGCCTATCTCAAGCTGCACCTGCTCTCCCATCGCTTGGTCAAGCCGCACGGACAGAACCTCACCGGCATCTTCCCGCTGCTGCCGAACATCGCCTGGACCAGCCAAGGCGCCATCGACCTCGGTGAACTGGCCGAGCGCCAACTGGAAGCGCGCCTGAAAGGCGAGCTGCTGGAAGTCTTCTCGGTGGACAAGTTCCCGAAAATGACCGACTACGTAGTCCCGAGCGGCGTACGCCTGGCTGACAGCGCTCGCGTGCGCCTGGGCGCCTACATCGGCGAAGGCACCACGGTGATGCATGAAGGTTTCGTCAACTTCAACGCCGGCACCGAAGGCCCAGGCATGATCGAAGGCCGCGTCTCCGCTGGCGTGTTCGTCGGCAAGGGTTCCGACCTGGGCGGCGGCTGCTCGACCATGGGTACCCTGTCCGGTGGCGGCAACATCGTCATCAGCGTGGGCGAAGGCTGCCTGATCGGCGCCAATGCCGGTATCGGCATCCCACTCGGCGATCGCAACATCGTCGAAGCAGGCCTGTACATCACCGCCGGTACCAAGGTTGCGTTGCTCGACGAGCAGAACAACCTGGTCAAGGTGGTCAAGGCTCGCGACGTGGCTGGTCAGACGGATCTGCTGTTCCGTCGCAACTCGCAAAACGGCGCGGTCGAGTGCAAGACCAACAAAACCGCGATCGAGCTCAACGAAGCGCTGCACGCGCACAATTGATCCTATAGTCGTAGGGTGGTCGCGCCGCACAGCGGCAGTCCGCCACGGCGTACTGCCCGAGCGGGCGAGTACGCCCTACGCTGGGAGCCTGCAATGCCCCTGAACTCCCCCTGGCGCGCCGATTTCCCCGGCATCCTGGCTCTCGACGCAGAAGGCCAGACCTATCTCGACAGCGCCGCCACCAGCCAGAAGCCGCAGGCCATGCTCGACGCCCTGCTCGGCTATTACATGAGCGGCGCGGCCAACGTGCATCGCGCCCAGCACGTTCCGGGCGAGCGGGCGACGTGGGCCTTCGAGACCACCCGCAGCAAGATCGCCCAGTGGCTGCAGGTCGAATCGCCGACGCAAATTCTCTTCACGCGCGGCACCACCGAAGCCATCAATCTGCTGGCCTATGGGCTGGAGACGCAATTTCATCCGGGCGACGAGATCGTCATCAGCGCCCTGGAACACCACGCAAATCTATTGCCCTGGCAACAACTGGCTCAGCGCCGGGGCTTGCACCTGCGCGTCCTACCACTGAACGCAGCTGGCAGCATCGATCTCGAACAGGCGGCACAGCTGATCGGGCCACGCTGCCGGCTGTTGGCGATCAGCCAGCTCTCCAACGTGCTAGGCCGCTGGCAACCGCTCCCCGAGTTGCTGGCAATGGCCCGCGCGCGCGGCGCCCTGAGCGTGGTGGACGGTGCCCAAGGCGCGGTGCATGGCCGCCCTGCGGTGCCGGCGCTGGATTGCGACTTCTATGTGTTCTCCGCGCACAAACTCTATGGCCCGGAGGGCGTCGGCGTGCTCTATGGGCGGGACGATGCCTTGCAGCGCCTACAGCATTGGCAGTTTGGTGGCGAGATGGTGCAGGCCGCCGACTACCATGCCGCGACCTTCCGCCCAGCACCGCTCGGCTTCGAAGCCGGCACGCCGCCGATCGCCGGCGTAATCGGCCTAGGCGCGACCCTGGACTACCTCACCAGTCTCGATCCAGCTGCCGTCGCCGGCCACGAGGCGGCGCTGCACAACAAGCTCCTGGCCGGCCTGGCGGTACGCGATGGCATTCGTCTGCTCGGCGAGCCGCAAGTGGCGCTGGCCAGCTTTACCGTCGACGGCGTGCACAGTGCCGATCTGGCGCATCTGTTGAGCGACCAGGGCATCGCCGTGCGCACCGGTCACCACTGCGCCATGCCGCTGCTGAAAAGCCTCGGCCTGAGCGGCGCGGTGCGCGTCTCGCTAGGCCTGTACAACGACTCCAGCGACCTCGACCGTTTCTTTAGCGCCTTCGATCGCGCCCTGGAGTTGCTGCGATGAGTCTGTCGGCGCACGCCGCCCAGGCGCTGGAGACGTTTACCCAGGCGGCCGGCTGGGAACAACGCGCCCGGCTGCTAATGCAATGGGGTGGACGACTCGAACCACTGAGCGAGGCCGAACGCAGCGAGGCCAACCGCGTGCACGGCTGCGAAAGCCTGGTCTGGCTGGTCGGCGCGGCGAAAGATGGACACTGGCAGTTTCGCGCCGCCAGTGACGCCCGTCTGCTGCGCGGTCTGCTGGCGCTCTTGCTGGTCCGCGTCGAGGGGCTGCCTGGGCCAGAGCTGCAGGCGCTGGATTTGCCTGACTGGTTCGCCCAGTTAGGTCTGGGTCGCCAGCTTTCGCCCTCGCGCAGCAATGGGCTGAATGCCGTGTTGCAGCGGATGCGCGAGCTGGTGGGCGGCGTCTAGCTCACCAGCTCCCGGATTGCATCCGGGCTACGGTTCTGCAGGTAGGAGCGAATTCATTCGCAATCATCGCTCGCAGGAGCCACGTGGATCGCGAATGAATTCGCTCCTACACGCCAGCGTGCCTGCGTTAGCTCTTGCGCTCGGCCGGGCGGCGCGCGCCGGCGACCAATTTATCGACGATCCGTGCGGCGGCGACCATGCCGAACGTCGCCGTGACCATCATCACCGCGCCGAAACCACCGGCGCAGTCGAGCTTGACCCCTTCCCCGGCGAAGCCCTTGGTCTGACACACGCTGCCGTCTGCCTGCGGATAGCGCAGCTGCTCGGTGGAGTACACACAATGCACGCTGTAGGTGCGGCCCGGGGTGCGCGAGAAACCGTAATCGCGGCGCAAGGTCGAACGCACCTTGGCGGCCAGCGGATCGTTGAAGGTCTTATTGAGGTCGGCGACCTGGATTTGCGTCGGATCGACCTGCCCGCCCGCGCCGCCGGTGGTGACGATCTGGATCTTGCGCCGCTTGCACCAGGAGATCAGCGCCGCCTTGGCCGCCACGCTGTCGATGCAGTCGATCACCGCGTCGAGCTGCTCGGTGATGTACTCGGCCATCGTCTCGCGGGTCACGAAATCGGAGACCGCATGCACCACACAGGCCGGATTGATGGCGCGGATGCGTTCGGCCATGGCTTCCACCTTGGCTCGACCTACCGCGCCGTCCAGCGCATGCACCTGGCGGTTGGTGTTGGTGATGCACACATCATCCAGATCGAACAGGGAGATCTCGCCGACGCCGCTGCGCGCCAGCGCCTCGGCGGCCCAAGAACCGACGCCGCCGATGCCGACCACGGCGACATGCGCCGCCGCCAAACGCTGCAGGCCGGCGCGCCCATAGAGTCGGGCGATGCCGCCAAAACGCTGCTCGTCGATCTGCATGACAGGGCTCACTGGCTGGAAACGGGCGCGCAGTATAAAAGCCAACGGCCCTATCGACGAGACTAGCCCGTCGCCAACCCACTTGCCGGCCAGCCCGGCGCTATAGTCAGGAGAGGCAAACAGGCGCACCGCAACCATCGGGCGAGCGCGCCGGAGGTGGCCATGCGCAGCTTCACCTTCTTCAACCCCACCCGCCTGCACTTCGGCGCCGGGCAGATCGCCCGGCTGAGCGAGGAAATCCCGGCCAGCGCGCGGATCCTGGTTACCCATGGCGGCGCGAGCATTTTTCAGAATGGCGTGTGGCAGCAGGTGCAGGATGCGCTGAGCGGCTATCGGCTCAGCCGCTTCGCCGGCATCGAGGCCAATCCACAGTTCGCCACCCTGCTGCGCGGTCTGGAACAGGCACGCAGCAGCGCCTGCGATTTCATCCTGGCGATTGGCGGCGGCTCGGTGATTGACGGCAGCAAATTCATCGCCGCCGCGCTCTGCCATGACGGCGATCCCCTCGAGTTACTGACCGGCACCCCGATTACCGCGGCGCTTCCGTTGGGCTGCGTGGTGACACTGGCGGCGACCGGTTCGGAAAGCAACGGCAGCGGCCTGGTCAGCCATGCCGCGCGCCAGGAGAAGTTGGCTTTCTCCAGCCCGCTGCTGTGCCCACGCTTCGCCATTCTCGATCCGAACACGACCTTCAGCCTGCCGCCGCGGCTGATCAGCAACGGCGTCATCGATGCCTTCGTGCACACCCTCGAGTACTACCTGACCTACTCCGCCCATGCGCCGCTGCAGGATCGCTACGCCGAAGCGCTGTTGCGCACGCTGATCGAGGAAGGTCCGCTGGCCCTCGCCAGCCCGGCCAGCTACGGCGCGCGGGCCAATCTGATGCTCTGTGCCAACCAGGCCATGAACGGCCTGCTGGGCTGCGGCATGCCCCAAGACCGACCCACCCACCTGATCGGCCGGGAACTGGCGGCGCTGTATCACATCGACCATGCGCAAACCCTGGCGGTGATTTTTCCCGCGCTGCTGGGCGAATACCGGGCGGCCTACCACGCCAAACTGCTGCAATACGCCGAGCGGGTCTGGGATTTCAGCCGTGGCGATCCCGAAGCGCGTGTCGATGCTGCTCTGAATGCCACCCGCGACTTCTTCCGCCGCTTGGGCGCCGCCACCCAACTGGGCGAATTGGGCCTGGATGCGGCGGCGATCGAGCAGATCCTCGCGCAGTTGAAACGCCACGGCGTGGCCACCCTCGACGAGCAGGCCGAGCTCGATCTGACGCGTTGCGAACGAATCCTGCTGCGAGCCCTGTAATCCAGCGAAAGCAGCCTGGCGACGAACTTCTCTCGACGATAAGGGACAAAGTTTTGTCGGCCCGCGGCCCAATCTATACAGGTGTCAGGGGCCGGAGTAGCATGCGCGCCGACCAGCCTGCAGCTGGCGCCACCCCCCGTTGTTCCACGCATCGGAACCTGAAACGTCTATGTCATCGCGTAAATTCGGACTCAATCTCGTGGTCTTCGTGGCAGTCGCCGCGCTGTTCACCGGTTTCTGGGCCCTCATCAACCGACCAGTCAGTGCGCCCGACTGGCCCGAGCAAATTTCCGGCTTCTCCTTCTCGCCGTTCCGGCTGAATCAGAACCCGCAGAAGAACCAGTACCCGAGCGACGCACAGATTCGTCAGGATCTGGAACTGGTCAGCAAGCAGACCGACAGCATTCGCACCTATTCAGTCGAAGGCACCCTCGCCGACATCCCGCGCCTGGCCGAAGAGTTCGGCCTGCGCGTGACGCTTGGCGTGTGGATCAGCCCGGACGAGGAGCGCAACGAGCGGGAAATCGCCAAAGCCATCGAAATCGCCAACGACTCGCGCAGCGTGGTTCGTGTGGTGATCGGCAACGAAGCGATGTTCCGCCGCGAAATCACCGCCGAAAAGCTGATCACCTACCTCGACCGCGTGCGCGCGGCCGTCAAGGTACCGGTCACCACTTCCGAGCAGTGGCACATCTGGCAGGATCACCCGGAGCTGGCCAAGCACGTCGACCTGATCGCCGCCCACGTGCTGCCCTACTGGGAGTTCGTGCCGATGGAGGACGCCACCGAGTTCGTCCTCGAGCGTGCCAAAGACCTGAAAAAACTGTTCCCGAAGAAACCTTTGCTGCTGTCCGAAGTGGGCTGGCCGAGCAACGGCCGGATGCGCGGCGGTGCCGATGCCACCCAGGCGGATCAGGCCATCTACCTGCGCACCCTGGTGCACGCGCTGAACTCCAAGGGTTACAACTACTTCGTCATCGAAGCCTTCGACCAGCCGTGGAAAGCCAGCGAAGAAGGCTCGGTCGGCGCCTACTGGGGCGTCTACAACGCCGAACGCCAGGCGAAGTTCAACTTCGAAGGACCGGTGGTGGCCATCCCGCAGTGGCGCGTACTGGCCATCGGCTCGGTGATTCTCGCCCTGCTCGCCCTGACCCTGATGCTGATCGACGGCAGCGCCCTGCGTCAGCGCGGCCGCACCTTCCTGACCTTCGTCGCCTTTGCCGGCGGCTCGGTACTGGTGTGGATCGGCTATGACTACAGCCAGCAATACGCTACCTGGTTCAGCCTGACCGTCGGCGGCCTGCTGGGTATCGGCGCGCTGGGCGTGTTCATCGTCCTGCTCACCGAAGCCCATGAGCTGGCGGAAACCGTGTGGACCCGCACGCGTCGTCGGCCATTCATGCCCGTGCTCGCCGATGCGGCTTATCGGCCCAAGGTTTCGGTGCATGTGCCCTGCTACAACGAGCCGCCGGAGATGGTCAAACAGACCCTCGACGCCTTGGCCGCCCTCGATTACCCGGACTACGAAGTCCTGATTATCGACAACAACACCAAGGACCCGGCTGTCTGGGAACCGGTGAAGGCCTATTGCGAACAGCTCGGCCCGCGCTTCAAGTTCTTCCACGTCGCGCCACTGCACGGTTTCAAGGGTGGCGCGCTGAACTACATCCTGCCGCACACCGCGCCGGACGCCGAAGTGGTCGCGGTGATCGACTCCGATTACTGCGTCAACAAGAACTGGCTCAAGCACATGGTGCCGCACTTCGCCGATCCGAAGATCGCCGTGGTGCAATCGCCGCAGGACTACCGCGACGGCGAGGAAAACACCTTCAAGAAGCTCTGCTACGCCGAGTACAAGGGTTTCTTCCATATCGGCATGGTGACCCGCAACGATCGCAACGCGATCATCCAGCACGGCACCATGACCATGATCCGCCGCACCGTGATGGACGAACTGCAGTGGGCCGACTGGACCATCTGCGAGGACGCCGAACTGGGTCTGCGCGTGTTCGAGAAAGGCTATGCGGCCGCCTATGCCCACGACAGCTTTGGTCGCGGACTGATGCCGGATACCTTCATCGACTACAAGAAACAGCGCTTCCGCTGGGCCTACGGCGCCATTCAGATCATGAAGGGTCATGCCCGCAGCCTGTTCCTTGGCAAGGATTGCGAGCTGAAGAGCGGCCAGCGCTATCACTTCATCGCCGGTTGGCTGCCGTGGATTGCCGACGGCCTGAACATCTTCTTCACCATCGGCGCGCTGCTCTGGTCGGCGGCGATGATCATCGTACCGACGCGGGTCGACCCGCCGCTGCTGATCTTCGCGATTCCGCCGCTGGCGCTGTTCTTGTTCAAGTTCGGCAAGATCATGTTCCTCTATCAGCGCGCGGTCGGGGTCAATCTCAAAGACGCGTTCTGCGCCGCGGTGGCTGGTCTGGCCTTGTCGCACACCATCGCCAAGGCGGTGCTGTACGGCACGTTCACCAAGACCATTCCGTTCTTCCGCACGCCGAAGATGGCCTCCAACCACGGCATCATGGTGGCGCTGGCCGAGGCCCGCGAAGAAGTGTTCATCATGTTGCTACTGTGGGGCGCGGCCATCGGCATCGGCGTCGTCCAGGGCTTCCCCAGCGCGGACGTGAAGTTCTGGGTGGCAATGCTGCTGGTGCAATCGCTGCCTTATCTGGCCGCGCTGGTCATGGCGATGCTCTCGTCGCTGCCCAAGCCGCTGGAAGAGCCGACTGCCGACGAGGTGCCGGCCTGACAGGGCAAGGCGATAGCGCCCTCCGCGCTACGCTGAACCGCCCCGCGCAATAGCAAACGGCGACCTTAGGGTCGCCGTTTTGCATTAACATGGCGGCCTTTTCGCCACCTGTAGCACCGGAGCTGCGATGCCTGCCCTCTCCCCGACCCTTTCTCCTACCCTGGAACTCGCCTGCGACCTGATTCGCCGCCCGTCTGTCACGCCGATCGATGAAGGCTGCCAGGAGCTGATGATGCGCCGCCTGGCGGCAGCCGGTTTCCGGATCGAGGCGATGCGCATCGAAGAAGTGGACAACTTCTGGGCGATTCGTCGCGGCGGCGCCTCAGAAGAGAATGGGCCGGTCCTGTGTTTCGCCGGACATACCGACGTGGTCCCGACCGGCCCGCGCGAGGCCTGGCAACATCAGCCGTTCGAGGCCTTGATCGACGAGCAGGGCATGCTCTGCGGACGCGGTGCGGCGGACATGAAGGGCAGCCTGGCGTCGATGATCGTCGCAGTCGAGCGCTTCGTCGCCACCCATCCCGAACACCAGGGCGCGATCGCCTTCCTGATCACCAGCGACGAAGAAGGTCCGGCCCAGCACGGGACCAAGGCCGTGGTCGAACGCCTGCGCGCCCGTGGCGAGCGGCTGGACTGGTGCATCGTCGGCGAGCCCTCGAGCACCACCTTGGTCGGTGACATGGTGAAGAACGGTCGCCGCGGCTCGCTCGGCTGTACCCTCACCGTGCGCGGTGTGCAAGGCCACGTGGCCTATCCACACCTGGCGAAGAACCCGATCCACCTAGCCACCCCGGCCCTCGCCGAACTGGCCGCCGAGCATTGGGACGAAGGCAATGCGTTCTTCCCGCCGACCAGCTTCCAGATCTCAAACCTGAACTCCGGCACCGGCGCCACCAATGTGATCCCCGGCGAGCTGAAGGCAGTGTTCAACTTCCGCTTCTCTACTGAATCCACCGTGGAAGACCTGCAGCAGCGGGTGACCGCCATATTCGACAAGCACGGCCTCGACTATCACCTTGACTGGGCGCTGTCCGGCCTGCCATTCCTCACCGAGCCGGGCGAATTGCTCGACGCGGTAGCGGCCAGCATCAAGGCGGTGACCGGTCGTGAGACCCAGCCATCGACCAGCGGCGGCACCTCGGATGGGCGCTTTATCGCCACCCTGGGCACCCAGGTAGTCGAGCTTGGCCCGGTCAACGCCACCATCCACCAGATCAACGAGCGGATTCTGGCCAGCGACCTGGACGTGCTCACCGACATCTATCAGCAGACCCTCGAGCACCTGCTGACGTGAAACAGCTGACCTGCCCGCTATGCGGCGCCGCCTTGAACCTGGCGGACAACGGCCTGGGCTGCCCGGCCGGACACCGTTTCGATCGGGCACGCCAGGGTTATTTCAACCTGCTGCCGGTGCAGCACAAGAACAGCCGCGATCCAGGTGACAACCAGGCGATGGTCGAGGCGCGCCGACGCTTTCTGGACGGCGGGCATTACGCACCGATCGCCGCCCGGCTGGCCGGCCTGGCCGCCGAGCGCGCCCCGCAGACCTGGCTGGATATCGGCTGCGGCGAAGGCTATTACACCGCGCAAATTGCCCAGGCGCTGGCGCAGGCCGATGGCTACGCGCTGGATATTTCCCGCGAGGCGGTCAAGCGCGCCTGCAAGCGCGCACCGCAACTGGCCTGGCTGGTGGCGAGCATGGCGCGGATTCCGCTGGCGGACGCCAGTTGCCAGCTGCTGGCCAGCGTGTTCAGTCCACTGGACTGGAGCGAAGCGCGGCGCCTGCTCGGTCCCGGCGGCTGCTTGCTGCGGGTCGGCCCGACCCGCGAACACCTGATCGAACTGCGTGGCCGCCTGTATGACGAAGTGCGCGCCTATGACGACGAGAAGCATCTCGCCCTGATCCCCGCCGACATGCATGTGGCGCATAGCGAGACCCTCCGTTTCAACCTCACCCTGCCTACCCCGCAAGCCCGCGCCGATCTGCTGGCGATGACCCCACACGGCTGGCGTGCCAGCGCCGAACGGCGTGCCGCGGTGATTGAGCAGCCGTTAGAGGTCACGGTGGCGGTACGCTACGATTGCTTTCAACTCCCCTAACTTGCTGCGGCGACAGGAACTCTGCGATGCGCCAACCGGATATCGAGATCTACCTCAAGGATGCCGACCACACCGCCATCACCGGCTGGCTGAGCCAGGCGCTCGGGCCGTGCTCCGAATGGCGGCAAAAAGGCCAGACCTACAAGTGCGAAGTCGACAGCGCGGCGGGACTTATTCCCCTGACCTGGCTGCCGAAGGCCGTGGGCAAATGGCACAGCCTGTATCTGGAGAGTGCCGATACACCGTGGGCTGACGATCTGGCGTGTGCCCGGGCGGCCTTCGCCGCGCTGGGCGTGGAGGTGCGCTGCGCGCCGGGCAGTTGGCAGGAAGATGAAAGCGAGGAAACCGCCGATCGCTGGATTCGCGTCAGCGCCGATGGCGAAGAAGAAATCGTCTGGCACACCAGTTGATCAAGCAGGCCGTTGAAAAACGTAACGAGCGAAGGCTAGACAAGGCGCAACGACCAACGGGAGTAACAGCCGCAGGCTGGCCCGAAGGGTGAGCGCCAGCGAATAAATCAGGCGAAAAAGCGAGTTTACGAGTAGTAAATGAGCATTTTGAGCCTGATTTCAACGCGGTATAGCCGAGCGCAGTAGTTTTTCAACGGCCTGCTAGACGTAGGGCGGGTGCAACCCGCCGAATGCAACGCGGGTTGCACCCGCCCTACGCATGGTAAACCCCAGAAAGCAAAAGGCCCGTCAATTGACGGGCCTTTTGCTGTTCCGAACGATTAAGTCCGGGAAACGTCTTCTGCCTGCGGGCCTTTCTGACCATCGATAACGGAGAACTCGACGCGCTCGCCCTCGCTCAGTGAGCGATGACCCTCGCCACGAATGGCGCGGTAGTGAACGAATACGTCAGCGCCACTTTCACGCTGAATGAAGCCATAGCCCTTGGCATCATTGAACCATTTGACGGTCCCACTTTCACGATCAGCCATTACAACACTCTCCAACTCGCATTTTTGTTATTGCCTCTGACGAGGTATCGACGGCTCCGTAACGACGCTGCCCCGCTGCTAAAGCAGACAAAGGCATAACGCAGTCAAAAGACACCGCTATCGGAGTATAAAGCAAGCGCAAAACCTGCCAAGAAATTTTTCCGACCGCCGGTAACGCCCGCAGCACTAGCGCTGCAGGCTTTTTTTGTCACTTTTTGGTGAGGACTTCCTTGAGGGTTTTGGCCAACGCGCGGTATTGCTCGGTTTCGATTCGATAGGCCCAATCGGCTTTGGCTGGCAGTTGCTCGGCATCGAAGTCGCTGCGCTTGGACAGCGTCATCCAGAACTGCTCGCCCTGTGCATACAGCGCACCGCTCAGTTGGCCGGCACTGAAACTCTCCAGCTCGAACTCGAGCAATGCCGGGGTTTTGAACTGCACCTGAGCCAACGGCGCGGCATCGGCGAATTCCAGGCGACCGAACAGGTTGGCCATGCCATTGGCCGCCGCCTCGTAGGGCGGTCGCTGGCCGGCGGGCAGTGGGTCGACCTTGAAATTCGACTCGCTGGCCTGGTCGCGATACACGCTCAGGCGATCGCCATTGGCGTAGCGCACCGTGATGCGCTTGATGCTGGCGAACGGAATCGCCGCCACGCGCCGATCCAGCCATTGCTGCTCTTCGACCGGCAGGCTAATCGGCTTGTCGATCAGCCACACCTGATCGTCACCGACCAAGCGCACCAGCTGCCCTTCGCCCTGCTGAGCCGGCTTGCCAACCAGCAGCCCCAGAGGTTGCCCACCCGCCACTTGCAGGTTGATCCGCGCGGCTTGCTGTGGGCCCTTCTCCACTAGCCCGAGTTGTGCATGCAGCTGCGGGTTGCGGGTTTTCGCTTCGATCTTGCGGGCCTCGCCCAGCGCTCGCAACAGGCTGTTCACTGCCGCCGCAGAGGCCGGATAAGCGGCCTTGGCCGGCACCAGCCAGACGTTATCGCGACGTTCCAGGCGTACCAGCGGCTGCCCGGGACTGCTTACCTCCAGCGCAGCGACCTCGCTCAAGCGGCCTTGCAAGGTAGGCAGCAAAGGCTCGCGGGCGACCGTCGGCTCCGGCCGCGAGGCGTGGAGCCAGAAGTACGCCACGCCCAACGCCAGGGTGATCAGCGCCAGCAGCAGAAACGATTTGCGGCTCATATCACCCCTCCCTTAGCTGTGCCGGCGACGACGCCACAGGCCCAGCGCCAACACGCCAAGGGTCAGTAGCAGCGGCACCAGCACGATGTTGGCGAACTTCAGGGTGCGGCCCAGCGCTTCGATGTTGGCGTTGAGCTGGTAGCGCACCTCGCGCAGTTCCTTGCGCAGGGTGAGCCGCTCCTGGATGAACTGCTGCACGGTGGCTTGCTGTTCGGGGGTCAATTCCAGGGTTTTGCTCGGGTCCTGCTTCTGCTGCAGCGTGGCGAGTTGCTGTTCGGTTTCGCTGAGGCGTTTTTGCAGCGTCTCCTCCTTCTCGCGGAACTGCACCTCGGCACCGCGTTGCAGCTCTTCGACCACCGTGAACGGGCGGCTGAAGCGACCACGCGACCGCACGCTGATCAGCGCATCGGAACCGGCCAGGTTATCCAGCGCATTGATCGCGAAGGTGCCGTTGTCGGCCCACGGCTGTGGCACACGCTGGCCGAACATCTCCTGCACCTGCACCCACATGCGGTCGGTGAGCATGTCGGTATCGGCGACAGCGATCACGTTGATGCTGGCGGCTTCCTTGAGGCCATCTTTCTGACCTTCGATGCCATTGGGGAAGGCGCTTTGCGCCGGTCCGCTGATACGCGCGGCGATGGCATAGCGCTCGCCGGTCGGTTGCAGCTCGCGGATCAGGCTTTCCGGGTTGCTCAACGCGGTGAAACGCGCCGCATCGAACGGCATGGAATACGCCGAGCTGTGGATCAGCGGGGTGAACTGGGTCTTGCTGCCTTCCAGCGGCTCCAGAATACCCGCAGTGGCCACGGTGATGTTTTCCAGGCCGGCGGTGCTCACGTCGGTTTGGTCGATGGCGTTTTTCTGCACATTCAACCAAGCCGCATGGCGTACCGCGCGTTGGCCCTGGCCCATGCTCACCGACATGGCGTAAGAGCCGTCGCCGAGCACTTTGCCCGGTACCAGGCGCAGGCCCCAGGCCTTGAACAGCGGCTCGAGATCGGAAGACTTGTCCTCCCCGCCCATGTCACCCGGCATCGGCGTGCTGTGGTCGGCTTCGCTGTACGGATCGACGAATACCAGCAGCTTGCCGCCGCGCAGGACGAACTGGTCGATCGCATACAGGGTTTGCTGCGGCAGGTTTTTCGGGTGTACCAGCAGCAGTACCGACACCGTGTCCGGAATGCGGTCGAGATCCGGCTTGAGGCTTTCCAACTTGAACTGCTGGCGCAGGTCTTCCATGACCATCCACGGCGAGGTCGGCTGGCGCGCGGCCATGTCGAAGCCGCCATTGATTTGCAGGGTCGAGAGCACGCCGATGGTCGGCAGCTCCGGTTTGGCCAGGCTCTGCACCAGACGGCTGATGTCGTATTCGAGGAATTCCTCGTGATCGAGCGGGAAGAACGGAATCACCTGGCGGGCATCCACCGAATTGGTGCCAGCCAGGCCGAAGTACACCTGATCGCCACTCTGGTTCAGCGGTACGGCCTGCAGACCGAACTGCGCGGCGCGGTCTTCATCTTCCGAGAACGGCTCGGGGTCGATGATGTGCAGCTTGAGCTTGCCGTCGGCCTCACGCTCGTAGGCCTTGAGCATTTCTTCGACGCGCCGCGCGTAGTTACGCAGCTGCACCACATCCTTGGTGGCCTTGTCGGAGTAGAAGAAGTACAGGTTGATCGGCTCATCCAGCTCGGCAAGGATCTTCTTGGTACCGGCCGAGGTGGTGTAGAGCTTCTGTTCGGTCAGGTCCAGGCGCGCATCGGTGAGCGCCAGGCTGGAGAACATGTTGAGCGCGAGAAACGCCAGGGCAATCACGAGCAGCCCGACGCTGGAATACATCAACTTTTTCATACGGGCATCCTCAGTCGGCTTTCTTCAGGTCAACCACCACGGCGGTGGCGGCCAGCCAAGCGGTAATCAGGCTGACGAAATACAGCAGGTCGCGCAGATCGATCACGCCCTTGCTGATTGCGTCGAAGCGGGTCAGAAAGCTCAACGAAGCCACCGAGTCCACCAGCCATTGCGGCGCCCAGCTGAAGCTGTCGAGCACCATCGGGAAGCCGCTGACGATGAACACGAAGCACATGCTCACGGCGAGGATGAAGGCGATCACCTGGTTCTTGGCCAGCGCCGACATGCACGAGCCGATGGCCAGGTACGAGCCGGCCAGCAGCCAGCTGCCCAGATAACCGGTGGCGATGGCGCCATTGTCCGGCTCACCCAGGTAATTGACGGTGATGATCATCGGGAAGGTCAGCAGCAAGGCCAGGCCGGCAAATACCCAAGCGGCGAGGAACTTGCCCAGCACCGCCTCGAAGCGGGTGATTGGCAGGGTCATCAGCAGTTCGATGGAGCCGGACTTGCGCTCCTCGGCCCACAGGCGCATGGCGATGGCCGGCACCAGGAACAGGTACAACCACGGATGGAAGTTGAAGAACGGCGACAAATCGGCCTGACCACTCTCGAAGAAACCGCCGAGGTAGAAGGTGAACACCCCGGACAGCACGAGGAAAATCAGGATGAACACATAGGCCAGCGGCGTGGCGAAATAGCTCGCCAGTTCGCGTTTGAAGACCACCGGTAACTGCTTCATACCAACTCCCCCCGCGTCAGGCTGCGGAACACTTCGTCCAGGCGGCCACACTCCACATTCAATTCGGTCACCGCCCAGCCCCGCTGAGCGATCAGCGCATTGACCTGCGGGAAGATCACCTGGCCCGGCTGGGCGAGCACGGTCAGGCTGTGTTCCAGCTCGTTGACCTCGACCCCGGCGACACCCGGCAAACCGCCAAGAGCGGCCTGATCGAGCGCTTCGGCGCCGACCAGGGTGACGGCCTGGTGGTAGCGCGAGCGGCTTTCCAGCTCGAACGGCGTGCCATCGGCAAGCAGCTTGCCCTGGGCGATCACTACTGCACGGGTGCACACCGCGGTGACTTCTTCGAGGATGTGCGTGGAAATGATGACGATCTTGTCCTTGGCCAGGCTCTGAATCAGCCCGCGGACCTGATGCTTCTGGTTCGGATCGAGGCCATCGGTGGGCTCGTCGAGGATCAGCACCTTGGGATCGTGAAGAATCGCCTGAGCCAGACCGACGCGGCGTTTGAAGCCCTTGGACAGGGTTTCGATGGATTGCTCGAGCACCTTGTCGAGTTCCACCCGCTCGACCGCCAGGGCGACCCGCCGGCGCTTCTCGGCGCCCCGGAAACCGCGGATCTCGGCGATGAATTCGAGGAAGCCGCGCACCGTCATATCGCCATAGCAAGGCGCGCCTTCCGGCAAATAACCGATCTGCTGCTGGGCTTTGAGTGTCTGGCTCTGGATGTCGAAACCGAGAACGCTGGCAGTGCCGGAAGTCGGCGCCAGAAAGCCGGTGAGCATCTTCATGGTGGTGGATTTACCGGCGCCATTCGGGCCGAGAAAACCCAACACTTCCCCTTCTTGAACGCGGAAGGACAGGTTGTCCACCGCAATGTGCTGAGCGAATCGTTTCGTTAGATTTTTTATTTCGATCATGGTCTCTCACCATCACGATGAAAAACCCACTCGCCACCCATACGAGCTTGCCTACGATCCGCTTGTCTGGCCCTAGCACGAGATCGTAAACAGGCTCTAAGCACAGCGAGATGGGTCTTGAAAAATGCCGGGGGACTATAAGGAGAGGCGCCCCGGCTATGCAAGACAGCCGAAGTTTCTGGAAGTTGCAGATCTGGGTAGGAAATTCAGGTAGTTACACAACCACTAGTGGCCTGTGCGGTTAATTGGTTACCTCAAGTTCGGATGACTGAGGCTCTGAGACAAGGCGCCGCGACGAGTCATAGCAGGGCTATGGCGAGGAGCGGTAACGCAGTATCAGGGCCTCAGACGCCGAAATTGACTAACTGAATTAACCAAACAGGCCACCCGCAGCCTTGGGCTCTTGCAGCCCAAGGCATGAGCCCAACAAAACTCAGGGCGTGACCTGATATCCACGGCCTTGCAGGCAACTGGTATAGGCCGTCGAACTGGCCGAACTGGCCGCCTGCTCCTGGCTGCGCCGATCCTGGCGGCGCTCTTGACGCTGATGCATGCCGCCAACCACGGCGCCGGCCGCAGCGGTTTCGCCCGCACGGTTCTGGCGGTAATCCTGCTTCACATCATCATCGACCCGGTCATACACCTCGTCGTGCTGCCGCCCGCGCACTTCGGCGCCGACCGCGCCAGCAGCGGCACCTGCCGCCGCGCCGCGCAGCCGTCCACCGACATGCGCGCTGCTGGTGGTCGGGGTGCTGCTGGCCGCATTTGCGGCGATGTTCTGGCAATCGCTCATGTCCACTTGCACCTGCTGGGAACTCTGCCCCTTAGTCGGTACCACCGTCTGCGCCTGAACGCTGCCAACGATCAAGGCCGTCAACAAACAGACTCCGGAAAACTTCTTCATACCCACCTCCATTGGCTTCAAGGCACGCTTGGTGCAGTTGCTCGGCCACGTGAGCAGCCTGCGCTGGGATTAAAGGATAGTTGCCGTCGCCCAACCACCGCCACTCCTCGGCGCATCCGACCAACCGCCGCCCGCGGCTTTTGCCGCGCCTGCGTGAATCCGTCACACTAGCCGGCCCGAGCGCACGCTCGTTCCATTTTCAGCCGCAGATACCCTCCGTATGACCCGTTCGCCGCTCCATCGCCTTGTATTTGGCACCCTACGCCGCCTGCTGTACCTCTGGGTGCGCTCGGAAACCATCAATCAGTCCGCCTTCAGCCTCAAACTCGACCGCAGCAAACCAGTGCTCTATGTGCTGCAGCAGCCGTCGCTCAGCGACTTGGCAGTGCTGGATCACGAGTGCAGCAAGAGCGGGCTGCCACGGCCGGTGCTGCCAGTGGAGGTCGGCGGCCTGCAGGAGCCGGCGGCGTTCTTCTATCTCACTCGCGAGCCCGATTGGTTCGGCCGCCAGGACAAGCGCGGCGCCTCGCCGACCCTGGTGCGCCTGGTCACGGCCATCGGCCACCAGAGCGCCGAGGATGCGCAGATCGTGCCGGTCAGCGTGTTCTGGGGCCAATCGCCGGACCGCGAGACCAGTCCGTGGAAGCTGCTGTTCGCCGACAGCTGGGCGGTCACCGGACGCCTGCGCCGGCTGCTCAACATCCTCATCCTCGGGCGCAAGACCCGCGTGCAGTTCGCCGCGCCTATCCAGCTGCGCGAGCTGGTCGAACAGGGCAAGGGCCAGGAGCGCACGCTGCGCATGGTCAACCGCATCCTGCGCGTGCATTTCCGCAATCAGAAGACCGCGGTGATCGGCCCCGACCTGTCGCACCGGCGCAACCTGGTCAAGGGCCTGATCCATGCGCCGCTGGTGCGCCAGGCGATCACCGACGAGGTCGAGCGCGAGAAGATCTCGGTGGAGAAGGCCGAGGCCCAGGCGCTGCGCTACGGCAACGAGATCGCCTCGGACTACGCCTACACTGTGGTGCGTTTCCTCGAAGTGGTGCTCAGCTGGTTCTGGAACAAGATCTACGACGGCATCAAGCTCAACAACCTCGACGGCGTGCAGCACATCGCCCAGGGCCACGAGGTGATCTACGTGCCCTGCCACCGCAGCCACATGGATTACCTGCTGCTGTCCTACCTGCTGTTTCGCAACGGCCTGACGCCGCCGCACATCGCCGCCGGCATCAACCTCAACATGCCGCTGATCGGTGGCCTCTTGCGCCGCGGCGGGGCCTTCTTCATGCGCCGCACCTTCAAGGGCAACCCGCTGTACACCGCGGTGTTCAACGAGTACCTGCACACCCTGTTCAGCAAGGGCTTCCCGGTCGAGTACTTCGTCGAGGGCGGCCGCTCGCGTACCGGGCGCATGCTCCAGCCGAAGACCGGCATGCTGGCAATCACCCTGCGCAGCTTCCTGCGTTCCAACCGCCTGCCGATCGTCTTCGTGCCGGTGTATATCGGCTACGAGCGCGTGCTCGAAGGCCGTACCTATTTGGGCGAACTACGCGGCGCGGCGAAGAAGAAGGAATCGATCTTCGATCTGTTCAAGGTGATCGGCGCGCTCAAACAGCGCTTCGGTGCCGTGGCGGTCAACTTCGGCGAACCGATCCGCCTCGCCGAATTCCTCGATCAGCAGCAACCCGGCTGGCGCGAGCAAGAGCTGGGGCCGCAATATCGTCCGGAATGGCTGAACGAGACCACCAGTCGCCTTGCCGAATGCGTGGCCCAGCACCTCAACGAGGCGGCGGCGGTCAACCCGGTCAATCTGGTGGCTTTGGCGCTGCTCTCCACCGCTAAACTGGCGCTCGACGAACGCGCCCTGGTGCGCGTGCTCGACCTGTATCAGAGCCTGCTACGCCAAGTACCCTACTCGCCGCACACCACCTTGCCAGAGGGTGATGGCAAGGCGCTGATCGAGTACGTCAAAGGCATGCAGCTGGTCTCGGAGCAAAAGGACGCGCTCGGCAAGATCCTCTATCTGGACGAGCAGAATGCCGTCCTGATGACCTACTACCGCAACAACGTGCTGCACATCTTCGCCCTGCCGGCGCTGCTCGCCAGCTTCTTCCAGAGCAGCGCGCGGATCAGCCGCGAACAGATCCTGCGCTTCACCCGCGCGCTCTACCCCTACCTGCAGTCCGAGCTGTTCATCCGCTGGTCGCTGGACGAGCTGGATGCGGTGGTCGACCAGTGGCTGAACGCGTTCGTCGAGCGTGGCCTGCTGAAAATCGAAGGCGACGCGTATGTGCGCCCGGCACCGAGCTCACGGCAGTTCGTCCTGCTGACCCTGCTCTCACGCGCCATCGTGCAGACCTTGCAGCGCTTCTACATGGCTACCGCGCTGCTGCTCAACGCCGGGCAGAACGCGATCAGCGCTGAAGAGCTGGAGGATCTGTGCACGGTGATGGCCCAGCGCCTGTCGATCCTGCATGGCCTCAACGCCCCCGAGTTCTTCGACAAAACGCTGTTCCGTCACTTTATCCAGAGTCTGCTCGACGAGGGCGTGCTGCGCCGTGATGAGGCCGGCAAGCTCAGCCACCACCCGCAACTGCCCGAAGTGGCGGAAGGCGTGGCCAAGCGCGTGTTGCCGGCGGAGATCCGCCTGTCGATCCGCCAGGTAGCGCTGGAGCGCGGCGAGGAAGCGCCGGCCGAAGCACCGGTGTAGATCGACTGTCGCCATGTAAAAGGGCCGCTCGTTGCGGCCCTTCTTTATTGCACCGGTGAATCAGCCCGGCGCCGGCACCTCGTGCTGGCGGAACCAGTCCAGCACGTCGTCCCACAACGGCTGCGCACGCTGGCGGAAATAGCCCATGTGGCCGATCGCGCCGAGCCCGTCGCGCGGGTCGATGTCCCGCCGCTGCAGCGGGGCATTGCAATAGGCCTGCACAAAGGCGTCGCGCGAGCGCGGCAGCGCCCACAGGTCGTCCAGAGCGTTGGCCGCGATGATCGGCGTACGCACCGCAGCAAACCGCTCGGCGACATGGGCCATGGCCGGGTCGTCGAAGAAGTAGTGGGGAAACCTGCACCAGTGCCGCCACTGCCGGTACACGCCGAGGGGCAGATCCTCGCCCATGCCCAACTTGCTCCACGGCATGTAGCCGTGCCGGCGGGCCAGCAGCGGGAGCAGCAGGCTCCACATCAGGCGCACGCGCCAGCGCTCCAGCGGCGGCATCCAGCCGTGCCAGCCGGCGCCGGTGGCGAAGGTGTAGAAACGCGCCACCCGGTGATGGTTGGGCAGCAGGCCGAAGGCGTGGCCGCCGAAGGAATGGCCGACCATGAACAGCGGCACCTCGTCGCTGGCCATGGCCTCGACCGCCGCGGCCAGGTCGAGGTGCGCCCAATCCAGGTAGGCCATCTCGAAGCCCTTGAGCGTGGCCGGCGCGGACTGGCCTATGCCCCGATAGTCCAGAGTCATGACCGTGAAGCCCTGGGCGCTGGCGTATTCGGCGAAGCGCCGGTAGAAGCCCTGCGGCACGCCGGTGGCGCCGGCCATCAGCAGATGCCCCTTGCGCGGACCCTGCGCGGCAAAGCGCGTGGCGGCGATGCGGTAGCCATCGGCCGCCAACAAGGTGACGGCCTCGCCCTGCACAATACTGTTCATCGTGTAACTCCCACTGCTTCGATTTCCCCGCCGATCCATTCCAGCAGCAGGTTCATGGTGACTTGTAGCGCCTGCCCGTCGCCGGCGACCCGCGCCTGCAGCAGTGCTCCCTCATAGGCCGCGACGGTGAGCGTGGCCAACGCCCCAGCCCGCTCCTCCGGCACGCCCGCCTGACCCAGCAGACCGGCCAGCAGTTGGCGGATCTCGGCAAAGCCGGCGGCCAGGGCCGCGCGCAGGGTCTGGTCGTCGGCACCCGACTCCAGCGCCACGGTGGCCAGCGGGCAGCCGCGCTCGAAGCCGCTCTGCTCGAGTTGCCGGCGTGCCTGCTCCAGCCAGACGCGCAGCACCTGCAACGCCTCGCCCTGGCTGGCCTGCAACTGCGTGAGCGTGGCGCGCAGGTGCGCCACCACGGCCTGGATGGCCGCGACCGCCAACTCGACCTTGCCGCCGGGGAAATGGTGATAGAGCACGCCCTTGGGCGCGCCGGCCTGGGCCAGCACCTCGTTCACCCCCACGCCATGCAGGCCGCGACGCTGCAGCGCGTCGGCCATGGCGGCGATCAGCCGCTCGCGGGTATTGGGTTGTTCTGTAGGTTTGTTCATGGCGAAAAATCTATAGACCGTTCGGTCTAGAGTCAAGTCCGCCGCCCGCCCTGCGGTTTGGCGCGCCTTCTCGGCTCGGGTAAGCTCGCGACTCCCCTCGCCCGACGGAAAACACCCATGCTCCGCCTCGCCACCCTATTCGCCAGCCTCGCCCTATCCGCCCACGTCTCTGCCCTGTCACTCACCGATCTCAGCCAGAGCGACGCCAGCGGCGGCCTCAAGGATGCACTGAGCCAGGGCGCCAAAGTCGCCGTACAGCAACTGGGTAAACCCGGTGGTTTCAACGACAACCCCGAGGTGCGCATCGAGCTGCCAGGCAACCTCGGCAAAGCCGCCAAGACCATGAAGCTGATGGGCATGGGCGCGCAGGTCGAACAGCTGGAAAGCAGCATGAACAAGGCCGCCGAGGCTGCCGTGCCGCAGGCCCAGGCGCTGCTGGTCGACGCGGTGAAGAAGATGACCGTGCAGGATGCCAAGGGCATCCTCAGCGGCCCGGACGACGCCGCCACGCAATACCTGAACAAGACCAGCCGCGAGCAGATTCGCGCCAAGTTCCTGCCGATCGTCAAACAGGCCACCGACAAAGTCGGCCTGGCGCAGCAGTACAACGCCTTCGCCGGTCAGGCGGCGGCGTTCGGCGTCGGCAATGCCAAGGCTTCCAGCATCGAGAACTACGTGACCGAAGAAGCCCTCGACGGCTTGTTCAAGATGATTGCCGAGCAGGAAGCCGGCATCCGTCAAAACCCAGCCGGTGCGGCGACCAGTCTGGCGAAAAAGGTGTTTGGGGCGCTGTGAATTGTTTGTCACCGGCCCAGTAGGACGGACCGGAACGCCGGCCGCTCAGGAGCGCAGCGAACAGTCCGCCGCCGTGCTTGCCGCCGCTACATTGGCGTACTGCTACGCGAGTACGCCCTACCGCAACCGCCACCCTAGCCCTCGCCCATATATGGGAGGGCGCTAAGTCGAAAGGGGCCGGGGGAGAGGGAAAGGGCCGACCAGCGAAACCCAAGCCTCGGCCTTACAATGCCGCTCTGTCCCTCCGCGCTCCCGGATAACTCATGGATATCGAGCTCGCCCGCACCTTCCTCGAAATCACCCGCTGCGGCAGCTTCATCGCCGCTGCCGAGCGCTTGCATGTCACCCAGACGGCCATCACCGCGCGGGTGCAGAACCTCGAAAGCCAGCTCAACTGCAAGCTGTTCGTACGCAACCGCGCGGGTGCCAAGCTGACCGCCGATGGCGAGGCGTTCGTCGTCTATGCCAATCAGCTGGTGCAAACCTGGGAGGCCGCCCAGCGCGATCTGCCGTTGCTCGAGGGCTACCGCAACGTGCTGCATGTGGGCGGCGAAGTCAGCCTATGCAATCCGCTGATGCTCAGTTGGGTGCATGTACTGCGCGAGCAGATTCCCAGCCACGCGATCCGCGCCGAAGTTGGCGATGGTCAGCGCCTGCTGCGCCAGTTGGAACTCGGCGTGCTGGACGCCGCGCTGGTCTACCAGCCGGCCTACTGGCCCGGCATGCAGGTGGAGGAATTGCTCGAGGAAAAACTCATCCAGATCCGCTTGCCAGGTAACCCCGAGCCTTATGTGTACATCGACTGGGGCGAAGGCTTCCGCCGTCAGCACGACGCGGCGTTGCCGGACAAAGCCAAGGCTGCCCTGACCTTCAACCTCGGCCCGCTGGCCCTGCAATACATTCTTGAGCATGGCGGCGCCGGCTACTTCCGCACGCGCGTGGTGCAGAGCTACCTGGACAGCGGCGTCCTGGAGCGCGTGCCCAAGGCCCCGGAGTTCAGTTACCCGACCTACCTGGTGTATTCCCGCGAGCGCGATTCGGCGGCGTTGCAGCAGGCGTTCCAACTGCTGCGCGAAGTGGTGCGCAGCGACAGCGACTGGTCGCAGCGCTGGGACCCGGTGATCTAGTGGCCTGTTTGGTTAATTCAGTTAGTCAATTTCGGCGCCTGAGACCCTGATACTGCGCTACCGCTCCTCGCCATAGCCTTGCTATGACTCGTCGCGGCGCCTTGTCTCAGAGCCTCAGTCATCCGAACTTGAGATAACCAATTAACCGCACAGGCCACTAGCAACCGCGTATAAGACTCGCCGCACGGGTCGGTAGGAGCGAATTCATTCGCGCAAGGGCCACACCTTGATCGCGGATAAATCCGCTCCTACACAAAGCTTTCGCCGCGCCTACGGAACGGTCGCCGCCCCAGCCTCAAAAAGCATTTCCGTGCAGCTGGTGGCCTGGCAGCTGCCTATTTTGGCTAGCCCTACCCCAGATGCACGATCAGATCGCGGTGCAGCGCGGCGATCAGATCGGTCTGCGTGACGATCCCCACCAATTCGCCCTGTTCCAGCACCGGCAGGCAATGCAGGCCCTGTTCGGACAGCAGCGGAATCAGCTCGACCACATGCGCATCGCTACCCACCCAGGTCACCGGTTGACTCATCACCCGGCTCAGCGGCACATCGCGGCGCAGTCCCAGGCGCCCGAGGAAGTCCGAGTGCGGTGCGCGCCGCGAATGGCCGAGCAGGTCGATCAGGCTGACGACACCGACTAACCGGCGCTCCTCGTCGAGCACCGGCAAGGCCTTCAAGTGATGGTATTCGAGCACGCGCAAGGCCTGCTCCACAGTGGTTTCCGGCGTCGCACATTGCACATCGCGGGACATGATCTGCCCGGCGCGGATATCGCCCATGCTGCGCCGCAGAGCGTACTTTTCCGTGGCGCGGACGATCTGCTCAAGATCCTCGCGGGTCACGTCGACGAACTCACCGATATCCTCCAGCGCCTGGTCGAGGTCGGCCGAAGTGATGCCGACGCGCTCCTGCGGCGCCACGTCCTGGGTGTGATGCATCTCGGCAGCCGGCGTGCCATGCGGCTTGGGGTAACGCACGCGGGTCAGGTTGTTGTAGAGCAGTGCGCAGGCCAGCAGGCATAGCGCATTGAGCATCACCGGCGCGAGCACCTGCAGGCCCATCTCGGCCAGGTCCGGCCCGCCCATGGCCACGCAAAACGCCACCGCGCCACCGGGCGGATGCAGGCAGCGCAACGGGCACATCAGCGCCAGCGCAACCCCGACCGCCAGGCTCGCAGTAACCAACGAAGCGCCGCCGACCTGCACCAGCGCCAGGGCCACCAGAGTCGCCACCAGATAGCTGCCGACAATCGACCAGGGTTGCGCCAGCGCACCGGAAGACACCGCGAACAACAGGATCGCCGAAGCACCCAGCGGGCCGACCAGATGCGCGGCCACCGGCGCGCCGAACAACTGGTAGCACACCCAGGTACTCAGCAATACACCCAACGCGGCGCCGAGCCCGGCACGCAACCATTCGCGCGGGCGAGTATTCATGGCGGGAGGATTGAAGCTGTGCAGCCAATTGGCCAAGGAAAGGCGTTGCGTCATGAGGTCCGGCACTGAGATTGGAAAGATGAAATTAAAGGCTATGTGCTCGTTAAGTGTTGCGCATCGCTTTTGTAGGGTGGGTTAGCCGCGTAGCGGCGTAACCCACCAGCGGTGCCGAGCTGAGCATCAGTGTCCAGCAGAGTCGGTGGGTTACGCCTACGGCTAACCCACCCTACGGCTCATTGCTGCAGGCATCACCTAGTGGGCCTGCACGTCTCGACACGCAACTGGGACATAACCAAATTAAAAAGCTGAGATTAACAACCGAGAGTGAAAATAAAGAAGGTCCGCGCAACACAGCTCGCGGACCTAAAGCGTGCCTGGGGTAAGACACGATTCCCATCCCTGGGTATGGAAAAAATGGTTAACGTTCAGGCATCCAGTCGACCCGTTGGCCGTTCGCAGGCGAACTCGCTCTGCGGCGTGATCACCCGCGCGCAGACCCGCCCGGTGGCGGCGCTCATGTTGCGCGCGGCCTGCGGGTCATCGGCGAACGGCTGCAGCGCCGCTTGCTCCAAGTCATCTGCCGAGCGCAGGCCGATGCAGCCGTAAAGCCCCACGCAAAACACCACTATGCCGAAGACAAACATCCGCAACTCCTCAGGCTAAAGCAGGCACCAGACCCTGCACGTCGCGCTCGCCGACGCGGATGGTCCGCCAGGTATTCCAGGCCATCAACAGCATGCCGCTGGCAAAGGTCGCGCCACCGATCAGGCGCACCACATAACCGGCATGGCTGGCTTGTAGTGTTTCGACGAACGAGTAAGTCAGCGTGCCGTCCTCGTTGATCGCCCGCCACATCAGGCCCTGGGTGATGCCGTTGACCCACATCGCGGCGATGTACAGCACGGTACCGATGGTCGCCAGCCAGAAGTGAGCGTTGATCAAGCCGAGGCTGTGCATCCGCTCGCGACCGTAGAGCTTGGGAATCATGTGATACAGCGTGCCGATGGAAATCATCGCTACCCAACCGAGCGCCCCGGCGTGCACGTGGCCGATGGTCCAGTCGGTGTAGTGGGACAGCGCGTTGACGGTCTTGATCGCCATCATCGGACCTTCGAAGGTCGACATGCCGTAGAACGCCAGGGACACGACCAGGAAGCGCAGGATCGGGTCGGTGCGCAATTTATGCCAGGCACCGGAGAGGGTCATCATGCCGTTGATCATGCCGCCCCAGCTCGGCGCCAGGAGGATCATCGACATCGCCATGCCGAGGCTCTGCGCCCAGTCCGGCAGCGCGGTGTAATGCAGGTGGTGCGGGCCGGCCCAGATGTACAGGGCGATGATCGACCAGAAATGCACGATGGACAGCCGATAGGAGTAGATCGGCCGCTCGGCCTGCTTGGGCACGAAGTAATACATCATGCCGAGGAAGCCCACCGAGAGGATGAAGCCGACCACGCTGTGGCCGTACCACCACTGGATCATCGCGTCGGTGGCGCCGGAATACACCGAATAGGACTTGAGCAGGCTGACCGGAATGGCGATGTGATTGACCACATGGACCATACCGGTGACCACGATGAACGCACCGTAGAACCAGTTGCCGACATAGATATGCTGGACCTTGCGCCGCGCGATGGTGCCGAAGAACAGGTAGGCATAGGCGACCCAGACGATCGCCACCCACAGCGCAATCGGCCACTCCATCTCGGCGTATTCCTTGGACGTGGTGATGCCCAGCGGATAGCTGATCAACAGTGCGACGATCGCCGACTGCCAACCCCAGAACACGAACTTGGCCAGACTGTCGGAAATCAGCCGCACCCGACTGGTGCGCTGCACCACGTACAGCGAGGTGGCGAACAAGGCGCCGCCGCCGAACGCGAAGATCACCAGGTTGGTGTGGATCGGGCGGATACGGCCGAAGCTGGTCCATGACAGGCCGAAATTCAGCTCCGGCCAGACCAATTGAGCGGCGATGAACACGCCCATAAACATGCCGAGAATCCCCCAGATCAGGGTCATCAAGGTGAATTGGCGAACGATCGCGTAGTTGTAGGTAAGCGGTGGTGCTGCACTGGCCATGGTCATTCCGTCGCACACAAAGGGAGCTAGCCAGCCCTCCATTGGCATGCGTCGGCGTTCTATTGGAGAAGACAACGGCACGGGGACGAAGGCGTCGCAAAAGGCTCTGCGACGCGGGTCTGGCAAGTGAGGCGGCATTGTGGCGGAGCAGCGCAGACGCTATCCAACGAATAATAATGCTGGATAAGTGCAATTATTTTTATTTAAAGCGAATCATCACCCTCTGCACGACAACTAGGGGGATGCCGCCCCTATCACCGCACAAGGCACTGATCGGTACCTCGGTTGTTTCAATCATTGGCCGCGCCGCGGCGACGGCTTGGCGGGTGGTGGCGGATTGGCTGGCGGTACTCCCGTGTCACTGCGCACCTGCGCATGGCTGCTCAGAGTGAAAATGAAGGAGCCACCGACATTCGGTCGCGCCCGCCTTTCAGGCCCGTAGGATGGGTTGAGCTGCGTGTTCGCCGGACGCAGCGCGATACCCGTTCGCTATGGGTATCGCTTCGGTCAGGGTCAACTTGCGCGTGCTGCAATCCGGGCACGGGCCCAGACGTAGGGCGGACCGGAGCCCGGCCGCTCAGGAGCGAAGCGAACAGTCCGCCAAGTGGCTCGCCGGCAAGGCGTACTGCTTCGCGAGTACGCCCTACAAACTTCATCCGCGGCACCCTGGCGCCGTGGTAGGTCACGCAGCATCGGCGCCGCTATCGCTTACCTGGCCAGGCCACAAGCCTTCGTCACCTGCACCAACCACGAGAAACCTCTCAGGCCGGTGCACGCTTAAATGCTGGAGGGACGGTCAGGCCGTGGCTGGCGCGCGCCCAGCGAGCAGACGCAGCAGGCTGTTCAGCAGAATGCCGTAGAGCGGCACCATAAGGATCAGCATGACCGCCAGTTTGACGCCGTAGTCCACGGTGGCGATCTCCACCCAATTCTCGGCCATGAACGGGTTGCTGCTGTGCCAGAACGCCACCGAGAAGAACACGAAGGTGTCCATCAGGTTGCCGACGATGGTCGAGGCGGTCGGGGCGATCCACCATTGCGGCAGCTTGCGCAGGCGGTCGAACACCTGGATGTCGAGCAGTTGCCCGAGCACGTAGGCCAGGAAGCTGGCCAGCGAGATGCGCAAGACGAACTCGTTGAACTGCAGCAGCGAGCCCAGGCCGCGGAATTCGGCTTCCTGGAACAGCACCGAAATCACATAGGACACCACCAGCGCCGGCAGCATGACGCGGGCGATCACCTGACGCGCCGGGCCTTTGCCGAGCAGACGCACGGTCAGGTCGGTCGCCAGGAAGATGAACGGAAAACTGAACGCGCCCCAGGTGGTGTGCCAGCCGAACAGGGTGATCGGCAGCTGCACCAGATAGTTGCTGGCGATGATGATCAGGATGTGGAACGCAATCAGGGCGCTCAGCGCAAAACGCCGGCGTTGCGGGGAAAGCAGAGTCATTGGCGGTAGCCTTTTTGATGGATGGGGTTAGGGAACCCATGCCGTCCGGAATGAACAGCGGCGCGCAGTTTACCTGCCTGCAAAACCGCTGAGTAGCTCCGTCGCTCGATTTTTTGTCTCGAAAGTCAGTTTCGTTGGTTTTTTGATCGTTTTATCTGAGTGCAGCCGTTCGCCTCCGGCCGTCACCTCGCTGCCATCAAGGCTTCATTCACGTGCAACGAAACCGTCACTGATCCATCGCCAAAATCTCGCCGCCATTAAAGCCATTGAAAAATAAGGCGATAATCTTGACCCTTCGAACGCTTTTCCCTCTTTCCGTGCTGTGCCTAAACATCAGCTGCGCCTTCGCTGCCAGCCAGCCGCTTTCCACGCCGGTCCTCTCCAGCATCGACAACTTCCGCGACGTGGCCGGCACCACCAATGCCTACACCACCCAGAATGGCGGCGTCATGCGCGGTGGCGTGTTCTACCGCTCCAACGCCCTGACCCCGAATGCCGCCGACCTAACAACCCTGAACATCCTGAACATCGGCCTGGTCATCGACCTGCGCACTCCGTCCGAAATCGCCGCAACCCCAGATACCATGCCCACCGGCGCCCGTTACCTGAACATCAACGTCATCGGCGCCGGCGACACCAGCTCCTTCAGCCTCACGAGTCCGACTAACAGCGTGAAGCTAATGGAGGACATGAACCGCCAGATGGTCGCCGACCCCCACGCCCGTGCAGAGCTCGCCAGGGAATTGCGTGAACTGGCCGCCAGCGAAGACCCGGCGCTGTTCCACTGCACCGCCGGCAAGGACCGCACCGGCTGGACTGCCGCGCTACTGCAGAGCATCGCAGGCGTCGACAAAACCACGATCATGAACGACTACCTGGCCACCAACGCCTATACCGCCAAGCGGGTGCAGGCGACCCTGGACGGCGTGACGAAGAAATACGGCGCCTCGGCCGCCGCCATCTACGCACCGTTGCTGGGCGTCCAGGCCAGCTTCCTGCAGGCCGGCCTCGACCAGATCGTCGCCAGCTACGGCAGCATGGACAACTACCTGAAGGAAGGCCTGGGCCTGGACCAGGCCACCCTCTATGCCCTGCGCGGCAAGATGGTGCGCTTCGAGTTGCTGCCGGGGCAGAACGGCCTGCGCGGCAACGCCGCCGCCGGCGCCGCAGCACTCGCAGCCCTACAGGACTCGGCGCTGGGCGGCACCGCCTCTGCCTACAACTACTACCTGCAGTCGGCCATCGACGCCGGCAACCTCGGCGGCGTGGAATCGACCGTCGGCGGCCAGGTGCATGCCGATGCCGGCAGCTACCTGCTGCGCCAGGCGCAGCGCATCGACGACGCGCTACGCGGACACGCCAGCGGCCAGCACCTGGGCGAAGGCGAAGCGAACCTGTGGATGACCGGCATGGCCGGCTACCTGGGCACCGACGGCTCCGCCGAGGCAGCCAGCAGCAACGAGCACAGCACCGGCACGGTGGTCGGCCTGACCCAACGCTTCGACGCCCAGACCAGCGGTTATGCGGGCTTCGGCTACAGCAACGGCTCGGTCGGCGCGGCCAGCGGCAGCGTCGATACGGATACGGTGTTCCTGACCGGCGGCGTGCGCTACGGCTTCGACAACCTCGACAGCGGCGCCTTCACCGCCCTGCAACTCGACACCGGCCACGTCGACTACGACAGCAAGCGCGATCTCGGCGGCGGTCTGGGCCGCGCCAAGGGCGAGACCGACGGCTACTTCTATGGCGCCACCGGCCGTCTCGGCTACGTGCACAACATCGAATCGCTGCGCATCGAGCCGAGCCTCGGCCTGCGCGCCAGCCGTATCCAACTGGACAGTTTCCGGGAAACCGGCAGCGAACTGGCTCTCGACGTCGACTCGCTCAGCGAGACCGCCAGCAGCCTGCTCGGCGACGTCAACCTTGGCTTCGCACCTCGCCACCTCAGTGGCTGGTCCGTGACGCCGACCGTCAGCCTCGGCTACGAGCACCTGTTCGGCGACGCTGGGGTGACCAGCGAAGGCACCCTGCTGAACACCGGCATCGCCCAAGACTCGGCCTTCGACAGCCGCGACCTGTACAAGGCCGGCTTCAACCTCACCGCCAGCCGTTCGGCGCTCAGCCTCGGCGCCGACGTCAACATCATCAACGGTGGCGACAGCAGCGGTCTGAGCGGCAACCTGAGCGCCAGCCTGGCGTTCTGATCTCCCTCACCCGCCTCGCGCACCTGCGCGGGTCGGGCGGTTACAGATCGATCACCCGTCTATCGTCCAGCGCCTCATCGAGGCTCTGATGGAACCACTTCAGCGCCGGCTCGAAGCGGCCGTGCCAGAGGCGGTCGCTGGCGCCGGCCTGGATGCCGGTCTGCACCCGCGCGGCCAGGGCGAAATCTTCTTCCAGGGCGCTATAGAGAATCTCGTTGTTCTTCTCGAAGTAGCGACGCGCCTTGTCGCTAGCGGGCTCTTCGCTGAGCAGGGTGTGGCCGAGCACCCGGGTGGCCAGTGGGCCGTCGGGGTAGACGCTGGAGAAGTCGATGTGGTCCGGCTCGACCAGCACCAGGGTGTTGGGCCAGAGGAAATACAGCAGGTTGCCGTTCTGGCGCAGATTCCAGGCGCTTTCCGGCTGATCGAGGATGTCGCGCAGATTGCGCTTCACGTAGTAGTTGCGGATGTGCCGGCCGAAGCGTTCGAACAGCCCGAGGTTGGGCCAGAACAGGTGGTCGATGGTGGCCTGGTGGGCCTTCTGCACGTGGTAGTTCTCGAGGAAGGTGTCGATGGTCAGCTTCCAGTTCACCGGCCGGCGGATGTCGCGCGGGTCGAAGATCACATGCTCGTCGAGGCCGAAGCTGTCGAAGTCGGCGAGGATCTGCGGGCCGAAGAAGGCGTCCAGGTCCAGCGCCGGCCCCGGCGACAGGCGCGCCCACACCGCGCCGAAACGCTCGGCCACCGGCACCTCGGTGAGGTTCAGGCAGGCGCGGGCGATGCCCTCGAAGCCATAGCCGTGGGGAATGCCGCGCAGCTGGCCGTCCGGGTTGTAGGCCCAGCCGTGATAGGGGCAGACGAACACCCGGTTCTTGCCGCTGGCCTCGCCGACCAACTGGGTGCCGCGATGCTTGCAGACGTTGAGGAAACCACGCAGGCGGCCCTGCTCGTCGCGGCTCAGCAGCAGCGGCGCGAGCAGCTCGCGGGTGAGGAAATGACCGGCCGCAATCTCGCTGGAGCGCGCCACCAGCACCGGCTCGCGACGGAGGACTTCGTCGCGCTCGCGGCGGTAGCGCTCTGCATCCAGATAGACCTCCACCGGCAGCGCCGAGGGGGCCGGGGCGCAGTCAGTCTGGCCCTGCTCGATCAGGGCGAGGGTGCGTTTGAGCAGTTCGACCTGGGTGGAATGCTGCATGAAGATCTCCTCGTAGCTACTGCCAATTAGTCGTTGGGCATCGCTGCGCTCAGCGCCAACCTACAAACCGCTCGCCGATACCGCTCATGTAGGAGCGAATTCATTCGCGATCGGGTCAGACATGCCCGTTCGTAGCCCGGATGTAATCCGGGAAACCCGGCACCTGCGTTTCCCGGATTACATCCGGGCTACAACGGCGCCAAGGCGCCGCGAATAAAGTGCCAAAGCTGCCGCGCCAAGTGGTCGGCGACAGGACGCTGGGGCCGCGCCAGGGCCTCCAGCAGCGCCTGATGCATGCCGCCTAAGATCATCGCCGACACCAGCTCCGGGTCGAGGCCGGCATTGAGCTGGCCGGCGGCCTGGCCGCGGCGGATGTTGTCGGCGCCCTGGCGGACGTTCTCGGCGGTGCGCTGGGCCTCCAGCGCGGCGACTTCCGGCTCGCGCGCCAGGCTGACCAGCACCAGCGGCGCCAGCGGCTCGGCGTAGACGAAGTCCACCGCACGACGGGTGCGCTGCTCCTCGCGGCTGGACCAGTCGGCCGCATCCGGCAGAGGATCGGCGGCCATCACCTGTTCCTGGTAGCGGTCGTAGAAGTCCTCGGCCACCGCCGCCAGCAGCCCGGCGCGCGAGTTGAAGTAGCGGTAGATCAGCCCGACCGACACCCCGGCACGCTCGGCCACCCGGCCGACTTCCAGGCCGCCGCCCTGCTCCAACAATTCGCTGCGGGCCGCATCCAGCAGGCCGGCACGGGTTTTCAGGGCTTTGGGGGAAAGATCGGCCATCGCTGCACTCGATAAATTGCTAGACAACAAAAGTGAATTCAGTTTACTTATTTATCCAGCGGTGCCAAGCCGCACCACAAAAATAATCGCCGGAGCCTTCCACCATGACCGAATCCACCGTGCACTACAGCGTCACCGGCCGCGTGGCCACCCTCACCCTCAACCGCCCGGAGCGCCTCAACGCCATCGACGACCGCATGCCCGACGACATCGCCGCCGCTGTGGCGCGCGCCAATGCCGACGACGCCGTGCATGTGATCGTCCTCACCGGCGCCGGGCGGGGCTTCTGCAGCGGCTACGACCTCAAGTTCTTCGCCGAGAACCCGCGCGGCGTGTACGGCAGCCAGGAAATGCCCTGGGACCCGATGGTCGACTACGCGCTGATGAAGCGGAACACCGAGCAGTTCATGAGCCTGTTCCGCAGCTACAAGCCGGTGATCGCTAAGGTCAACGGCCCGGCGGTAGCCGGCGGCAGCGACATCGCGCTGTGCTGCGACCTGATCGTGATGGCCGAGGAGGCGCAGATCGGCTACCCGCCGGCGCGGGTCTGGGGCTGCCCGACCACGGCCATGTGGGTGTACCGCCTCGGTGCCGAGAAGGCCAAGCGCATGCTGCTGACCGGCGACCTGATCGACGGCCGCGAGGCCCAGCGCCTCGGCCTGGTGTACCAGAGCGTGCCGCTGGCCGAGTTGGATGCCGCGGTCGATGCGCTGGTCGGGCGCATGCAGGGCATCCCCAAGAACCAGTTGATGATGCAGAAGCTGATGATCAACCAGTCCTTCCACAACATGGGCCTGGAGAGCACGCAGATGTTCGCCACGCTGTTCGACGGCATCACCCGCCACAGCCCGGAAGGCGTGCGTTTCAAGGCGCGCTGCGAGGAAGTCGGCTTCAATCAGGCGGTGCGCGAGCGCGACTCGGGGCAGCCGATCCCGTAACGACACGGGCCCGGACTTCGCATGAACAGTCCCCTCTCCCACTTGTGGGAGAGGGTTAGGGAGAGGGAAACCAGCTTCTTCACACTTTAGAGGCCGCCCTCTCCCCCGGCCCCTCTCCCCCTGCTTAATAAAAGAAAGGAGGACGAGGGGAGGAAAAACACAGGAGCGTGTTAGATGACTGCACTGCCGCAACCACCGCTCGACCTGCCCAGCATCCCCGCCCTGCTCGCCTGGCGCGCGGCGACCACGCCGGACTGGCCGGCCACCCAACAGCGCCTGAACGACGGCCGCTGGCAAAGCCTGAGCTGGGGCGAGGTCGCCGCGCAAGCCAATCGGCTCGCCCGCGCCCTGATCGCCCACGGCGTAAAGCCCGGCGACCGGGTGGCGATCTGGAGTCGCACCCGCGTCGAGTGGAGCCTGCTGGATTTCGCCATCCTCAGCGTCGGCGCGGTCAGCGTCGGCCTGTATCCCAGCCTCAGTCCCAACCAGGCGGCGCAGCAACTGCAACGCGCCGGCTGTCGCCTGCTGTTCGTCGAGCACTCCAGCCAGGCCCTGCCGTTGCACGAAGACGGCCTGAGCGTGGTGTGTATCGACGAGGCCTTGGCCGGCAGCGGCCATGTGTCTCTCGAGCAGTTCCGCGCCGGCGCCGAATCTATCCCCGCCGAGCAGGTGGAACAGCGCTGGCGGACACTCGGCCCACAGGCGCTGGCCAACCTGGTGTTCACCTCCGGCACCACCGGCGAGCCGAAGGCGGCGATGCTCAGCCACAGTAATCTACTGGCCTTCATCAGCCAGTACCAGGCAGCAACCGGGCGCTATACCAGCGTTTCCTTCCTGCCCATGGCGCATGTCGGCGAACGGGTGATCGGCCATTACCAGCGCCTCTGGGCCGGCGCCCAGGCCGCCTATGTGCCAGATCTCAACGACATCCAGCGGGCGCTCGCCGAGGTGCAGCCGGACTTCTTCGGCAGCGTGCCGCGCCTGTTCGAGAAGTTCCACGCCGCGGTCATGGCCCAGCGCGCCGCCCTGCCGCCCGGCAAGCAGCGCCTGTTCGACTGGGCCTTAGCGACCGGGGCACGGCGCGCCCGCGGCCAGGGCAACGCACTGAGCGGCTGGCTGGCCCGCCGTCTGGTGCTCGATACAGTGCGCAGCAAGCTGTTCGGCCCGCGCATCCGCACCTTGGTCGGCGGCGGTGCGCCGCTGGATGCGCATTTGGTGGAGTTCTACGCCGCGCTCGGCCTGCCGCTGTGTGAAGGCTGGGGCATGTCGGAATCCACCGCCTTCCTGACCAGCAACGAAGCCGGTATCGCCAAGGCCGGCTCGGTCGGCAAGGCGCTGCCGGGCACCAAGCTGCGCATCGCCGACGATGGCGAGGTGCTGGTGCGCGGGCCCTTGGTGTTCCAGGGCTATTTCGGCCAGCCGGAGAAGACCGCCGAGACCTTCAGCGCCGACGGCTGGCTGTGCAGCGGCGACCTCGGCCGGATCGACGCGGACGGCTACCTGTGGCTGACCGGACGCAAGAAGGAGCTGATCATCACCGCCGGCGGCAAGAACATCGCGCCGACCGCCATCGAGGCGCGCCTCAAGCAGCAGCCGCTGGTCGAGCAGGCGCTAGTGCATGGCGACCGCCGCAAGTACCTCGCCGCCCTCCTCGCCCTCGATCCCGAGCGCCTGGCCGCTTGGGCACGCCGCCAGAGGCTGGGCGGCGACTATGCCGACTGGCTGCAGGCGCCGGCGCTGCGGGCCGAGCTGCAGGCGCATATCGATGCGGTCAACGCCGAGCTGGCGCAGGTCGAGCGGATCAAGGCCTGGGCCCTGCTGCCGCGCCTGCTCAGCCAGGACGAGGACGAGCTGACGCCGACCCAGAAACTCAAACGCCCGGTGATCGAACGGCATTTCGCCGAGTTGCTGGAAAGCCTCTATCCGACCGAGGCGCAGGCCGCCAAGGCAAGCAACCTGGGCTGAACACGGCTGTGTTGGGTATCGCTGCGCTCAACCCAACCTACAAGAGCGTCGGCTGTTCGCGACCGTAGACCGTAGGACGGGTTGAGTATGTAGGGCGGGTGCAACCCGCGCTGTGCCTTGCCGAAGCTGCCACGCGGGTTGCACCCGCCCTACGCAAGCCTCGATCGCTCCCCGCGCCGCTTGGGAATACCGGAGCAGATCGTAGGATGGGTCGGGACGCGTAGTCTGAGCGCAGCGATACCCATCATTTGCGCAATCGCGCGCCCCAGGGTCGATAGCGCAACTCGAACACCGCGACCCGCCGGCAAGCGGTGTCCAGGGCGCCGGGTTTGGCGGGCTGCGCGGCGAACGGCTGTCCTTCCGTGCTGGTCTGGCGGAACGCCTCGCGCACCACGCCGACCGTGCACGGCAGCGCCCGTTCGTAGGCCTGGCGCACCAGCGGCTCCAGGCGGGCGGTGCCGGCGCCGTCCTGCCACCAGACCTGGATGCCGAGCTCGCCCAGCCCGCCCAGCCAGCCGGCATACACCTGCGGCGCCAGCCGGCCACCAGTGAAGGCGCTCAGGTGCAGTGGCGCATCCAGCTGGCCGGCGAAGTCCTTGAGCTGGGCGTGCAGCGCCTGGCGCCGCTCCGGCGCATGGAAATTCAGATCGTCCAGCTCCAGCGGCAGATACCAGCCGGCCACCGGCAGCTGCCAGTCCTGACGCAAGCGTTGCTGCAGCGCCAGCGAGCGACCGAGCTGGTACTGCCAGTAGGAGGCCAGGCCGGCGCTGTCGAGTCCGTTCAGACGCTGGTAATAGTCCGGATCCATATACAACCCGAGCACCAGCTCGAGGCCCTGAGTCCGGGCCTCGCGCAACGATTGAGCCAGCCAGCCGTCGTGGCCACCGAAATCGGCATCGCCATAGGCGCTCCATTGCACCACCAGAGTACGCACGCCCTGCTGGGCGCTGGCTTGCCAGAGCTGCGTCCAGTCTTCCTGGGACAGCGCCGCATCCGCGTTCAGCGGCTGGTAGAACAGGTGCTCCTCGGCCCGCGCCTGGGCGAGCGCAAGCAGTAGGGTCAGGCCAAACAGTAGTCGGCGCATCAGAAGCTCACCTCGACGCCCAGGAGCCAGCCATTGGCTCGTTCATAGAGATTGCCGCCCAGCCCCAGCTGGTACTCGCTGCGCACCGTGACGTGGGCACGGTAGGCGTTGTAACGGTCGTCGCCGTACCAGTATTGCCAGCGCAGGCCGACGCCGCTGCGCAGGTCCTGGCGCCAAGCGTTGTCCGGGTCCTGCGTGGCGAACTCGGCGAAGCCGTAGGGCATCAGGGTTTGCGGCGAGTCGACCGGTAGTTTCCAGGCATGCCCCTGCTGGAAGCGCGACAGCCATTGATGGTCGCCGGCCTTGGTCCACCAGGCGGCATCCAGATAGAGCGAGCGCTCGCTCCAGTCGCTCTCGTCGACGCGCCAGTCGTTGCGGTAATCGCCTTGATCGAGAAACGACGCGCTGGCGCGCAGTAGATAGTCGGTGGAGGTCTGGAAGTACTTGTCACGCTGGCGAATCTCGCGCTCGAACTTCTTCGGCGTCCACAGTGTGTTCCAGCGCTGGCCGGCAAAGACCTCGTCCGGGTTGCCTTCGCTGGGGTCCTGGTTCTGCTTGTACAGCTCGCCGTACAGGTTGAGGTTGTAGTCGCCGAACGGTTTGTAGCGCAGGCCGACGCCGGCACCGAGGTACTGATTGTAGAGCTTGCGCCCGGCGGAACCGGCCAGCACCCGGCCATATACCGACAGACTGCGGCCATCGCGGCTCGGCTCGTCGCCAAGGGCGTGATCCCAAATCGCCTGCTGCACGTTCTGCGCGGCGGCGCGGCGGCGTTCGCCGGTCTGGTCGTTGGGCAGCGGCACGCTGTAGGTCGCGATCCCGGCCGGCGACCAGACGCTGGCCAAGGTCAGGTTGTCGCGCTGTGACAGCGCCTGGTGAGCGCGGCGTTGGCGGTAGCGGCGCGCCTCTAGGCTGCCGTACTCATCGGCGCCGGCCACCGGCTGCTGCTCCAGGTCGATCGCCCGGCGCAGCTCGCGGCGCGCGGCGGTGCCGTCCTCGGCTTCGGCGTAGCGCCAGGCCAGGGTCTCGGCGAGGCGGTAATCCTCGGGGTAGTCGCGGCTGGCCTGCTCCAGGTAGGGGATCGCCAGGCGCCGCTCCGCTGGGGTCGGCGCACCGGCCAGGCGCATGCCGTAGTCGGCGCGGTAGCGCGGCTGGTCCGGCGCCAGGCGCATCGCCTCGACCAGCCAGGCGTTGCCTTGCGCCGGGTCGCCGGCCTGTTGCGCAAGGTTGGCGGCGACGTAGTAATGCTCGGCACGCGGCCGGTGCTGCAGGGCTTCGCGCTGGCGCTGCAGGGCCAGCTGCGGGTCGCCCTGAGCGGTGGCGATGGCCGCACCGAGCGCCCAGTCGTCGGCGGCGGCATGCCGGGCATGCTGCCAATGCCGTTCGGCCGCCTGCGGGTCGCCGGCACCCAAGGCGCTGCGGCTGGCAGTCAGGCGCGCGTTGTCGTTCAGCTCGCGGTCGCCGAAGCCCTGCCAGAGACGCCAGGCGCCCGGCGCATCCCCCGCGGCCTCCAGGGCGTAGGCCAGCGGCAGGCGGCTGTCCCGGTCGCCGCGCTGCAACGCGGCCTGGTAGTAGACCACCGCCGCTCCGGGGCGCTCAGGCATGGAGCAGCGGCCGAGGGCGCGCAGCTCGCCGGTTTCGCTCGGTTGCTCCGGGATCTGCCGGCGCACCAGGTCGCAGCGCCCGGCCTCGGCCAGACGACCGAGCAGCTGTGCCCGCGCGGCCGGGTCAACGTGCGCCAGCAGGCGCTCGATGCGAGGCGCGTCCAGTGGCGTGTCGACCTTGGCGTAGAGTCCGGCCAGCCGCTGCAGCGGTGCTGCTGGCAGGCGCCCGGCATGGCGGTCGAAGGCGCCTTCCAGCAGGCGTTGCGCATGCGCGTCCTGGCCGGCGCGCAGCGCCAGGTAGCTGGCCTGATCGAGCGCCGCGAGACTGCCGGTCTGCCGGTACTTGCGCTCCCACAACGCCTCGGCCTCACCACCGCGACCCTCGCGCTGCAGCAACTCGGCGCGCCGGCGCAGGGTCGCCGGGGTCTGCGGCTGGGCGGCCAGCCAGGCCAGGGCGCGGTCGCTGCGGCCCTGCTGCTGCCAGACTTCCAGTAGCCGCTCGCGCCGCGCCGTGTCCCAGGGCTCCGGCAGATGCTGGCGCTCGAGCAGACCATCCGCCTGCAGGCGCTGGGCGAGGACCAGCCAGGTTTGTGGGTCGGCCTGCGGGTTGCAGGCGTGCAACTGGTCGAGCGCTTCCTCACGGTCATGGCCGGACAGCCACTCGGCGGTCTCCAGACAGGGGTGTTGCAGCTCGTTGCTCAGTCGCCGCGCCAGGGCGCTGTCGCCGCTTTGCCGGGCCAGTTCCCACAACCGCTGCCGCTCGGCTGGGAGATCTTGTTCGTCGGCCGGCAGCCTCTGCAGCCAGCGCCCAGCCAGCTCCGCGTCGCCGGCGGCGATGGCGCGCTCGGCCAGCGCCCGTCGAGCAGTCACGGCGTCACGCTCGTAAGGCGCCTGGCGCAGCAACTGTTCGAGATCGCGCTCGTCCAGGCGCTGCACATAGGCATTGGCCAGCCGTCGCCAACTGGCGGCGGACAGTTCCCGGCGCGCGGCCAACGGCGCCAGTTCGTCGATGGTGGTCTGGCTGTCTTGCAACTGCTCGGCCAGCACCGCCCGGGCCTGGCGCAGGGCCAGGCCATCGTCGCTATTCGGCACCCGGCGCAACCAGTCCAGGGCCGCTTGCGGGCCGGCGCGCCGCGCCAAGGCCAGGCTGTAGGCCCGCCACAGGCGCTGGCGATCCACCGAATCGGCCTTGGCCAGCCAGGCGTCCACCTGGTCGTGGCCTGGAGGATCCTCGGCGATCCAGGCCAGGCGCAGGTCCTCCAGACGGTTTGAGTCCAGCCCGCCGGCAAGCGCATCGCCCTCGGCAAAACGCTTCTGTTCGAGCAACGCACGCACCAGCAGGGCGCGAGCCTCACCGTTGTTCGGCACCTTGCCGAGCAGGAAGCGCGTCAGCCGCTCGACTTCCGCCCAGTTCTGCCGATCGGCCTCGCGGTAGGCACGGTCCATGTAGGGAAAGCTGCGGAACTGCTGGAAGTCGCTGAGTGGCCAACCAGCGCCGTTCACCGCTCCCGCCAGGATCATCGCCAGGGTGCCGGCCAGCCAGCGCTTCATGCGGCCTCCCGAGCGATTAGCCAGGACGCGTGCTGCTCAGCGGCCTGCGTCTGCAGGGCCTGCTCGAGCACTTCCCGGCTGATCAGGCCACGCGCGATCAGGTGCTCGCCCAAGGGCGCGCGTTCCGCGTCGAAGTCAATCAGGGCCTGCCGGAATAGCGACGGCGGCACCAGGCCGCGCACCTGCAGCAGCTCGCCGAGCTGTATCTGGTGCAAACAGATGCGCTCCATCAGTACGGCATCCTCATGGCGGCGCTCCAGTATCTGCAAAACCTCACGGACTTCAGCGGCTTGATGGTGACCGGGATACCAGTGGCGCAGACCGAGCACCACCCGGCCCTGCGGCGCCAGACAGCAGCGCACCGGGCGCTGTAGCTGGCGACTGATGGCACCGAGCGAAACCTGGCCGACCGGCCACTCGCTGGCCAACACCAGACAGTCGCCCTCCTCCGCAACCGGCAGCACCGCGTAGCGCAACGCCAGCCTGCGCGGCAGCTGGGCGATGAGCTGGGGCGTCAGGGTAAAGGGGTCGAGCGGCATCGCCTCCATGTCCAATTGCTCGGCCAATTCCTGCAGCAATTGCTGACTATCGATCAGCCCGCGCAGCAGCAGTTCGCGGCCCAGATGGTTGCGGATCGGACTGGTCAGCGCCGCTTCAAGCTGCGCCTCGCTGATCAACCCCCGCTCGACTAGCCGGTGGCCCAACGGCACGTGCTGCGCCCGACCGATGGTCGGGAACTCGTGGGTGGTCTTGTCCCAGGCGACGCGGCGCGAGTCGCCGGCCTGGATGACCTGGCGCAGCGCCTTGAGATTGGCGAAGAAGTTGACGACGTTGCTCCACACCATGCGCGGTGCCGAGCGCAGCCCCTCGACCACGCCGTAGTAACGGCTGACGAACCAGAAACGCTGGAACAGCCGGTTGACCAGCAACACGCCATTGATCAGCAGTAACGCCGATAGGAAGCGGTTGTGCGTAATGATCGACTGGAAGTGCCAGGCCTCGGGCACCAGCAGGCTGATCAGCGACATGGCCAGCAGCACGAGGAACAGCAGGTTGACCAGAAAGCCCATCCCAAAGGCCAACAGGCCGCGCCGATCTCGCCAGAGGAAGTAGTTGAGCGCCAGCCTGGAGCTCCAGCCGAGGTTGGTGGTGCCCTGGAAGACGATGCCGGTGATCCAGCGCGACTTCTGCCGCACCGCGTGCTGGAAGGTGCGCGGAAAATGCTCGCGTACGCAGATCACCTGGGCGAAATGGCGGTCCATGCCCAGCGCCCAGTTGCGGTTCAGGGCCAGCTTCGGATCTTCCACCGAATAACGGGCGAAAATAGTCGTCATGCCCTTCTGGTTGAGGCGAAAGCCGATGTCGTAGTCCTCGGTGAGGCTCTGCACGTCAAAGGCGATGCCGTCGCCATCCTCCAGCAGGGCGCTGATCGCCCGGCGGCTGAAGCAGGTGCCGACCCCGGCGCTCGGCACCTGGCCGGTCAGTGCCTCGCGCACCACCACGTCCTTGCCGTGGCTCTCGGCGAACTCGTCGACATAGTGCCCGGCTGTCATCCCGCCGAACTCCGAGGCAAAGGGGTAGACCGGCACCTGCACCATGTCCTTGCCCTCGCCGAGCAGGTAGTTGAACAGGCGCAGCTCCAGCGGCGAGATAACGTCCTCGGCGTCATGCATGACGAAGCCGGCGAACTGCACCCGGGCATCCACCTCGAAACGCAGGATGGCGTCGATCACATTGTTCAGGCAGTCGGCCTTGCTGGTCGGCCCCGGTCGCGCGCAGACCACCTTGTGCACGTTGGGATAGTGCAGGCACACGGCATCCACGTCCGCCTGGGTCTGCGGATCGTTCGGGTAGGTGCCGACGAAGATCTGGTAGTTCTCGTAGTCCAGGGTCGAGGCCGCCAGACGGGCCATCTCGCCGACCACGCCGACCTCCTGCCAGGCCGGCACCATGATCGCCAGCGGCTGCTCGGCCCTCTCGAACAGGCGCTGCTCGTCGGCGCGCTCGAACTTGCCGTAGATGCGGTAGCGGCGGATCAGCAGGCGCAGCCAGTAGAAGATGTCGATGAACAGGTCATCCAGGCCAAATACCAGCATCAGCACGGCCAGCACGGTGGCGAGGACTTTCAGGGCATACAGGGCGTAAACCAGGACATTGACCAGTTCCAGACTCATGCACCGGCATTCCCGTACTGCTCGTTCAACCAGAAAACCAGGTGCTCGGCGATGTACTCGCTGGCGTGGCCATCGCCATAGGGGTTGCTGGCCCGGCTCATCTGCTGGTACGCCTCGGCATCGTCGAGCAACAGGCTGGTCTCGCTGACGATGCCCGCCACGCTGGTACCCACCAGGCGCACCGTGCCCGCCGCCACGGCCGAGGGCCGCTCGGTGGTGCGGCGCATCACCAGCACCGGCTTGCCAAGTGACGGTGCTTCCTCCTGGATGCCGCCGGAGTCGGTGAGGATCAGGTGTGAACGGTCCATCAGCCAGACGAACGCCGGATAGTCCAGCGGCGCAATCAGGTGGATGTTGCGGCGCCCGCCGAGCAGCGCATGCACCGGCTGCTGCACCTGTGGGTTGAGGTGTACCGGGTAGACGAAAGTCACCTCGGGGTACTTGTCGGCCAGGATGGTGATGGCCTGGCAGATGTGTTCGAAGCCCTTGCCGAAGTTCTCCCGGCGGTGCCCGGTGATCAACACCAGCCGCCCCTCCCGGGGCAGAGCCGCGAGCGGCGAGCCGGCCGGCGGTTGCCAGCCGGTTTCGTCCAGGTGCGCCTTCATCCACAGCAACGCGTCGATCACCGTGTTGCCGGTGACCTCCATGTTCTCCAGCGGCACCCACTCCTTGAGCAGGTTGTTGCGGGCCACCCGGGTGGGCGGGAAATGCAGGCTGGCAATCACCGCGGTGAGGTGACGGTTGGCCTCCTCCGGCCAGGGCGAGTTGACATCACCCGTGCGCAATCCGGCCTCGACGTGGGCCACCGGGATGTGCCGATAGAATGCGGCCAGGGCGGCGACGAAGCTGGTGGTGGTGTCGCCATGCACCAGCACGACCTGCGGCTGTTGCGCCGCGTAGACCTGATCGAGCCGTCCCAGCAACTGCTGGCTGAGCCCGTTTAGACTCTGCCCCTCGGTCATCACCTGGAGGTTCTCGTCGACCTGCAACTCGAAGGCATCCAGCACCTGCTGGAGCATCTCGCGGTGCTGGCCGGTGACGCAGACGTACAGTTCGATTTCTGCCCGCTCGCGCAGCACGCGCGCCAGCGGGGCCATCTTGATCGCCTCGGGGCGGGTACCGAAGACCATCATTACGCGATAGGACATGGAATCTTTACCTCACTTGGCATATCCGGAGCTCCTGCCCCGTATGAACGCATGAGCGTTCAGAAACATGCTTGATGAGGATCAAGCCATTCCAGCTTAGCCCTGCCGTCAATGGTAGATAAAAGAAACCCGGCCTGCTGGCCGGGTTTCGTATCGCAGAGACAGAGTTCAGCGTTCCTGCTTGACCCGGAACCAGGCCGCGTACAGCGCTGGCAGAAACACCAGAGTCAGTACCGTGGCGACGATCAAGCCGCCCATGATCGCCACTGCCATCGGCCCGAAGAAGATACTACGCGACAGTGGGATCATCGCCAGCACCGCCGCCAGACCGGTCAGCACGATGGGCCGGAAGCGCCGTACGGTCGCTTCGATAATCGCGTTCCATTTGTCCAAACCGGAGCTGATGTCCTGTTCGATCTGGTCGACCAGAATCACCGAGTTGCGCATGATCATCCCCGACAGGGCGATGGTGCCGAGCATCGCGACGAAGCCGAAGGGCATCTGGAACACGAGCAGGAACAGGGTCACGCCGATCAGCCCCAGCGGCGCGGTGAGGAACACCATCGCCGAGCGCGAGAAGCTCTTCAGCTGCAGCATCAGCAACGTCAGCACCACGACGATGAACAGCGGAATACCGGCGTTCACCGAGCGCTGGCCACGCCCGGAATCTTCCACGGTGCCGCCGACATCCAGCAGATAGCCGGCCGGCAGCTCGGCACGGATCGATTCGAGATTCGGCAGGATCTGCTTGGCTACCCCGGTCGGCAGCGTCTTGTCGTAGATATCGCCGCGAATGGTCACCGTCGGCAGGCGGTTGCGGTGCCAGATGATGCCTTCTTCGAAGCCATATTCGAGGGTGGCGATCTGCGACAGCGGCACGCTTTTGCCCGAGCTGGTCGGCACCGCCAGGCTCGGCAGCAAGGCCAGCTCCTGACGCTCACGCACGGTGCCGCGCAACTGGATGTCGATCAGCTCATTGTCCTCGCGGTACTGGCTAACCGGCGCGCCGGTCAGCGAGCTCTGCAAGAACCTCGACAGCTCCGCCGTGCTGATGCCCAGGGCCCGCGCACGCTCCTGATCGATGTTCAAGCGCACCACTTTGCTCGGCTCTTCCCAGTCCAGGTGCACGTTCACCACATGCGGGTTGTCGCGCACTTTGGCGGCGACCTTGCGCGCTAGCGCCCGCACCTCGTCGATGTGCTCGCCGGACACGCGGAACTGCACCGGATAACCCACCGGCGGACCATTCTCCAGACGCGAAACGCGGGTCCGCACGGTGGGGAATTCGTCGTTGACGGTGTCGATCAGCCAGGTGCGCAGCTCTTCGCGATCCTTGATGGTCTTGGCCAACACCACGAACTGGGCGAAGCTCGCCGCCGGCAATTGCTGATCGAGCGGCAGATAGAAGCGCGGCGAGCCGGTGCCCACATAGGCCACATAGTTGTCGATACCCGGATGGTTCTTCAGCAGCTCCTCGAGGCGTCCGGCGACCGCCGCAGTGTTGGTCAGCGAAGCGCCTTCGTTGAGTTTCAGATCGACCATCAGCTCCAGGCGCCCGGAGGACGGGAAGAACTGCTGGGGAATGAAGCGGAACAGCACGACGGAGGCGACAAACGCGGCGGCGGTGAGGAGGATCACCGTCTTGCGCCGCCGCACGCACCACCCCACCACGCGCCGAACGCGCTGGTAAAACGGGGTCGAATAGGGATCGTGACCCTTGTCGCTGCCGCCGTGCTTCTCGGCATGGCGCTTGGCTAGATCCGGCAGCAGGCGCGCGCCCAGGTAAGGCACGAACACCACTGCGGCAATCCACGAGACCAGCAGGGCGATGGTCACCACCTGGAAGATCGAGCGGGTGTATTCACCGGTACTCGATTGCGCAGTGGCGATTGGCAGGAAGCCGGCGGCGGTAATCAGCGTCCCGGTGAGCATCGGGAAGGCCGTACTGGTCCAGGCATAGCTGGCCGCCTTGAGCCGGTCGTAGCCCTGCTCCATCTTGATCGCCATCATTTCCACGGCAATGATCGCGTCGTCGACCAGCAAGCCGAGGGACAGCACCAGGGCGCCGAGGGAAATCTTGTGCAGGCCGATGTTGAAGTAGTACATGGCGGCGAACGTCATCGCCAGCACCAGCGGAATCGATAGCGCCACCACCAGGCCGGTACGCAGGCCGAGCGAGAAGAAACTCACCAGCAGAACGATGATCAGCGCTTCGGCGAGCACGCGGACGAATTCGCCGACGCCGGTCTTCACCGCCGCCGGCTGGTCGGAAACCTTGCGCAGCTGCATACCGGCTGGCAGGCTTTCCTGCAGGCGGGCGAAATCTGCCTCGAGCGCATCGCCGAGCACCAGAATGTCGCCACCGGGCTTCATCGATACCGCCAGACCGATGGCATCCTCGCCCATGAAGCGCATACGCGGCGCGGGTGGATCGTTGAAGCCACGCTTGACCTCGGCCACATCGCTGATGCGAAAAGTCCGGTCGCCGACCCGGATCGGAAAGTCGCGAATTTCCTTCACCGAGTCGAACTTACCGCTGACCCGCAGCTGCACACGGTCGCTGGAGGTCTCGAAGAAACCTGCGGCGGCTATCGCGTTCTGCTCCTCCAACGCCTTCTGCACCGCGGCCAACGGCAGGCCGAGAGTCGCCAGCTTGACGTTGGACAGCTCAATCCAGATTTTCTCGTCCTGCAGACCGATCAGGTCGACCTTGCCCACATCCTTGACCCGCTGCAGTTGCAGCTGAATGCGGTCGGCATAGTCCTTGAGCACCGCATAGTCGAAACCTTCGCCGGTCAGTGCATAGATATTGCCGAAGTTAGTGCCGAACTCGTCGTTGAAGAACGGCCCCTGGATGCCCTGCGGCAGGGTGTGGCGGATGTCGCCGACCTTCTTGCGCACCTGGTACCACAGCTCGGGAATCTCCTTGGAGGTCATCGAATCGCGGGCGATGAACGTCACCTGCGACTCGCCCGGCCGCGAGAAGGACAGAATCCGATCGAAATCGCCGGTTTCCATGAGTTTCTTCTCGATGCGCTCGGTGACCTGTCGCGACATCTCCTCGGCGCTCGCGCCCGGCCATTGGGTACGCACCACCATGGCCTTCCAGGTGAATGGCGGATCCTCGCTCTGGCCCAGCTTGGTGTAGGAGATGGCGCCGACAATGCCCAGCAAGAGCATGAGATAGAGGACGATCTGGCGGTTCTGCAGCGCCCAGGCGGAAAGGTTGAAGCCCATCGGGATTACTCCTTACCAGCCAGTTTGACCGCACGATTGGCACGGTCCACCGGATGCACCTTCTGACCTTCCTGTAATACCTGCACGCCGGCGGCGACCACCCAATCGTCGGCGCTGAGCCCTTCGAGTACCGGCACCAGCTTGTCGGTGTACGCGCCAATGCGCACCAAACGGCGTTGGATGGTCGAGGTTTGTGGATCGACCACCCACACGTACGGCTGATTGTTCTCTGCGGTTAGCGCCGACATCGGCACCGCCAACGGCACATCGCCATTCGCCTGCACGAACACGCGGGCGCTCTGGCCCAGCTCGGCACGCACTTTGCCGTCCTTGAACGACACCCGCGCCGCATAGGTACGCGACTGTGGATCGGCGGCTGGCGACAGCTCACGAATTTGTCCGGCAAAGCGTTCACCGGGTTGCGACCAGAGTTCGACCGCAACGGCCTGGCCGATCTTGAAATGCTCGATGGCATGCTCAGGCAGGCTGATCAGCACTTCCCGCTCGCCATCGGCCGCCAGGGTGAATACGGTTTGTCCGGCGGCCACAACCTGACCGTCCTCGACCCGCCGGCTGGCAATCACGCCCGCCGCTGGAGCACGCAGCACCGCATAGTCGGCCTGGTTGCTGGCGACATTGAATTCGGCGCGGATCTGCTTCACCCGCGCCGCGCCGGCGCGGTACTGGTTTTCCACGGTGTCGTATTGCGAGCGGCTGATCATCTGCCGCTCCAGCAAGGTTTTGTAACGGTCGCGTTCGCTGCTCACCAGCTTCAGGTTGGCTTCGGCAGCGACCACCTGGGCGCGCGCGGCATCCAGTTGCAGGCGCACATCCTCGGGGTCGAGCTGGGCCAGCGGCTGATCCTTCTTGACCCGCGCGCCGCTGTCGACCAGGCGTTTGCTGACCTTGCCGCCAATCCGGAAGGCCAGGTCCGGCTCCAATCGCGCGCGCACCTCGCCCGGATAGGCATCGACCGCTTCACCAGCGGGCTGCGGCTGCACGACCATGGCGGGGCGAATGGCCTGAGCCACCTGCTCCCCGTTACCACAAGCAGCGAGCAGACAGATAAGAGTCAACGGCAAGACATGAGGCGGGATGCGGCGACGCATGGCAGTGCACCTTACGAAAGAAACGGTTTGAATATTTATACTGCGCGGTATAGTAAAAATACCAAACTCACCAGTCCAGTATTCCTGAGCGAATAAATCCACAAATGTCTGACAATTCGTTGCAACCCAGCGGGCCCGGCCGACCCAAGGACCCCGCCAAGCGCAAGGCCATCCTTGAGGCCGCCAAAACCCTGTTTCTGCGCAACGGTTTTGACGGCAGCAGCATGGATGCAATTGCTGCCGAGGCGGGGGTTTCCAAGCTCACCGTGTACAGCCATTTCACCGACAAGGAGACCTTGTTTTCCGCCGCAGTAAAGGCCAAATGCGAAGAACAGTTGCCGGAACTGATGTTCGAGCTGATCGACGGCGTACCCATGGAAACGGTGCTGATGAACATCGGCCGCGGGTTTCACGCGCTGATCAGCAGTGGCGAGTCGATCGAACTGCACCGCCTACTGGTGACGCTGGGCAGTCAGGACCCGACGCTGGCCAAAATGTTCTTCGATGCCGGCCCGCAGCGCGTACTGCACGAGATGGAACACCTGCTGGCGAAAGTCCACGCCAGCGGACAGCTGCAGATCAGCAAGCCACTGAACGCCGCCGAACACTTCTTTTGCCTGATCAGGGGCGGCGTCAACTTCCGCCTACTGGCCGGCTGCGGCGAGCAACTCAGCCCGAGCGAAGCCGAAGAACACGTCCAAGAAGTAGTCGAACTGTTTATCCGCGCTTATCACCCGCGACCCGACTGAGTCTGTAGGGTGGGTTAACTGTAGGCGTAACCCACCAAGCTTTGCGGAATTCCGACGCCCCACAAGCGGTACCGCTGGCGGGTTACGCCGCTACGCGGCTAACCCACCCTACAAAAGCGGCTACGCGCTGTGCCTGCCGCTCAGTCTTTATCCAGCGCCTTTTTCGGATAGATATCGTAGCGGCTCGATTTGCCTTCCAGGCTGTAGCCCGGCTTGGGCCCGTCGATGATCGGCGCCTTGCGCGGGCGCTTGACCACCACCCGGTGACTGGCCAACTCCAGCGCCGCAGCGAGCAGCGCCGGGGCATCCAGATCGTCGCCAACCAGCGGGCGGAACAGGCGCATTTCCTTCTTCACCAGGGCGCTCTTGTCGCGGTGCGGAAACATCGGATCGAGATACACCACTTGCGGCGCCGGGCCTTGCCAACCGCGCATGCGCTCGATCGCATTGCCGCTGAGCAGCTGCATGCGCGCCGCGATTGCCGCCACCTCGGGCGAGCAGGCCGCGCGAGCCAGTCCATCCTCGAGCAAGGCGGCGATGATCGGCTGACGTTCGATCAGGGTCAGCTGGCAACCCAGCCCGGCCAGCACGAACGCGTCGCGCCCCAACCCCGCCGTGGCGTCCACGATCCGCGGGCGGATACCGGCCTGCACGCCGACCGCCTTGGCGATCATCTGCCCACTGCCGCCGCCATACAGGCGCCGATGCGCCGCCGCGCCTTCGACAAAGTCCACCCGCACAGGGCCTGGCGCCTGCGGGCCGAGGTCGACCAGTTGCAGACCGGCGTCGCCCAGTTGCAGGGCGAACTGCGCCTCGCCGCCCAACGGCAACCCAAGCCGCTCACCCCAACTGGCCGCCTGCGCCGCATAGCGCGGTTCCAGCGCTTCGACGCGCACCAGGATTGTTTCCAGCTCGTCACTCATTGCCACACGCCCAGTCTATCGATCCGCAACCAGCCGGCATTTTGCCAGAGCGGCGCGGAGTTTTTCCTATCGCGGCTAACGGCACATGCGAAACAGGCCCATGCCGACATGGAAATGATCGCCATGGGCCGCGTTGTAGTCCGATCCCAGGGTGACGTTGAAATGCTTGCAGGCCGCCGCCTGGACTCTGCGCAGGAACAACGCTTCGCGGTCGGTGTCGCGCCAATCCTGCGCCAGGCTGATGCGTCGGCCGTCGCGCAGGCGAAAACCGGCGATATCCAGCGCATTCGCCGAGCCATGCTGACCGCTTCAAAGTAGTACGAGTTGCTCTCGCGTTGCGCCTTCGTCGTGTTCAACCGTCAATGCCGGCAAGCCAGGCAGACGCTCGGCCAATAATGCGTGGAAGCGCAATGCCTGGGCGGCCGCCAGCTGATTATCCGGCGTGTGGAGAAACACGTAAGGCGTCAGGCCTTGCTCGATCCAGCTAGCGACCTTGTCCACCCAGGGCAGCAGAAATGGTTCGTTAGCCGGCAGATCAGGCCCACCGATAAAACGCACCTGCGGACTGTCACTGAACGCCGCCGGGCGCACCGGCAGACGTGGCTTTTTCGCTTGCGCATGACGCACCGCAGGATCGTCTGACCGGCAGCTGAACAGCGCCCGCGAATCCAGGCAGATGCGCTCGACCGCGCGCTCACGCAGCAGCCGATTGAGCGCGCGCTCCTCATCGCCCTTGGCGAAGAACGCCGCATGCCGCACCTCCACGGCGATGCGGCGGTGCTGGAAATGCTCCAGCCAGGCCGCCAGCTCGCCGAGCCGCTGCGGGCCAAAACTGGCCGGCAACTGCAACCAGAGCGGCGCGACTCGCTCACCCAACGGTGCCAACAAACGCAGGAATGCCTCGCAGGCGTCGAGTCGATCGCGCAGATCGCCGTGATGACTGATATCACACGGCACCTTGGCGCAGAAGCGGAAGTCAGTCGGCATCGCATCGGCCCAGCGCTGCACCGTAGCAGTCGTCGGTGGCGCGTAAAAAGTGGTGTTGCCCTCTACCGCGTTGAGCACGCGCACGTAGTGTTCGAGGCTAGCGGCCGGCCGCGCATCCGGCGGATACAGAACACCGCGCCAAGCCGGCTCGTTCCATGACGGACAGCCAAGGTGGTAGGGCAGCACGGAGAAGCGGCTTAGGCGTAGAGATCGAGGCCGAGCACTTCGAGGGCATCGACATCGCTGACATAACTGGCGGTAATGCTGTAGCTGGCCAGCGCCTGGGCGGCGTGGCTGTTGAGCGGGCGCTGATAGGTCAGCGGCTCAGGCGTGGCGGGAAAGCGGTCGCTGCTTGCTGCGCTATTGCTCGGTTTGAGCAGCACCGGCTCGGTCGGTTCACGGCGGGTTTCGGCCCCCTTCGACACTTCGCGATACGGCGTAACCGCGGTGCCTGCGGGGGCGCCACGGTTCAGCGAGTAGGAAGCAGAAGGTGAACTATCGATGCGCATCAAGAAACCTGGCACTAAGCCCGAGTAAGCGAGCGTTAAACAGTCGACAATCTAACCAGCCTAGACGACTCAAGGCAAATCCGATTGCCCGATCAGTGGTCACGCCCCTTTGGGCGTCGCCACCTTGTCGCGCAGGTAGATCGGCTGAGCCTGATCGGCCGGCAGCGCCTCGCCACGGGCCCAGGCGAAGCTGGCCAGGCGCAGCAGGTCTTCGGCATGCGGCAGCATCGCCCCATCCTGACCGCTGACCGGCACGTTCAGGCGCGCGGCAAAGGTGCCCCAGCCAGTCCCGGCGCCAAACCAGTCGCCGGCGGCATCGCGCGGCAAACTCGCCAGTTCAGGGGCCAGCACGGCCTCGCTGCCGGCCAGGCGCATTTCGCCCTGCTCGGCGCGGTAGCAACCCCAGTACACCTCATCCATGCGCGCATCGATGGCCGCCGCGACCTGCTGCGCGCCGTGCTCGCGCATGGCGCGCTGGGCCAGCACCGCCAGGTTGGAAACCGGCAACACCGGGCGATCCAGACCAAATGCCAAGCCCTGTACCACGCCAATGGCGATGCGCACCCCGGTGAATGCACCGGGCCCGCGACCGAAGGCGATGGCGTCCAGTGCCGACATGGCCACCCCACCCTCGGCCAGCAGCGCCTGGATCATCGGCAATAAGCGCTGGGCATGCAGGCGGGGTATCACCTCGTAGTGACTGATCACCTTGCCGTCATGCAACAAGGCCACGGAACAGGCTTCGGTGGCGGTATCCAGGGCCAGCAAGGTGGTCATCGGGTATTCCAGGGGAGAAAAACGGGCGGGCATTATACGGGCTGCGGCCCGGAAAAACGCCAACGGCCCGCAAGCGGGCCGTTGGCTCAAGGTAGACGCAGCGCGTAGCGCCTGTTCACGAGCTCGCGAGCTAAGGACAGGCAAGGCGAAAATGGCTGAGGACGCGGAGTTTACAAGTTGTAAATGAGCAGTCCGAAGCCGTTTTCAACGCAGCATGGCCGACGCGCAGCAGATCGTGGGCAGGTTCTTAGCTGAGCGCGGTCAGAACCTTGCCTGTGATCTCTTCAACCGAACCCACCCCGGCAACGGCGGTGTATTTCGGCGTGCCTTCAGTGGCAGCGAGCTGCTGGTAGAAGTCGACCAGAGGCTTGGTTTGCGAATGGTAAACCGACAGGCGGTGACGAACGGTTTCTTCTTTGTCGTCTTCGCGCTGAATCAGGTCTTCGCCAGTTTCGTCGTCCTTGCCGGCGACTTTCGGCGGATTGTGTTCGGTGTGGTACACGCGACCGGAAGCCGGGTGCACGCGACGACCCGCGATGCGGCCAACGATTTCCTCGTCATCGACGGCAATTTCGACGACGTAATCGATCACCACGCCGGCTTCCTTCATGGCCTCGGCCTGCGGGATGGTGCGCGGGAAACCGTCGAACAGGAAACCGTTCGCGCAGTCCGGTTGAGCGATGCGCTCTTTGACCAGGTTGATGATCAGGTCATCGGAAACCAGGCCACCGCTCTCCATGACGCTCTTGGCTTTCAGGCCCAGCTCGCTGCCGGCCTTGACCGCCGCACGCAGCATGTCGCCGGTGGAAATTTGCGGAATGCCGAACTTTTTGGTGATGAAGCCAGCTTGGGTACCTTTGCCGGCACCGGGCGCTCCCAACAGAATCACGCGCATCGATGTTTCCTCAAGGTTAATTATTAGTTTGGATAGCCTCGACGGGCTCATCTCGGAATAAGGTTCCGGCAGCGCTGGGCGGCCAAAAAGGCTGACCAAGATACACAGCGCCCCTGGAGCACACAAGCCATCCAGAAGTAGCAGGAACGGGCGGTTAACCGGTGTTGCGCAAGCCTGCGGCGATGCCCGCCACGCTCACCAGCAAGGCCTGTTCCAGAGGGCCGCTGGCCTCCCCCGCAGAGTGTCTAGAACGGGCCAGGAGCTCAGCCTGCAACAGGTGCAGCGGGTCGAGATAGGTATTGCGCACACTGATCGATTCGAGGGTCTCAACACTATGTGCGAGGAGCTGCGACTGTCGGGTTAAACCCAGTACCGCCGCAATAGCCTGCGACAATAGGTCGCGCAAATGTGCACCTAGTGGTTGCAGGGCCGGATCGACCAGGCGCTGGTCGTATAAACGGGCAATTTCCGCGTCGGCTTTGGCCAACACCATCTCCAACATATCGATGCGCGTGCGGAAGAACGGCCAGTCGTCGCGCATGCTTTCCAACAGTGCCTTGTCACCGCGTTGCAAGGCATTGCCCAACGCCTGCTCCCAGCCCAGCCACGCTGGCAGCATCAGGCGGGTCTGGGTCCAGGCAAAGATCCACGGAATCGCCCGCAGGCTTTCCACCCCACCCTCGCGCCGCTTGGCCGGGCGGCTGCCCAGTGGCAGGCGACCGAGCTCCTGCTCCGGCGTGGCCTGGCGGAAATAATCGACGAACTGCGGATGCTCACGCACCACCGCGCGGTAGGCCTGCACGCCATCGGCGGCGAGGCGATCCATCAGCTCGCGCCACGCCGGTTCTGGCGTAGGCGGCGGCTGCAGCGTGGCTTCGAGCACCGCCGCCAGGTACAGATTGAGGTTCTGCACGGCGATGTCTGGCAAGCCGAACTTGAAGCGGATCATCTCGCCCTGCTCGGTGGTGCGAAAATGCCCGGTGACCGAGCCCGGCGGCTGCGAGAGGATGGCCGCATGGGCCGGACCACCGCCGCGCCCGACCGTGCCGCCACGGCCGTGAAACAGCAGCAGTTCGACGTCGTGGGCCCGACAGATATCCACCAGCGCCTCCTGCGCACGGTATTGCGCCCAGGCGGACGCCGTGGTGCCGGCATCCTTGGCCGAATCGGAATAACCGATCATCACTTCCTGCGGGCCATGCAGGCGCACGCGATAGCCGGGCAGACCGAGCAGGCGATCAATCGCCGGGCCGGCGTTGTCCAGGTCATCGAGGGTCTCGAACAACGGCACGACGCGCATCGGCCGCTGCACACCGGCTTCCTTGAGCAGCAGCTGCACCGCCAGCACGTCCGATGGCGCGCCGGCCATGGAGATTACGTAGGAGCCGAGCGATGCCGCCGGCGCCGCCGCGATCACCCGGCAGGTGGCGAGCACTTCGGCGGTATCGGCAGACGGCTGATGGTGCGCCGGCAGCAGTGGCCGGCGGTTATCCAGTTCTCGCAACAGGAAGGCGATGCGCGTGTCTTCATCCCACTCCTGGTAGTGGCCGATGCCCAGGTAGTCGGTGATTTCGTTCAGCGCGGCGGCGTGGCGGGTGGCGTCCTGACGGATATCCAGGCGCGCCAGAAACAGGCCGAACGTGGCGGCCCGGCGCAAGCAATCGAGCAACGCGCCATCGGCAATCACACCCATGCCGCAGTGGTGCAGCGATTGATAACAAAGCTCCAGCGGCTCTATGAGTTCGCGGTTGTCTTGCAGCACAGCGGCGCTGGCCACGGTGTCGCCAGCCAACGCCGCCTCCGCCCAGGCGCGAGTCGCGCGCAGCCGGTCGCGCAGTTGTTTGAGCACACAGCGATAGGGTTCCGGATGCACGCCGACCAACAGCTTCAACTCGTCACTGGCCTGTTGCATGGAGAGTTCGGCGGCCAGTTGATCGACATCGCGCAGATACAAATCGGCGGCCATCCAGCGCGCCAGCAGCAGCACCTCACGACTCACCTTGGCGGTGACATTCGGGTTGCCATCACGGTCGCCGCCCATCCATGAGGCAAAGCGCACTGGCGCCGCCTGCAACGGTAAACGTAGGCCGGTCGCGGCGTGCAGGTCGGCATCCACGCCGCGCAAAAAGCGCGGCACGGCTTGCCACAGCGAGTGTTCGATGACCGCGAAGCCCCATTTGGCTTCGTCCACCGGAGTCGGTCGACTGCGGCGAATTTCCTCGGTATGCCAGGCCTCGGCGATCAGGCGTTGCAGGCGGTTACGCACCTGCTCGCGCTCGCGCTCGGACAGATCGTCATGATCCTGCGCGGCCAGCTGGGCGGCGATGGCGTCGTACTTCTGGATCAGCGTGCGGCGCGCCACTTCGGTCGGGTGCGCGGTCAGCACCAGCTCGATTTCCACCCGGCTCAACTGCCGGGCCAGCGATTCGCCGCTCTGCCCGGCGGCCAGCAGGCGGCCGAGCAACTCGGGGAGCACGAGGGCTTCGAACGGCTCGGCCTCGCCCGGCGCCAAGCGGCGCACCCGATGATATTGCTCGGCGATGTTGGCCAGATTGAGAAACTGGTTGAAGCCACGGGTGACCGGCAGCAGTTCGTCCTCGGCCAGGCCGTCGAGCGTGCTGCTGAGTTGTTCGGCGCCGGCCGCCGAGCCCTGCCGCGCGGCTTTGGCGCCCTTACGGATGCGCTCGATCTTGTCGAGAAAGTCGGCCCCGTACTGGGCGCGAATGGTTTCGCCGAGCAGCTCACCGAGCAGGTGTACATCCTCACGCAGACGCACGTCGATTTCCGCCATGAGCGTTCTCCATTGCCAGTTGAATCGAGCCCGCAGGCCGCATCTGTCATAAGAGTGGACAGCGCGGCAACTTCTTACAAGGGCGCGACGAATGGCGGCTGAGCGCTCTACGGCGGGCTAGTCTGATAATTGACGAGCCTCATAAGGACTCGCCGGGGCCGGCTGGAGCCGGAATATCCGATAGGTGCCCGCTATCCGCGGGCACAGGAAGAGGTGCCTATGAAAATCCGCGAACTCGTTCGCCATTGGGAACAAAACGCCAAAGGCCGTCTGACTCGCAACAGCTACCAACTTCATCTTGATCTGGAAGCCGCCGCACGCCTGGCCGCACTGGCCGAAATGTATCCGAAACGCAGTGCCGAGGAACTGCTCAGCGAGCTGCTAAGCGCCGCGCTTGAGGAGCTCGAAAGCGGTCTGCCCTACGTCAAGGGTACCCAGGTGGTGGCTACCGATGAGGAAGGCGACCCGCTTTACGAAGACATCGGCCCGACGCCGCGTTTTCTTGCCCTGGCGCGCAAGTATCTGCATGAAATGAGCGCCCAGTACGAAAGCGCCAAACATTGAATCCCGCCTGCTGTCGATGCGCCCCCGCGCGGGGCGTTAAGACACATCCTGGCTACCCTCACATTCGATTTTGCAGCGATTTCCTGCGTAAAACCTCGCGCGCCGGGAAAAAGCGTTTTTCGGGATGATCGGCGGATGGAGGGAAGGATCTCCAACGACGCCACTCGGTGGCGCCGCGTTCATCACTCGCGCAGTAAGCATCGACTCGATCATGCGCTCCGGCGCAAAACCGAGACATGTGGATTACTTGATTTCCTGCGGGGTTTCCTGACCCGCGCAACGCACCGCGTGCTTGCGCTCATCGACCAGAATGCCGGTCAGGCCTTTCTGCTTCGTATCGAACAGCACCAGCACGCCGTCGATGCAATGAGCGACCTGCCCTGCCGGCTCCAGCGACAGTTTGAGCTCTTCGCCCGGGGTGGTCTTGAGCATGGTGAAATCAGCCAGCAGCAAGGCATCCTCAGGCTTGGCAAAATGCAGATAACCGTAGAACCACAGCACTGCAATCGTCCCGATGATGCTGCCGATGCCGGTAAGGATCAGGGGGATGGCGTTGCGTTCTTCACTCATTGCGGACTCTCTTGTTTCGGGGCGTCTGGTTTCGGGAAGTCTGGAGTTGGGGTGTTCGGCACTTCGGCGAGGCGGCGCAGGCCGGTATAGCCACGCGGATCGTCGAGGTAGCGCAGCATCACTTCGCGCCACACCGGATCGGCGAAGGTCTGCACATGGCCGCCACGGGTCGGCTGGAACACCCGCAGCGGGGGCGCAGCTTGATACAAGCGCACCCCGTTGGAAAGAGGCACGACCGGATCGTCGATGCTGTGGTAGATCAACAGCGGCACGCCTTGCAGCTGACCGATCGCATGGATCGCACTGTCGCCGTCGGGCACCAGCCAGCTCAGCGGCACCTGCAGCGGCCAGGTCAGCCAGGCGCCAGCCAGGGCGAACTGGGCCATATCGCGGTAGCTGGCCGGCACGCCATCGAGCACCAACGCCTTAAGTTGCTGACGCTGTGGCGGATGCTCGGCCAGATAGTGAATCGCCAAGGCGCCGCCGAGGCTCTGACCCAACACGATCACCGGCTTGCCCTGCACCTGCGGCGCCTGCTGCAGCCAAGCAAAGGCGGCATCGATATCCTCATAAACCGCCGGCAGGCTCGGCTCACCGGCCGACAGGCCATAGCCGCGGTAATCCAGCAACAGGACCTGATAACCCTGCGCCGGTAACCACCAGCTCCCACCGAGATGGCTGGCTAGGTTGCCGCCGTTGCCATGCAGATGCAGCACCGTGCCTTTGACTTCGACGCCAGCCTTGGCCGGTAGCCACCAGGCATGCAGGCGGGTGCCGTCGGCAGCCGTGAGCTCGATGTCGCGATAGACCAGACCAGCCTTTTCCGGAGTGAACGGCTGGCCAGGCTCGGGATAGAACAGCAGCTCACTGCAGCCCTGCAGCACAGCCAGAAGCAGCAGAAGTAAGGTACGAATCGACAGCTTGGACATATGGCGAACTCCCCTGCCCTCCTTTCCCGGAGGGCATCCGGGCTACGCCCCGACCCTGTAGGTTGGCATTGAGCGTAGCGATCCCCAACAAGCGGGCGGCGCGGCAGCCGGAGATGGGTATCGCTTCGCTCAACCTGCGCGGCCCGACCCATCTCCGATTCAGCCCTCAGAGGATGTTGGCGTAGTCCGCTTCGATCCGGTCCAGGCTCAAATGATTGAGGAAGTTGGAAAAACACATCCAGGCCGACAACGCATTGAGGTCGCGAAACTGCGGCGGCAGGTACTTGGGCGGCACCACCAGGCCCTCGTCGACCAGCTGACGCAAGGTGCGCATGTCTTCCAGGGTGGTCTTGCCGCAGAACAGCAGCGGGATTTGCTCCAGCTTGCCTTTGCGCACCGCCAGCTGGATGTAGTTGTAGATCAGGATGAAGCCCTTCAGGTACGACAAATCCTTGGTGAACGGCAGACCGTTCGGGGTCGAGCCGCGGAACACCCGGCTGGCGTGACCGTAGCTTTCCTCGCGGCCGAAACCCTGCTCGCGGTAGAACTCGAACACCTGGAGGAAATCAGCGCCGTCCTCGGCCATGTGGATGGCGCGGATACGGTTGGTCAGCTTGCGCAGGCGGGTCGGATAGGAGGTGAAGGCGATCACCTCCATGAGGATCGCCAGGCCTTCCTGGGTCACGGTCGAGGATGGCGGGCCCTTGGCCAGAAAGGTGCAGATCGGCTGGCTGAGGCCGTTGAGGGTGGTGCCGACATGCACCAGGCCTTCATGTACTTCCAGGGCACGCACGTCGCGCTCATTGAACAGGGCGTCGCTGCGCACCTTGATGTAGTCGGCGCCGGCGGCGGCGTCGGCGAGGATGCCGTCGGACTCGAACACGCGGATGGTGTCGTCGCCGAACACCGCGCTCAACCGGCTCTGCAGCATCTCCACCGCCGTGTTGGCGCTGAGGGTCTTGGGTTCGCTTTCGAGATCGCCGCGATCGGCGATGTTGTTCAGGTAGTCGGAGAACATCAGCCCGAGATCGGCGAGGGTCGGGTCGCCGGCATGGAAGGCATCCGAAGCCGCGCCATAGAGCTCCTGGGAGATAAGGCCGAAGTCCGGAGTGCCGCGCGCCTCAAGCATGCGGATGACCATCCGGTATTCCCGGCACATGCGCCGCATGATCTGCCCGACCGGGCTGAACTGGCCGAGCAGGCGGGTGATGTCGCGCTCGATATTCTGGAATTCGAGCTTCTTCGCGCCGGGGTCAAAGGCCAGAGGCCGGCTTTCGTAATAGGCACGATCGACCGCTGGCGGCTCCTTGCCTTTGTGCTTGAGGAAGTCCTGACGGATGTTGTCGTCCCACTTCACCGCATCCAGCACGCGAATCGGCGTCTGCGCCTCGACCAGGCGATCGGACAGGGTACGGATGGTCAGCTGATATTCGTCGAGCACCATATGGTCGTTCATCGTTCCCTACTCGCTGCTTGCGCGATCACTGGCCGCTGCGCTGGAAGCGCGCCACCTCGATGAATACGTCGGAATTGGCCTGGTCGTCTAGATAGGCGAAGACCTGATCCAGCGGGCTGCTGATCAGCGCACCATCGCCTTCCGGTGTTTCGAAGATCTTGCCGGCCAACCGCCCGGTGTTGAGCTCCTGGTGGATGCGGTCGACATCGAGGTTGTAGATCACCAACTCGTTGTCCTTGGTCAGCTCGAAACCGCCAATCGCGAAGTTGGCGCCCAGGCTTTTCGGCAAGCCGGCCGACAGGTACCAGCGACTGCCATGGTGGGAGACGGTGAAGCCGAATTCCTTGAGCGTCTCGCTGTTTTCCGGGCTGTTCTCGTAGGTCACCGCCTTGTACAGATTGGAGCCGGCGCGGCTGACCTCCAGGTACTGCTGCTCGCCCCACTCGTTCTTGCGCGTCCACTCGCCCAGCAACGGCATGGGCGCGGCCTCGTTGGCCGGGATGGGATCCTTGAAGGTGACCAGACAACCGCTCAGCAACAGGAAGGACAAGGCAAACACCATGCGCCAGGCTTTCATTTCGGGCTCCTTGAGAGGACAGGGCGACATAGCGATGCGTGTGCTGCGACGTTCACCGGTCGCAATTGTGTTTCTAACCCTAGCAAAGCACCCAAACCCACTCTCCTCATCCACGCCGGTTCGGCAAAACGGCGCAGCCTACTCCGTGAACATGACAAATTCGCACATCCTGACCGCACACCACAGCGATCAGAAGCCGACTCGTCCATGATCTACAGCCCCAGAACCAGATGCATGTAGCGCAGCAGAATGGCACGCATGTCGTCGTTGTCGAGATGATCCATGCCATCGATCAAACCCTGATATTCCATGCGCTCGATGATGCCCGTCAACACTTTGGCGTCCTGTTCCGGTTGCTTGGAACCGAGCACTTGGAAGAAGTGGGCCACGCCCTGCAGCAGAATTTTTCGATGCGAGCGCACCAATTCGTGCAACCCCGGATTGAGCAAGGCCTCTTGCTGGAATGCCCGCTCGGCCAGCAAGTGATCGCGGCGGGTCAGCAACTGCTGGTGGACGTACTCCACCGCCAATCCGGCAATCTCATCGGCCAGCAGGCGCCGCGACGCGATGCTGCCATCGAGCTGACCGACCTTATCGAGCAGCAGACCTTCGGTGCTATCCCAGAACGCGGCCATGGTTTCGGCGCTGCGCTCGACGAACTGGGCGAAGGTATCGGTAATCAGATCGTTGATATCTTTGAAGTAATAGGTGGTCGCCGACAACGGCACATCGGCCTCAGCGGCTACCGCGCGGTGGCGAACCGCACGCACGCCATCGCGCACGATGATGCGCATGGCGGCATCGAGAATCGCCTGGCGGCGCTGCTCGCTGCCTTGGCGACTGGCCTTGCGACCTTGGTACTGGACACTTTCAGCGACGGCACTGGCCATGGTGGCAGCACGGTCGGGTTTCGGGCTTTGCGTCACGATGCGTTTCTACCTCGACTAAGCGGGATACTGGCAACCATTGTGGAGCTTTCCCACGCGGAATCAATGTGATCGGCTGTCTGCGGGACTGGCTTGGCAAAAAATGCCAACGGAAAACGCATCGTTGAATACGCGCGCCTCGAAAGGCGCTCGCTTTGACCACCGCCAAATAACAAAAAGCCGCCCGGAGGCGGCTTCTTCATCACGCCTGCGGGCGCATGTGCGGGAACAGGATGACGTCGCGAATCGACGGCGAATTGGTCAGCAGCATCACCAGGCGGTCGATGCCGATACCTTCGCCGGCGGTCGGCGGCATGCCGTATTCGAGGGCGCGGACGAAGTCGGCGTCGTAGTGCATGGCTTCGTCGTCACCGGCGTCCTTGTCGGCCACTTGCGCCATGAAGCGCTCGGCCTGGTCTTCCGCGTCATTCAGCTCGGAGTAGGCGTTGGCGATCTCGCGGCCACCGATGAACAGCTCGAAGCGGTCGGTGACGTTCGGGTTGTCGTCGTTGCGGCGGGCCAGCGGCGAGACTTCGAACGGGTACTGGGTGATGAAGTGCGGCTGCTCCAGCTTGTGCTCGACCAGCTCCTCGAAAATCATCACCTGCAGCTTGCCCAGGCCTTCGAAGCCGAGCACCTTGGCGCCGGCTTGCTTGGCAATGGCGCGGGCCTTGTCGATGTCCTGCAGGTCGGCCGCGCTGATCTCTGGGTTGTACTTGAGGATCGAGTCGAACACCGACAGGCGCGCGAATGGCTCGCCGAAGTGGAAGACCTTGTCGCCATACGGCACGTCGGTGCTACCGAGCACCAGCTGGGCCAGCTCGCGGAACAGCTCCTCGGTCAGGTCCATGTTGTCTTCGTAATCGGCGTAGGCCTGGTAGAACTCGAGCATGGTGAACTCGGGGTTGTGCCGGGTCGAAACGCCTTCGTTACGGAAGTTGCGGTTGATCTCGAAGACTTTCTCGAAACCACCGACCACCAGGCGCTTAAGGTACAGCTCCGGCGCGATGCGCAGGTACATGCCCATGTCCAGCGCGTTGTGGTGGGTTTCGAACGGCTTGGCCGCGGCGCCGCCAGGGATGGTCTGCAGCATCGGCGTTTCGACTTCGAGGAAGTCGCGCTGCATCAGGAAGCTGCGGATGTGGGCGATGACCTGCGAGCGCACGCGGAAGGTCTGGCGCACGTCTTCGTTGACGATCAGGTCGACGTAGCGCTGACGGTAGCGCTGCTCGGTGTCGCTCAGGCCGTGGTGCTTGTCCGGCAGCGGGCGCAGCGACTTGGTCAGCAAGCGCACGTTGGTCATTTCCACATACAGGTCGCCCTTGCCGGAACGGGCCAGAGTGCCTTCGGCGGAAATGATGTCGCCCATGTCCCAGGTCTTCACCGCGGCCAGGGTTTCTTCGGACAGGGTCTTGCGGTTGACGTAGACCTGGATGCGGCCGGTCATGTCCTGAATCACCATGAACGAGCCACGGTTGAGCATGATGCGCCCGGCGACCTTGACCGGAATGGCAGCGGCTTCCAGCTCTTCCTTGCTCTTGTCGGCGTACTGTTTCTGCAAATCGGCGCAGTAGTTGTCGCGGCGGAAGTCATTGGGGAAGGCGTTGCCCTGCTCACGGATGACAGCAAGCTTCTCTTTGCGCTGGGCAATCAGCTTGTTTTCTTCGTGTTGCCGGTCTTCTTGGGAAAGGGCTTGCAGGTCGAGTTGTTGGTCGCTCATGGTCATCGGTTTCCGTCACGGGGTCGTTGCCGCCCTCCTCTGGAGAGCGGAATCGAAAGGTATTACAGGCCTTGCTTGAGGCTAGCTTCGAGGTATTCGTCGATATCGCCGTCGAGCACCTTGTCGCAGTCGCTGCGCTCGATATTGGTCCGCAGATCTTTGATTCGCGAGGCATCGAGCACGTACGAGCGGATCTGGTGACCCCAGCCGATATCCGACTTGGTGTCTTCCAACGCTTGTGAGGCAGCGTTGCGCTTCTGCACTTCCTGCTCGTACAGACGCGCCCGGAGCATCTTCATCGCGGTGTCTTTGTTGGCGTGCTGCGAGCGTTCGTTCTGGCACGCCACCACGGTATTGGTCGGAACGTGGGTAATCCGTACCGCCGAGTCGGTGGTGTTGACGTGCTGACCACCGGACCCGGAGGAACGGTAAGTGTCGATGCGCAGGTCCGACGGATTGATATCGATCTCGATGTTGTCGTCGATTTCCGGCGAGACGAACACCGCGGAGAACGAGGTGTGGCGACGGTTGCCGGAGTCGAACGGGCTCTTGCGCACCAGGCGGTGCACGCCGATCTCGGTACGTAGCCAGCCGAAGGCGTATTCGCCCTTGATATGCACAGTGGCGCCCTTGATCCCGGCAACTTCGCCAGCGGACAGTTCGATAATGGCGGCGTCGAAGCCGCGCTTGTCGGCCCAGCGCAGGTACATGCGTAGCAGGATGTTGGCCCAGTCCTGGGCTTCGGTGCCGCCGGAGCCGGCCTGGATGTCGAGGTAGGCGTTATTCGGGTCCATATCGCCGCTGAACATGCGGCGGAACTCCAGCTTCTCGAGGATTTCGCGCAAGCGCTCGACTTCGCTGGCGACGTCATTGGCCGCGCCTTCGTCGTCCTCTTCGACCGCCATATCCAGCAGGTCACGGGAGTCGGTGAGTCCGCCGGCCAGTTCGTCGAGGGTGTCGACGATTTGCGCCAGGGTGGCGCGCTCGCGGCCCAGATTCTGGGCGTATTCCGGGTTGTTCCAGACGTTCGGGTCTTCGAGTTCGCGGTTTACTTCGACGAGACGATCATGCTTGTGATCGTAGTCAAAGATACCCCCGAATAATTTGGGTGCGCTCGGAGAGGTCTTTGATGCTGTTGACGATCGGTTGAATTTCCATACGGGCAGCACTCGACAAAACTTTGTGAAAGCCGGCGAGTATACGCGAGTTGCCCGGCCCTGGCAGCCCGCCGTCCGGCGCCGCAGGGACTCTCAGTACTTCAGGCTCAACCGAGCGCTCAAGCCATTGTCGCGTGCGGCATCGGCAAAATTGCCCACGTACCAGAGGCCCGCGTAGACCTGCGGTAGCACTTCGTAGTCAAGGCCCAGGTCCAGACGCAGACTGTCCTCGCTGAGCGGTACGCCCGCGCTGCGGCTCGCCAGGCCGTCGAGCCGCGACACGCTGTCGCGCTGCACATCGGTCGAACCGAACGCATGTCGCCAGCCGAGACTGCCGCGCGCGACCAGGCGTTTTCCTGAGGCCAGTGGTACACCGCGGACGGCGCGCCAGCCGAACGTGGCGACAGTGGTGTGATCATCGGCACTGGCGATGGTTTGTGCAGTGGCACCGCCCTTCTCGGTCAATCCGTCGCTGCGCAGTGCCACATAGGCCAGGTTAGTGAAGGCCTCGACGGTGAACTCTTCGTAATCCATGGCGTAGATGGCTTCGGTGAAGACCTGCACGCTGTAGCCGTCGGTGCTGCCGTGCGCACCCAGGCGCTGGCTGTCGAGCCGCTGCTGGCTGAAGGCGGCGCCGAGCTTGAGGCCGAGTTGGTTGTAGTAGCGCATGGCGGCGTAGGCGGCCAGATGGTAGCTGTCGATATCGGCATCGGCCTGACGGTCATCGAGCCGCAGGTCGAGCCGCGAATAGCCGCCCAAGACGCCCGCCACCCAGCGCTCGTTGAGCTTGCGATCGGCACCGATGAACAGTCCGCCGCTATCGTGCTCGACCCGCGCGGCGGCGCCATCGCTGTCGCGCGAGCCCCAATTGCCATAGGCGCGCGTCCACAGCGGCTGCTGGCCGGGCTCGGCGGGTGGTTCACGAAAGGCGAAACGAATTTGCTGCAGGCGATCCAGCGCCGCCTCGCGAACGAAGCGGCTGTCTTCCAGCAACAGGCTTTGGCTGCTGGCGTACAGCTCGCCCTCTTGGGCCCCGCTGGCGCCGGCCCACAGCGCCAACACAGCCGACGCCCAACGGGCGCTCATGGCTGGGCACTCAATGCACTTGGGCTTCCAGTTCGGCCTGTAAGGCGGGATCGAGACGCAGCTGGCTGGCCAGTTCGTCCAGGTAACCCCGTTCGCCGCCCTGCTGGGCACCGATCAACAGCACGCTAGCCAGATACATTTCCGCGCCCATCTCCGGGGTTTGTGCGGCCTGGGCGACTTGCGCGGCATCCAGCGGACGGGCCACTTCATCGTCCAGCCACGCCTGCAGCTCGGGGTCGGCAGTGAGTTTGGCGATTTCCGCGTAGATCAGCTTTTTCTCCTGCTCGTCGATGCGCCCATCGGCTTTGGAAGCGGCGATCAGTGCCCGTAGGATCGCATGGCTGTGTTCTTCGGCCTCGGCACCGCTGAGGGTATTAACCGTTTGCGGTTGTCGCGCGGCCGCGGTGGTTTGGTTCTGCTGCCAGGCGCTGAACGCCTGGAAGGCCAGCATCCCTAAGGTCGCCAGGCCACCGGCACCCAGGCCGCCACCGCCCAAGCCACCCCGGCTTTGGCTCTGGCCGCCCGGTGAGGCGCCGCCGCCCAGCAGGCCGCCAAGTAGACCGCCCAGGCCACCCAGACCGCCTAAGCCGCCTAGCCCACCGGCACTACCGCCGCTGGTACCGCCGGTTCCGCCGCCGAGCATCCCGCCTAGGCCGCCTAACACATCACCCAATCCGCCGCCCGACGGCGCGGAGCCTGACGCGCCTGCCCCTTGAGGAGCAAGACCGGAACGGAGCAGTTGTTCGAGCAAATCGCTGGTATTCATAGCACCTCCTCCCGTCGGAACGGCGGGTTCAGGCTAGCAACGATAGTTCGATGACGGCGGTTCGCCATGGCCGCTGCCAAACGGTAGCAGCGGCCGCCGCGGATTTTATTGCAGGGCCTGGCGCGCCTGGCTTTCCAGTTCGGTCTTGAGAGCGGGGTCGAGTTTCAGCTGACGGGCCAGTTCTTCCAGATAGGCGCGCTCCATGAAGTGCTCCTGATCGACCATCAATAAACTGGCCAGATACATCTCCGCGGCCATTTCCGGGGTTTGCGCCGCGCGGGCGACTTCCGCCGGGTCCAGCGGCTTGTGCAGTTCGCCATCCAGCCAGCCTTGCAGCTCGCGGTCGTCGGTGAGTTTCAGCACTTCGCCATCGATCAGTTGACGCTCGCGATCATCGATATGGCCGTCGGCCTTGGCCGCTGCCACCAACGCGCGAAGAATCGCGTGGCTGTGCTGCTCGACCTGCGGGGGCGGCAGACGATCGACGGTCTGCGGCTCGTGCTGCACCGCGCCGGCCTGCTGTTGCTGCCAGTTGTTGTAGGCCTTGTAGGCGACCACGCCGAGCGCCGCCAAACCGCCATAGGTGAGCACTTGGCCGCCGACTTTGCGGGCCTTCTTGCTGCCCAGCAGCAGACCGATGGCACCGGCACCCAGGGCGCCACCGCCGACGCTGCCGAGCAAGCCACCCAGAGGATTGGCACCGCCCTGCCCGGGCTTGGATTGGCTGCCGGCGTTTTGCAGCCCACCGTTTTGCAGCACCCCGTTCTGCAACAGCTGTTGGCCGGACTTGAGCAATTGATCGAGCAAACCGCGAGTGTTCATGGCGTTCTCCAGACGAAATCGAATGCTGTGGTGGACCGCACTCTATCCGCGCCAATTCCCCACGGCATGCCCGACTGTGCTTCGAGATATTGCCGCCGCGACCACGATCGCACCCTGCGCACTGCCAGCGTTCGGCAAAAACAAACCTACTATCAATAGTCGATAGCAGAAGTCGCCCGACTACCCACCAAGAGGGATACCCGATGCTCATGCACAGAACTGTTCTGCTCGGCACGCTGACCACCACCTTGCTGGCGAGCGCCAGTGTGCAGGCTGCTGATGCCTTGAAAGCCGTGGGCGATGGCGAAGGCCGCCTGGATATCATTGCCTGGCCTGGTTACATCGAACGCGGCGAAACCGACAAGAACTACGACTGGGTCACCCAGTTCGAGAAGGACACCGGCTGCAAGGTCAACATCAAGACCGCGGCGACCTCCGACGAGATGGTCAGCCTGATGAACAAGGGCGGCTACGATCTGGTCACCGCCTCCGGCGACGCCTCGCTGCGGCTGATCTACGGCAAGCGCGTGCAGCCGATCGACCCGAAACTGGTGCCCAACTGGAAGAACCTCGACCCGCGCCTGGGAGGCGGCGACTGGTACACCGTCGATGGCAAGACCTACGGGACGCCCTACCAGTGGGGCCCGAACCTGCTGATGTACAACACCAAGGCGTTCAGCAAGGCGCCGGACAGCTGGAGTGCGGTGTTCGAGGCGCAGCAGCTGGCCGACGGCAAGCCGAACAAGGGCCGCGTGCAGGCTTACGACGGGCCGATCTATATCGCCGACGCGGCGCTGTACCTGAAATCCGCCCAGCCGGATCTGGCCATCAACGACCCCTATGAGCTCAACGAAAAACAGTACGCCGCCGTGCTCGAGCTGCTGCGCAAGCAACACACGCTGGTCCACCGCTACTGGCACGACGCCACGGTACAGATGAGCGACTTCAAGAACGAAGGCGTGGTCGCCTCCAGCACCTGGGGCTACATGGCCAATACCCTGAAGGCCGAAGGGCAGCCGGTGGCCACCGTGTTCCCGAAAGAAGGGGTCACCGGCTGGGCCGACACCACCATGCTGCATGCCGACGCCAAGCACCCGAACTGCGCCTACAAGTGGATGGACTGGTCGCTGGAGCCCAAGGTGCAGGGTGACCTGGCCGCCTGGTTCGGCTCGCTGCCGGCGGTACCGGCCGGTTGCCAGGCCAGTGAACTGCTCGGCGCCGGCGGATGCGCCACCAACGGCTACGACCAGTTCGACCGCATCGCCTTCTGGAAAACCCCGCAAGCCAAGTGCAAGACCCAGGGCCAGTGCGTGCCGTACAGCCGTTGGACGCAGGACTACATCGCGATCATGGGCGGTCGGTAAAAATGGCCCAGATGGCTACTGCGCAGGCCTGATCCGCGCCCGGGCAGTGCTCGGAATCCTCACGTACTTCAGTACGCTGCGGTTCCTGCGCGCTGGCCGGACACGGCTGAGGCCTGCTCGCTACGCCCTCTGAGCCACTTTCAAAGCGCACCATTCCCCTCTCCCCTAAGGGCCAAGGGGACAGCAGCTCGGGCTGTCGCAATGAGCACGCAATCCCGTAGGGCGGGTGCAACCCGCCGCCGCCCCTGAACGCGGGTTGCACCCGCCCTACTTGGAGCAGCTATGACCATCGCCGTCGAGTTCACCGAAGTCTCCCGCGTGTTCGGCGAGGTGAAAGCCGTCGACCAGGTATCGCTGGCCATCGAGGACGGTGAGTTCTTTTCCATGCTCGGCCCGTCCGGTTCGGGCAAGACCACCTGCCTGCGGCTGATCGCCGGCTTCGAGCAACCCAGCGCCGGCTCCATCCGCATCCATGGCGCCGAGGCCGTCGGCCTGGCGCCCTACCAGCGCGACGTCAACACCGTGTTCCAGGACTACGCGCTGTTCCCGCACATGAACGTGCGTGACAACGTCGCCTACGGCCTCAAGGTCAAAGGCGTCGGCAAGGACGAACGCCTCAAGCGCGCCGAGGAGGCGCTGGCCATGGTCGCCTTGGGCGGCTACGGCGAGCGCAAGCCGGCGCAGCTGTCCGGCGGCCAGCGTCAGCGCGTGGCCCTGGCCCGCGCCCTGGTCAATCGGCCGCGGGTGCTGCTGCTCGACGAACCGCTCGGCGCGCTCGATCTCAAGCTGCGCGAGCAGATGCAGAGCGAGCTGAAGAAGCTGCAGCGCCAGCTCGGCATCACCTTCATCTTCGTCACCCACGACCAGACCGAGGCGCTATCGATGTCCGACCGCGTGGCGGTGTTCAACAAGGGCCGCATCGAGCAGGTCGATACCCCGCGCAACCTGTACATGCAGCCGGCGACCGCCTTCGTCGCCGAGTTCGTCGGCACCTCCAACGTGTTGCGTGGCGAACTGGCCCAGCGAATCGCCGGCAGCAGCGCGCCGTTCTCGATCCGCCCGGAGCACATCCGTTTCGCCGACGGCGCGGCGAGCGGCGACGATATCCAGGTCGGCGGCCTGCTCCACGACATCCAGTACCAGGGCGCCGCCACCCGCTACGAGATCCAGCTGGACAACGGCCAGACCCTCGCCGTCAGCCAGGCCAACAATCAATGGCAGCGCGGCAGCGCCAATCAGTACCAGCCCGGCCAGCAGGTCACCGCGCGCTGGCCGCGCGAGGCCATGGTGCAGTTGCGCGACAACCCGCCGGCCGAGGGTGTGTGAGATGGCCACCGCACTGAACCTTCCAGCCGGCCGTGCCGACGGTCCGCTGCGCCGCCTGTCCAGCCTGCTCTACCGCAAGCCCAACCTGTACCTGGCGCTGCTGCTGATCCCGCCGCTGCTGTGGTTCGGCGCGATCTACCTCGGCTCGCTGCTGACCCTGTTGTGGCAAGGTTTCTACACCTTCGACGACTTCACCATGGCGGTGACCCCGGACTTGACCCTGGCCAACTTCGCCGCGCTGTTCCAGGCCGCCAACTTCGACATCATCCTGCGCACCCTGAGCATGGCTGTCGCCGTGTCCATCGCCAGCGCGGTACTGGCCTTCCCGATCGCCTACTACATGGCGCGCTACACCAACGGCAAGACCAAGGCGTTCTTCTACATCGCGGTGATGCTGCCGATGTGGGCCAGCTACATCGTCAAGACCTACGCCTGGACCCTCTTGCTGGCCAAGGGCGGGGTGGCGCAGTGGTTCGTCGACCACCTCGGTCTGACTCCGCTGCTGCAGGTCATCCTCGGCATTCCCGGGGTCGGCGGCAGCACCCTGTCGACCTCGCACCTCGGGCGCTTCCTGGTGTTCGTCTATATCTGGCTGCCGTTCATGATCCTGCCGATCCAGGCTTCGCTGGAGCGCCTGCCGCCGTCGCTGCTGCAGGCCTCGGCCGACCTCGGCGCCCGGCCACGGCAGACCTTCACCCAGGTGATCCTGCCGCTGTCGATCCCCGGCATCGCCGCCGGCTCGATCTTCACCTTTTCCCTGACGCTGGGCGACTTCATCGTGCCGCAGCTGATCGGCCCGCCCGGCTTCTTCATCGGCAGCATGGTGTATTCCCAGCAGGGCTCGATCGGCAACATGCCGATGGCCGCCGCCTTCACCCTGGTGCCAATCGTGCTGATCGCCGTCTACCTATCCATCGTCAAACGCCTGGGGGCCTTCGATGCACTCTGACAAAGCTTCCTGGGGCCTCAAACTGGCGGCCTGGGGCGGGTTGCTGTTCCTCCACTTCCCGATCCTGATCATCTTCATCTACGCCTTCAACACCGAGGACGCGGCGTTCAGCTTCCCGCCGCAGGGCTTCACCCTGCGCTGGCTCAGCGTCGCCTTCGCCCGCGCCGACGTGCTCGAGGCGATCAAGCTGTCGGTGCAGATCGCCTGCCTGGCCACCCTGATCGCCCTGATCCTCGGCACCCTGGCCGCCGCCGCGCTGTACCGCCGCGACTTCTTCGGCAAGGAGAGCATCTCGCTGATGCTGATCCTGCCGATCGCCCTGCCCGGCATCATCACCGGCATCGCCCTGCTGGCGGCGTTCAAGACCCTCGGCATCGAGCCCGGGGTGCTGACCATCGTCATCGGCCACGCCACCTTCTGCGTGGTGATCGTCTACAACAACGTCATCGCCCGCTTCCGCCGCACCAGCTACAGCCTGATCGAGGCGAGCATGGATCTGGGCGCCGATGGCTGGCAGACCTTCCGCTACATCATCCTGCCCAACCTCGGCTCGGCGCTGCTGGCCGGCGGCATGCTCGCCTTCGCCCTGTCGTTCGACGAGATCATCGTCACCACCTTCACCGCCGGCCACGAACGCACCCTGCCGCTGTGGCTGCTCAACCAGCTGGCGCGCCCGCGCGACGTGCCGGTGACCAACGTGGTGGCCATGCTGGTGATGCTGGTGACCATGCTGCCGATCCTCGCCGCCTACTACCTGACCAAGGGTGGCGAGGGCGTGGCCGGCAGCGGTAAGTGATTGGAGCTTTTACTCCCCTCTCCCATTCATGGGAGAGGGGCCGGGGGAGAGGGTCGGCCGGTCGGCGAAGGGGCTGCCCTGAAAATCCGCCCCCTCTCCCTAACCCTCTCCCTGCTCTTTTTTATGAAGAGGGGGAGAGGGAACAAACACACCGAAGAATGAGGTCGAGCCATGCAAACCAAACTGCTGATCAATGGCCAACTGGTCGCAGGCGAAGGCGCCAGCCAGCCGGTGCTCAACCCGGCGCTCGGCGCGCCGCTGATTCATGTCAACGAGGCCAGCGAGTCGCAGGTCGACGCCGCCGTGCGCGCCGCCGATGCCGCCTTCGTCGGCTGGTCGCAGACCGCGCCGAAGGATCGCGCCCTGTTGTTGCTGCGCCTGGCCGACAAGATCGAAGCGCATGCCGACGAACTCGCGCGTCTGGAATCGCAGAACTGCGGCAAGCCCTTCGCCGCCGCGCTGAACGACGAGATCCCGGCCATCGCCGACGTGTTCCGCTACTTCGCCGGCGCCAGCCGTTGCCTGAACGGCTCCGCCGCCGGCGAATATCTGCCGGGACACACCTCGATGATCCGCCGCGACCCGATCGGCGTGGTCGCCTCCATCGCGCCGTGGAACTACCCGCTGATGATGGCCGCCTGGAAGCTCGCCCCGGCGCTGGCCGCCGGCAACTGCGTGGTGCTCAAGCCCTCCGAGCAGACCCCGCTGACCGCGCTGAAGCTGGGCGAATTTCTCGCCGAAATCTTCCCCGCAGGGGTGGTCAACATCGTCTTCGGCCGCGGCGCCAGCGTCGGCTCGCCGCTGGTCACCCACCCGAAGGTGCGTATGGTGTCGCTGACCGGCTCGGTGGCCACCGGCTCGAACATCATCTCCAGCACCGCCGGCACGGTGAAACGCATGCACATGGAGCTGGGCGGCAAGGCACCGGTGATCATCTTTAACGACGCCGACATTGCCGCCGCGGTGGAAGGCATCCGCACCTTCGGCTTCTACAACGCCGGCCAGGACTGCACCGCCGCCTGCCGCATCTATGCGCAGAAAGGCATCTACGAGAAGTTCGTCGCCGAACTGGGCGCCGCGGTTGGCAGCATCAAGTACGGCCTGCAGGACGACCCGAGCACCGAGCTCGGCCCGCTGATCACCGCCCAGCACCGCGAGCGGGTCAGCGGCTTCGTCGAGCGCGCCAGCCAGCAGGCGCATATCGAAGTGGTCACCGGCGGCAAGGCGGTGGCCGGCGCCGGCTTCTTCTTCGAACCGACCGTGCTGGCCGGCGCCCAGCAGGACGACGAGATCGTCCGCCGCGAAGTGTTCGCCCCGGTGGTTTCGGTGACGCCGTTCAGCGACGAAGAGCAGGCCCTGACCTGGGCCAACGACTCCGACTACGGCCTGGCTTCCTCGCTGTGGACCGGCGACGTCGGCCGCGCCCATCGCCTGTCGGCGCGCCTGCAGTACGGCTGCACCTGGGTCAACACCCACTTCATGCTGGTCAGCGAAATGCCCCACGGCGGCATGAAGCTGTCCGGCTACGGCAAGGACCTGTCGATGTACGGGCTGGAGGACTACACGGCGGTGCGCCATGTGATGTTCAAGCACTGATCTGGGGGTGGCGACAGCAGCTCGCTCGTAAGATGAGGGGTAGGAGCGGATTTATCCGCGATCATGGGGTCCCATCTATCGCGAATGAATTCGCTCCTACCACTGCGCCATCCCGTGGGGTGGGTTGAGCACAGAACCGTAGGGTGGGTTAGCCGCAAAGCGGCGTAACCCACCAACAGACTCAACGGCGCGGCGGCAATTCCGGCAGCGTGGCATCGCCCAACTTGCTGCCGCCGTCGCAGTCGATGATCGACCCGGTGATATAGCGCGCATTGTCCGAGGCCAGGAACAGCGCCACATCGGCGATGTCGCGCTTGCTGCCGTAATCGCGCAGGGCCAGGCGTGCCTTGACCTCCTGCTCCATCTCCGGGGTCGGTGCCAGGCGCGCCATGCCTTCGGTGTCGGCGATCGGCCCCGGCGAGATGGCGTTGACGCGGATACCCTCGGCCCCCCACTCCATTGCCAGGCATTGGGTCAGCATATTGATCCCGGCCTTGGCCGCACAGACATGCGCCTGATAGACCGCCGGTTTGACCGCCTGCGGCGCGGTGATGGAGATCAGCGAAGCACCCGGCTTGTTGAGGTACGGATAGGCCGCACGCAGCACGTTAAAGGTGCCGATCAGGTCGATATCGATCACCGTCTTGAAGCCATTGGCCGACATGTCCTTGGCCGCCGCGACGAAGTTGCCGGCGGCACCGGAAATCACCACGTCGATATTGCCGAAGCGCTGCTGGACCTGCGCCAGCACCGCATCCACTGCCGCGAAGTCGCGCACGTCGGCAGACAGCCCGAGCGCTTCACCACCCGCCGCGCTTATCCCGGCTACCGCCTGATCGAGTTTGTCCTGGCTACGACTAAGCAGCGCCACTTTGGCGCCGTGCCGGGCGAAATGCTCGGCGATGCCCAGATTGATGCCGCTCGAGCCGCCGGCTACCAGCACGACTTTGCCGGCCAGTACGTTTTCTTTGAATGCGTCCATGAGTTGCTGTCCTGCGGTTGATCGGTTGTGGGTGCGCGATAGCGGCCAGCCAGGTTCGGGCCGAATCACCGGCGCGGTGAGCCGTCGATTGTAGAAGCAAGCGCGCCC